>JAJTBW010000003.1 GCA_021286705.1 Sphingobacteriia bacterium
AACATAAGAGAACATAAGAGCGTCATAAGAGAGATATAAGAGGGATATAAGAGGGATGCTTTAGGCGTGCTGAATATCAGAGAGTTGAAAGCATGACTATTTGGGACTGGCAGGAGAAATTTGGAATGAATGGGCGGTTGCATCCGGAAGAAACATAAAATCAGAGGATTAGCTATTTCATTTCGTTAACGTTTATTAAACAAGAATAGGTTTTCTTTGTTATTTCTACGATATTTACATTATGACAACCATTTCATTAAACACAATAGATCTCGACCAATTAGCCATTTGGCTGAAAACAAGATTAACGAAAGCCCTTCCTGGAAAAGCTGCACAATTACTCATGGCTCCTCCATTAAGAGAAGAGAGAATGACAATACCAGAAGGAGTTACCGCCATTGACTCAGCTGTTTTAATCGGATTGGTAACACAAGATCAGGAGCCCTCTATAATCTTAATTAAGAGGCCTGAATATGATGGTGTACATAGTGGACAGATGGCCTTTCCCGGAGGAAAAAAAGAGAAAGAAGATAGTTCAGAATGGGAGACAGCCAAACGCGAAAGCTTTGAAGAGGTCGGATTACCTCTGGATTCCCCAAAGTTCTTAGGATCTATGACCCCTCTTTTTATTCCTCATTCCGGGTATATCGTCAGACCTGTAGTTGCTCACATCAATGAATTTCCTCCGTTAAAACCTGACAATAATGAGGTCGACTCTATTCATATCATCAAGTTAAGAGACCTTCTCGACCCATCTCAGCGTGAAACGCTAACCTTTAGTACCTTTTCAGGAGAGATTAAAGCCCCCTGTTACGCAGTGTCAAAGCAAGCAATATGGGGTGCGACAGCTATGATATTAAGTGAGTTCTTAGTTATAGTTAGTGAATATCTGGGGATTGACGTAAAAACAATCTTCCCCGAAAGCAGATTATAAAACATCTATAATCACTTTCGGGGAAGATATGCTCTTAACGAGTAACTTTTATTTCTCTTTTCTCAATTTAGCTTCGTATCGTTCAAGGAAAGACTCAAGTACATCCACCGTTAGCCGCTTTGCAATAATCTTTTTATTCTCATCAAGCAGATATAGAACGGGAGTACTAAAGACATCATATAAATCCTTAAAGAAAGGGGTATAAGCTCTGGGGCCATTCACGTTTATGAAAGGCATCTTCTTTTCCTTTATATAATCCTTCATTTTCCTCATATTGGTATCGGTACAAACGGCAAATACCTCAAGGTTAAAACGGTTCTTATCCTTTTTCATAAAATCAATAACCAAAGGAATCTCCGTTTTGCAATGTCCGCATTCCGGATCCCAGAATAGAAGTAAAGTATATCTGGCCTTTACACTATGTAAAGAGACAGGACGCATCGCTGTATCAAGCATCATAAGTTCAGGTGCCGGATTTCCTATCAGAATTGGACGCAGAGTGTTAGCACGTTTCAACACATTGGCTTTAACCGTCTTATTAATCCAGTAGTCCATCTCACCTGAAGAGTAGAACCGATCAGCCATCTCTACGAAAACAGCATCCATACCCATAATGGTACTTTTCTCAGAATAGGTTGTGATATACCAAACAAAATACCGGTAGGTATCTCTGGATCTCTTCACGATTGGAAGAAGATTATTAACCTCTTTCATAACCGAATCAGGGCTCTGAACAACCAACTGAGAGAAGTATCTGTTTAATCGGGCATGATAAGCGGGTGTTCTGAGGAGTCGAGAATCTCCAAGGTCAAGATTCGAGAAGAAGCTATTTTTATATAGCAGATATAGCTTTGTAGAATCAACTGAGCCATCGGGTTTATACGGAGTAGGCGGAATAGCAGGCTCTTGCTGAGCAGCAATAAATGAACCTGCAAAGTTTGTCTTATTCTTCTCTATGAAGTTTGAAATATAATCTTTCACTTCAATATCAATCGCTCCAAGCCGTTTATCTATAATAGCAGATGAGTCGCTTTTGGGATCCAATCTCTCCTTCGTTTTTCTAAGATCATTCACCTCTTTCTGCTTCCCGGCTAAATATTGTATATAGCTATACAACCTTTCATTATCAATTGACCCCTTGATCTTCATAGTTAAAGGGATGTCAGGTAAGGCAGCCTCAACAGTGATTTTCTGTTCCTTGTCGATAAGCAATTCAAAATACCTCGACTTATTTTGTCCGGCAACAATATACATCCCTCCTGGAATCAGAGAATCAGCAGAAAATATATACCACCCATCCTTTGTTCTAAAAGCAGTGTCATCAACATATTGCTTTTCACCATAGTAATGCGCTAAAAGGAGAGCCGTATCAGGTGCATTCTTGATTTTAACCTTAAGTTCAAAAACAGATGCCTTCACTGACATTGATTGCAGGATGCCCCATAAGGCAAAAATTAAGATTAGAGTTTTGCTTCTCATATAGTAATTTATTGATCTATAGTAATTACATGTTTCGCTTTAAAGAAATCTAAATTGATATATAATCATGATTTCTAAAATCCCAATAAGTTCTGCCTAATTCTAAGGTTAGAAAACACAAATGTAACCGATTTTTAAAAATTAGTTCTACTCTTATGGCGCTATTGTTCACCTTAGGCTCAAGGATAAGAAATAAACATTTATTACCTTTACTTGCCATGATTAATTATGTAGAATTGTGGATAATGCCCCAACATCTGCCAAACCAGATGGCACCTAGATGGGTCAAAAATAAAGAAGTGACACTTCAATCAGGCATATCACATGTGACCGCTGAATACCAAATTATTATCACATGAAGACATTTTGCTCTATATTATTAATTCTTATAGCAACTCATTTTCAGGTTATCGCAGAAAATGATAGCCTCCTCAATTTAAAACTCAATCAGGCATTTGAGCTAAAAGAGAGTGGCTTAAAACAGATTGAGGCAATCAATGATTCAATGAAAGGAGCATCCTATAGTAACCTAATTGGTCTGCTTAACAATTACAAATTAGTTGCAACGGCAGACAGTACCATAAATGTCATCTATGCTGATATGTATACCAATCAGCGATTGATCCATAAAAATTTAATTATCAAACTCGATTCGTTAGGTATAAACCCGGATAAACCTAATTTCAACAAAAGTCAGGGACGAATAGGCTGGAGCCATTATGGCTTCTTCACACTTCTCATACTTATATCAATACTCTCTCTTATTGCCATTAAGCTGTTTATGAAACAAAAAAAACTATCACAAGAAATAGAGGCACTATCTAAAAAGCCTGAACCTGACGAAACACTAAAAAAGATAAATGAAGAATATGAACAGCGGCTTCAAGATATCTCCGGATTGTTAACAGAGATGACATTACAGCATAACAATACCGCAACTGAGATTGAAAATCTTAACAAGGTTCTGGCTAAGGAGAGACAGACCCGAATAGCCTACTCAGAGCAGTATGAGAAAGTAGCAGATGAACTTAATAAACTAAAGGCAAGAAATGATCTTTGGCCTACCATAACCGGATCGGGAAACAGAGAAAGCACCGAGCATCTCAATGTAGAGATTGAGAAACTTCAAATTGAGATAAATGATCTAAAAGCAGGAAAATTCGCACTTGAACAACAACTTAAAGAGGCACTATTAAAATTAAACTCTGAGGAACTGCCAAATCTGCCTGATCCAAGAGTTATCAATTCAGAATTTCAAGAAAACGACCATTTAAAACAGACAGTGCACACATTAAGAGCCTCTCTGAAAGAAAGTGTTGCCGAAGGAGAAAACCTTAAAATTGAGCTAGCATCCCTGCAAAAGGAGATAGAGATACTTAATAATAATTCGATTGTTTCTGCTCAAAACCAAAACCGAATTGAACAGCTTGAGGAAGAATTAAAACAGAAACAATCCTTTATAGACCAGTTAAGAGCATTAATTACGGGTCAATCAGACGGACCAAATAGCGAAACATAAAGCCAGGCAAGCCCTTCTGAAATTACCGCCCGAGTGCCACGAGACGACCTCCACCATCTGCCACCATCATAAGTATCATCTTGATAGGTCACAACACCTGTGTTCCATCCATCTGGATGCAATGTCTTCTTAAAAATCAGCCAGCTTCTTCTTGAGTGTACCCCCTGTGAAAGCAATAAAATATTACCTGGCTTTACTCCGGATGATCTTAGCCATATCGCCAAAGCCTGAGCCGAGGCCACCGACCTGTTTCTTGTAACAGGGGCAGACGGAATACAATGTAAAATTGTTGAATCAACGCCGAGTTTTAAGAGCGTATTATAGGCAACCTCAGCAGTTGAAGTATAATCAAGCAAATACTTACCCTGCATAACTTGTTGACCTGTGACACAAACCATTGTAAAGCCCCCTTTTTTAATAAAGTCGGCAGCCGTCGTCAATGCTAGATCATCTACCCAACCCTCTACAATAAGTATTTTAGTCGTAACGGGCTTCTGCGGAGAAAGAAAACTCACAGCATTTGTGAAAAGCAACCAAACCAACAGAGCAAACATGAGCACAAAAAGCAAAGCCCCTTGCCAGGTAGGGACTAACAACTCTTTACGATAGAATAGCTTAAACTTTATTCGCATCCTGTTAAAGATTTCATATCAATGATGTACAAAGGTATGCCATTTTAAATCCGTAATCCTTCTGGGACAAGGATTACAATAATCAACGAGCAATCTGTTCATAATCATTTAACATACCTATAACAGATGATTAACCCACGTACTAAAAAGAGAGTATACTTTTGCCTCTGAAACATTGGTCTTGCTATAAGATTACCCCAACAAAAAATGATAGGTAGAATCTTTCAAAACGGGCAGCCGAAAGTAACGAAAACATATTAAATCAAGTCATAAAAATGAAAAACATTCTCTCCTCAATTCTGGTTATTTTCTGTTTATCACTTTCAGCAAACATGGTTTTAGCTGCAAGTCATAACGATAATGATGGAAAAGATTTATCAAAGGGAGTTTCTACACAAACAGCTACTCCGGCAGAACCAGCTCCAGCGGTTCAGAGTGCTATAAGTGGAAAAGTAACCGATATTCTAACCGGAGAAACACTTTCAGGTGCTGAAATTACAATTGAAGGAACGAACACTAAGGTCTACACTGACCTTGATGGTAACTTTAGCATTCCTCAGCTAAAACCAGGAAAGTATACCCTCATCTGCTCTTTAATCTCTTACAATAAGAGTTTAATAGAGAAACTTGAGGTTAGTTCTGATAAAACATCTTGTGAAATTGCTTTAGAATCTGCGCGTTAATATAGTAACATCTCCATTCCTAAAATTTTCAAGAGAGAGTACCCGGGAGGCTCTCTCTCTTTTTATTTAGGGTGGTTAGTATTTCGGCTTTAAGACAGAGAGGTTTGGCTATTGGCATATCTTGTATGATTGTAACATTGCTAGGGTAATACCATCGTAGGTAGTAATATATAAAGAACTATAGTAAGGCGTTTTAGTGGGAACTTGATACTAAAGCACCTCTTAATCTAATTTTTGAAAAAAAGAGAGAGATTAGTGTAACTTTTTTGATAGTTGAATGTCATACTTGAAAGCAAAACAACTCAAATAATATGAAGAAAATAATCTTAATTGGTCTTTTACAAGCCATCATGTTGGTAACCGGTGTTAGTCTATTTGGACAAACTACTAAAGAAAACAGAAATCCCGGAAAGTTTTCTTCCATTGAAAGCAATAGCAGCGTTGACATCATACTAAAACAGGGTTCCGAGTGCAGCATCGTTGTAGAAGCTGACAACGATATTATCTCGAAAGTCAGAACAGAAGTAACAGGTGGTAGGCTGACCATTGGACTAGAAAGAGGAAGCTATAGAAACATTAAAGTATTACGCGCCACCGTTACCTTACCTAGTTTGAAAGAGCTCCAAATCAGAGGGTCAGGTGATGTCACATCAATTGGAACAATTGAAGCGCAAGATCTTAAGATAGATATTTATGGGTCGGGGGATGTTGATCTTGATCTTAAATCTACAAATACAAAAGTTGAGATCAGAGGTTCAGGTGACACCGATCTGAAAGGATTAAGAGGTAACCTTGATATATCTATCGTTGGATCCGGTGATTTTGAGGCCAAAGCAGTGCAATTAGAGAAACTAATCGCAAGGATACAAGGATCGGGTGATGTATCAATTACCGGAGCAACGCAAAGTTCAGATATTGAAGTCTTAGGTTCAGGCGATGCTAGTTTAAAAGATCTTAAAGCTCAAACAAGTAGTGTCTCATTAAGAGGATCAGGAGAAGTTGAAGTCTATGCCTCAGATGAGATCAAAGCAGAGGCTTATGGATCAGGCGATATGATCATCTACGGTAACCCTAAAGTTAAAAAAGTTACCCATCGTGGATCAGGTGAATTAAGTTACAAATAAGACATCTGCTAAAAGGTCTTTCTTCAAATCTCTGCGGATGTTAGCCCCTGAAATTAATTTCGGGGGCTTTTTTTATCCCTTATCACATCAGGGGTATTCAAAATACACAACCATTAGTCCAAATAATTGAAAACTGAATAGAAACTAGCCGCATCAGGCTTTTCAAAATGGGTAAAATATAGTACTTTTACCCATATCAACGTGTTTATTACCAATTTGAATATCGAGTGAGAAAACAATTCACTTATTGGTATGTTTCAAATAGAAGATATAAACTAGAAAAGTGGAGAGCCAGATGAATTTAAAACACATAAACAGATCAATAATTCAGTTAGTTAAACTTAGTCTCTTTAGCTTCCTACTCTTAGCTACTAATTTGATCTATGGAACTAACCTCGCTTTTACAGGTCACCCAACTACAAAGCAGTTCATTGATACTAAGGAAAGCGGGGGTTATAGTTCGACCGAACATGATCGTTTGCTTAATGAGATGAGCATTATTAAGAGCGAAAATGAGAGACTACGGATTACTAAACAGGTTCTAACGGCACTGGTAGGATTCACTATGCTCGTATTCTTCTTTTGGTTAGTCATGAGCAGAACTAAACTTCGAAGACAGATTCAGGAAGAGAAAGATAAGCTCAGTAGATTTAAGGATGATACGATTAGAAATCTAGATATATACCTGGGAAACCTCAGCCATGAATTGAGAACGCCGTTAAATGGAATTACCGGAGGGACGGAGCTTTTAAAGTACACTAATCTAACTGATAAGCAAGAGGAGTTTATTAACCTTTTGGATGTCTCATCCTCAAATATGTTGGCTGCAATCAGTGATTACGTCGAGATATCAGATCTTGAAAGGAATGGAGAGACAACGCCAGTCAATCTTCATCACCTAACAGGAGACATTATCGATATGATTAGTGATAAGGCAACAGAGCAAAGGATTAAACTAAATCTCTATACAGACACAAAGATACCTCACACTCTTTATCTGAACCAACCAGCAATCCGAAAAGCAATTACTGGTTTTCTGAGACTGGCAATTTATCGTCCGAATACTACTGAGATCTCGTTAAAATGCGAGTTGGTAAAGCAGACAGGAAATATATCATCCTTAAAGATCTCATTTATTGATAATGGAGTGCCCATCATTCCTCAGCGTTTTAAAGAGTTGCTCAATGAAGAGCTTCCAGAGGAGGTAAATCTGTTAGATCTTATTGATCAGAACAGTGAGCATAAAATCAAAACACTCGCAAAAGTAGTTAAAGGGATAGATGGGGCTTTAGGATTAGAGCCATCATCAGAAAGAGGGAATATCATTTGGTTTACCTTAGTAGCCAACAGCGAAGAACCTTCTAGTGAAGCAATGGGGATTCACATAATGAAACTACCCAATTTAAAGGGGCTAATAGTTGATGATAATCCGAATTCAAGAGCCATCTTCAGGCAGTATATGCAATTTTATGAGATGCGACCAAAAGAGGTGGAGACAGTAAATCAAGCTTTTGAACTACTTAAGACCGAAGAGACTCACTATCCAATAGTACTACTAAACCTAAGATATCCAACTGCCACCTCCTTATCTGGAATTCTTGAGTTCAAAAAAGCAAATCCTGAATCCAAGACACGTTTCATCTTGGTCTCTTCAACAGCTATGCCCCTAACCTATCAAGAGTTTAAAGAGTACGGAATTGATGCCATTCTGAGTAAACCTGTAAAGATTCATGAGTTATATCACATTATCGAAAAGCTTGCGGAAAAAGCCCCTATTCGACCCACCATCAACACAGAGACATCTCAAAGTGAGAAACCCGTTGTCTTGTTAGTTGAAGATAACATCATTAATGAAAAAGTCGCAAAAGCAACGCTTGAAAGACTAGGATATACAGTCGATGTAGCCGAGAACGGAAAGGTAGCCTTGCAAAAATACATTGAACACAGATATGATTTAATCTTGATGGATATAGAGATGCCTGAGATGGATGGTATACAAACTACTATCAAAATTAGAGATTTTGAAGCCTATTCTCCAATAGCGAAACATCCTAGGATCATAGCAGTAACGGCCAATGTTAAACCGGGAGACCGTGAGTTATGCATAAAAGCCGGTATGGATGACTATATTAGCAAACCATTTAAACATGAAGAATTAATAAAAGTGCTGACATCAAACAAATAACAGACTAACAATGAATACAATTAAGAAGATCCTTGTTATTGAAGACACTGAGGATGTAAGAAATAACATCAAAGAGATACTTGAGACAGAAGATTACGAGGTCTCTACTGCTGAAAATGGGAAGATAGGAGTTGATGTCGCCTTAGCTAATACACCTGATCTGATCATTTGTGATATAATGATGCCAGAATTAGACGGTTATGAGGTATTAGAAAGATTAAGAAAGGATATTCGTACTGCCACTACCCCTTTCATTTTCCTCACTGCAAAGAACACCAGAGAAGACCATCGTAGGGGAATGGCTCTTGGAGCAGATGATTACATAGCAAAACCTTTTACAATCGATGAGCTTATTAACGCAGTTGAGGCTCGCATTAACAGAGCACATGAATTTAAGCAAAAGAGTGAGGAAAAACTTAACGAACTGACACGAAATATGGGAACACCCATTACACGTGTTATTCAAGAACCACTTAAGGCAGTGATAGGTTTCTCGCAATTGGTCATGACAGAATATGCCAATATGGAGAAACCCGAGATAGCTGAATTCATGTCGCTAATCTTCAAAGCCGGGCTTAAACTCAATGGGATCGTTCATAAGACGCTTCTCTATTATCAGCTTGAGGCTGCTATTTTCAACCCAACCACATCTGATCTATTAAAAAAACAAGGTGCTTCTGATAGCCATCCAGCCATTCAGGATGCTATAAATGAGTTAGCTCAACGATATGGTCGTCAGGCCGATCTACAACTTCATCTAGAGGCTCATAATGCCGTAAAAATCCCATTTGATCTCCTTAAAACGTTGGTTAGTGAAGTAATAGAAAATGCAATGCTCTATTCACCAAAACGAACCCCTATTAAGGTTATCTCTGGAAGCGACCAGGAAAAGACTGTTATTACCGTAGCCGACGAAGGACTAGGGATGTCTGATGAACAAATATCAAAGACTGGTGCTTTCTCTACACTCTCAACAGATGGGCAAGAAGCTGAAGGTGTAGGACTAGGTCTTACAATTACAAGAAAAATTGTAGATCTTTTTGGAGGCTCTCTCTCTATAAGAAGTACGCCAGGGATAGGAACAACTGTTAGGATAAACATTCCAAATATTTAATGAGAAAAGCCCCAACACTTAGTTGGGGCTTTTTTTTTATAAACGCAGTTAATACTTTTGCGCAAAAAAACTTTGAAGCCATCAGCACACGTCTATACCCTCATTATCTTCTCGATGATCTTCTGGGGTATCTCATTTGTTTGGACTAGAATTGCCTTAGGGGAGTTGCAACCTATTGCTTTGGTTTTTATCCGCTTGGTTAGTTCCTCCGCCATTTTACTAATTGGCTTAAAGCTTATTAATAAACTTGAGTTCATAAAAAAAGAAGATCTAAAACACTTTCTAATAGCCTCCTTCTTTAACCCTTTCCTCTATTTCCTTGGAGAAACCTTCGGTATAAAGTATACTAGTCCGATTATTAGCGCCGTACTTATCTCAACCATCCCCGTATTTACACCTGTTGCAGCCTTTCTCATATTGAAAGAACGATTGACCATTCTAAACATACTGGGGCTTTTCATCTCCTTTTTTGGTGTATTAGTCATGCTTGGCTTTCAAAGTGGATCAGACGGAAACAGTATAATTGGAATACTATGCTTACTATTTGCCGTCTCAGCAGCCATTGCCTATTCAATTAAACTCAAGAGGCTATCCTCAACTTATGGACCCTTTTCAATTGTAGCATGGCAAAACATGATTGGAAGTCTGATGTTTCTACCATTCTTCCTAATATTTGATTTGAATTCAACATTGTCTGCAGCCTTTTCGGCTAAAGTGTTAGGATCAATCATTCTACTGGTTGTGTTTGCCTCATCATTGGCTTTTATCTTTTATACCAAAGTGAATAGTATACTAGGTGTGAGCAGGACAGCAGTTTTCACCAATTTCATCCCGGTATTTACCGCTCTCTTCTCTTGGATGATATTAGATGAGGAACTTTCACTTCAAAAAGCTACGGGTATGGCTCTAGTCATTGGAGGAGTTTTTCTAACTCAAATCAAGGGTTTTAACCTTAAATTAGGAAGTAGATAAAGATAAAATCACAGGTAAAAAATCGCAAAAAGCATAAAAAGGCTTGTAGAATAAAAACAAATTTGTAATTTTGCACTCCTCAAAACCCTTGGCGGGGTAGCTCAGTTGGTTAGAGCGTCGGATTCATAACCCGGAGGTCACGAGTTCAATTCTCGTCCCCGCTACCAAGACAGGACAAATGAAATATATTTCGTTTGTCCTGTTTTTTTATGTTGAAATTCATTGCTTATCTACTACTATTTGTTCAATGATTGAATGGATAAGCAGGTAGAAATGTAAAAAAATTAGATTAGTGGTAATAGAGATATACTGGCGATAAATCAGACTGAATTTCCATGCCATGGGTTTTAATCCGATTAAGCAATCATTTCATTTACCTTCTCCAGAAATTCACTTATAGAAAACGGCTTATGAAGCACCTGCTTATAGCCTATGACTTGTACCATCTTTAAGTAATCATTTGACCCAATTCTTCCACCACCTGACATTACAAGAACTGGGAAAGTGTGACCAGAGTCTTTAAGACTAAAAAGCAGCTCGAAACCATCAGAATCGGGCATGATAATATCAGTGACGAGCAAGTCGGGCTTAACAGTTGTAAGTAATTGCATTGCCTCCAGACCATCCTGAGCCTCATAAACAGAAAAACCTTCACGCTCTAAGACATCTCGTAATCCCTCTCGAACCATCTTTTCATCCTCAACCAGAATAATCGTTTTCATTGTAAAAAAGTTTATTAAATAAAAGTGTAATTTCCCTATCTAAAATCAACAGCAGATAACCTTAATAGAAAAAACATCCAAGTAATCTACATAACAAATATATAGAACTCCACTAATAAATTGCAGTAATATTTAATTAATCCGAAAAAGATCTCTCTTCCAAATAAGTCACAAACTGAAATTCTTAGTCGAGAATGACAGATGACCCAAAACAGAAATAGACCTAAAAAGACAAATCACTTGTATGATCATACAAATCAATGTCTTAATAGATCTATTCCTTATAAAATCACCTATTTAGGTCTTCTTTCGTAACTTCCATATTTAACAATAACGGTATCTTTTACCATCCATTCACCTCTCGCCATTGTACTGATCAGAGAAAGATCGTCAGGTTTAAGAAGAAGAAGATCAGCATCAGCCCCAGAGGTCAATCGCCCCTTACTATTAAGCTTTAGGATTTTTGCCGGATTAAGGGTAACAGGTAACAAGGCTAAATCTAATTTCATTCCTTCATAATGAACACAGTCTGCCATCTCCTTTAAATTTGAGTGAGGAGTTGCAGTTACCATACTGGTCAACTCGCCTGTCACAGGGTCAAAGCCGGGAAGAGAACCGCCGGCATCACTGGTAAAAGTAACATGCTCAGCAGGTACGCCTGAATCGATGAGCAATTTATAGGCTTTACTGGGTTTAATCTCCTCATCCTGATAATATGGATAGCTGGAGGTTGTTATATCTACAAATCCTTTTACGCCATAGGACTTAGCATCTTCGAAAATCCACTCATTACGATTACAGTGAGTGGGAAGGAATTGTCTGAACTGAAGCATACTCTCATTTACCGCCTTATAAATCGGAGCAAACGGTTCTTTGGCATCTCCCATATGAAGATTCACAATTCCTGCTTTTCCACCAAGCATACCTCCTACCCTAGCATGTGCCGCAAGTCTGATCAGCTCAGCTGTAGGCGGAACAGACGAACGATGATCAGAGATAGCCACTTCGCCAACCCCAATCACTTCTTGAATCATTGAAATATCCTTAGAAACATCGCCTAGAATGGTAGGAGTTGGATGTTGATATGAACCGGTATAAATCCAAACAGATAAGCCCTCAGCATTAAGACCTTTTGCTCGCATAAGTACTGACTCAACAGTTCTGGTAACCCCATCGGTTCCCAGACAACCAATAATCGTAGTAACACCAGCTGTGGTATAATCGCTTAATTGAAGTTCTGGAGTACGTGACGCTGGGCCTCCTTCCCCCCCAGCTCCGGCTATATGTACATGCGCATCAATCAGCCCAGGTACAACTATCATTCCCTCAGCATCAATCACCTCGACATCTTCCAAATTGATATTTATATGCTCTGAGATCTGCAGGATTTTATCACCACCTATCAGGATGTCCTTTTTTCCAAGATAAGAGGGAGAATAAACTTCACCCCCTTTAATAAGTTTCACTAGATTTTTATGCATATAGGATTTATTTTTTAACAACTCATAAACACTTTTAAAAATAGTGTATTTTAACGATCTTATATAAAAACTTAAAATAAAAACAATGTTCACTAAAGTTAAACTTAACGTTATCAGACCATATCGAATACTTCTTGGTTTGGTTCTAGTGTCAGTAATTCACATTAACTCTTATTCTCAGGGTAGATTTTTGATTGTTGGAGGGGGCAATGAAAAAGAGACTACCAATAGTTGGAGCACGCCTGCATACAAATGGGCTGCTGAGGGGAAAAGAGTTGCCATCATCTCGACATCAGGAAGTGGTTATCCAGACTACTTTAAGAATTGGTGCAATGCCAAAGATGCAAAAGACTTCATTGTAGCCAATAGCACTACGGCGAATCAACCCGCCTTATATGACTCCTTAACAACCTACCAAGTAATCTTCTTTGCCGGTGGAGATCAATGGGACTATTATTCTCAATACAAAAACACAAAACTAGAAGAGGCCGTAAACGCCGTGTACATTTCAGGCGGGACAATTGGTGGAACCTCAGCCGGAATGCACATTCTTTCAGAGACCCTCTTCACTGCCGAAAACGGTACCGTTTACCCTGATGAATGCATCATCGATCCAAAAAACAAATATGTTAAACTAGCCAATGATCTCTTCAATTTTTTCCCCGATCTGATTTTTGATACCCATATGGCAGAAAGAGGGAGAATGCCTCGATTGATCTCATTTGTTGCTAACAAAGCCCTAACTGACAATACGAAAATCATAGGACTTGGTCTGGATGACATGACATGCATGACCATCGATGAGTTTTCAGTCGGGACAGTATACGGAACGGGGGTAGCCACAATCGTTAAAAGTGAGCCAAGCAATTTTACCCAAAATGATGGAAGGTTAATTTCCGATAACGTCAGGATCACCCAACTTCTTGAAGGATCTACCGTAAATATGAAAACAATGGAGATCCTTACCCAAAACATGTCATTAACAATCACCCCAAAAACCAAAGGAGAAAATAGCTTATTGACCATTGTTGCAGGAGGAGAGGGATCAAATGGTAATAACAATACTTTATTAGACTTCTGGGCAAAATTGGCAGCACCTTCCCAAACTACTTTGATTATCACAAAGGAGGTCAATGCTTATGTTACAGATCTAAAGAATAAAGTAGAACAACTGACTGGAAAATCTGCTATAGTGGTAATAGCATCAACAACCAATGGAAGTTCAACAACAGTTTTATCACAAATACTCTCATGTGGAAGAGTAATTTTTACTGAGAATGAAGATAATATAGCATCAACCTTCCTTCAATCCGAGAATGGACAAACACTACTAAACCAGATTAAAAGTCAAAACTTGCCGGTTGCCTTCCTAGGTTCAGATGCCAGATTCATTGGAAAATCGGTCGTAACAAACCTAGAGACCGAATATGCATCTTATGATGGAAAAATGAATTTCCTGCCCGGAATCGGACTATTATCAAACACCGTAATAATTCCGGAGACCTTCAGCAATTCTGATTTTTATGAGAATACAATTACCGCTTTGCCCTACGCTATGATTCTTGATTCACTGCAATATGGCATTTGGTTAACGGGTGATAATTACGTATGCTACTCGACTAACGGATCAAAAGCAACCTTACTAGGTGGAGGGAAAGCCCCAGTCCTTCTTTTAACTAACAATGGTGATATTATTGCAGATTTTAGTTCAAAAACAGCCAATGGAAGTACCAGCATTAAACCTAGGCAAGTCGCTGGTTTTTCAGAGATGACCTTTACCTCGTTTGATGATTCTAAAGAGATTACAGTTGGAAACAGTGTAGCCATTGAAAACATTGAAAAAGATCATAATCCAATTTCTATTACAGTAATTGATAATGAAGTGACATTCTCAGAGATATCATTACCATTTAGCTATAGACTAATTTCAATAGATGGAAAACTCATTGACTCGGGAATAAGTTACATGCCTCATATATCGATTCCAAGAAATGCTTTAACTTCACCCCAAGTTATTTTGTTAAATGTCTCTTACGGAAAAAACACTCAGACCTTTAAACTCATTTTCCCGACAAAGTAAGAGACTATTCCTGAAAGACTGCCGCTCGATAGTCAAGTTTCGACACCTAAAATGATATCTGATAAAATCACCTTTACTCAGTACACACCACACAAAATGCTTAGAATGAAAAAGCTAACAATACTATTATTTATCATCACTTATGTCTCTTCATATAATCTAATTGCGCAAAATGGGCACCTGATGATCGTCGGAGGGGCATTAGAGGACACTAACCAAGCTATCTACAAGCGAATGCTGGAACTTGCAGGAGGACCAACCCAGGCAAAGATTGCTATCATACCAAGTGCCAGCGGATATGCTACTACAGGACCTCAGATATTTGCCAATAACTGCATTAAATTCGGAGCCTTACCTTGGAATTGTGAAATCATTCAAATTGCATGCGTTGATGATCCGGACACTAAAGAGATAGATGAATCTACATGGGCATCAAATGCCAATAATCCCGAAATAGTTCAAAAGATCAAGGAGAGTAACCTTGTTTGGTTTACCGGTGGTGATCAGATGAGGACAATGAAACTCTTGATTCCAAATGGAAAACCTACGCCTGCATACGAAGCAGTTGTAGATGTTCTTAACCGTGGCGGTGTAGTTGCCGGATCTAGTGCCGGAGCAGCTATACAAAGCATCGTAATGATAGGTGGAGGAACCTCTTTAGGAGCTATAATCAATGGCGAAGCTAGTTCTATCGAGATGACAGAAGAACCCGATCATGAAGGCATCTACTTAACAAAAGGCTGTGGTTTCTTTCCATACGGCATTGTTGACCAGCACTTCAGTCAGCGGGCTAGACTAGGCAGATTAACATTAGCAGCATGGCTAAACAGAGAAAAATGGAGTCAGGCAATAGGAATTGATGAAGACACAGCCCTAGAGGTAGATTTAAAGAATGGAACTGGAATGGTATGGGGAAGAAATCACATTCTTGTAATTGACTTAAAACAGAGTCAAGGAATAAAGAACGATCAAGGATACTCTTTCAAAAATGTCTCACTATCAATCTTACAACAAGGAGATGAAATCGATCTTAAACAAGGACAAATTACTATAGCCAAAGATAAAACACTATTAAAAAAAGAGACAAAAGACAAGAGAACCAGCTTTATTCAAACAGGTGCCCTTGGTGGCGATGGCTATTCACTTATTGACATGGTTGGAGAAATTATAACACATAGTGAAGAAGAAGAGACTTTAAACAATTTAACACTGATTAGTCAAGATACGGCTGTACAATTTAGTCTTAAGAATACAAAAGAGACTCTTTTATATCGTTCAACCAAACAAAAGAACCGTTTCTCGGTTACTCATCTATCATTTGACATCACACCACTAAAAA
The DNA here is from genome assembly GCA_021286705.1 of Sphingobacteriia bacterium. Taxonomy (GTDB): domain Bacteria; phylum Bacteroidota; class Bacteroidia; order Bacteroidales; family TTA-H9; genus JAJTBW01. The sequence continues at coordinate 16,265 of JAJTBW010000003.1, forward strand.
TTAAAGTTCTTAAATAGACCATTGACATTGCAAGCTAACGCAACAGAATAAGATAACTATCACCAATTTAGCTTTTATGAATTATAAATTATTAACACTAATTGCTGTTATCCTATTTCCGCTTATCAGCTGGGGACAGGATATAACTGTGAATGGCACAGTTACTTCGGCAAAAGACCAAACCCCTATACCAGGGGTTACGATTCAATTAAAAGGTACGGTGCGTGGAACAACCACCGATATTAACGGACTCTTCCAGCTAAAAGTACCGGGAAATGGCATTTTGGTCATTTCGATGGTTGGAATGGAAAAACAAGAAGTTTCGGTTAATAACCAAACTACTATTAAAGTACAGATGACAGATGAAGCGGTTGATCTTGGCGAGGTCGTTGTTGTTGGATACTCAACAACAAGCCGTAAGTTAGTCACTGGTTCTGTTGGAGTTGTAGGAAGTGAGCAGATTAAAAACACTCCCCTAAGAACTATTGACGGAGTTCTACAGAGTAAGACCTCAGGAGTTCAAATTAACCAGAATTCCGGAACACCAGGGTCAGCAATGTCAATCAGACTTAGAGGTGGAAGCTCAATTAATGCAAGTAATGCGCCTCTGGTTGTAATCGATGGAATTCCTGTAATTACAGGCGATTTCAGTCAAGTAGGTTTCGAAGGACAAGGTATTAATGCCCTGAGTGATCTTAACCCCGGAGACATTGAATCATTTACTGTTTTGAAAGATGCTTCAGCGACTGCTATTTATGGTTCGAGAGGATCAAATGGCGTTATTTTAATTACAACAAAGAAGGGGCAAATAAAGAAGACGGATGTTGACATCTCAATGTCATACGGATTCCAGACCTTCCCATGGGAGAGAAGACCAAAGCTCCTAAATGCAGCCCAGTACAATGAAGTTATGGGCACTAATGTTCAGGGAATTGATACCGATTGGTTGAAGGAGGTGTTACAAACAGCACCAACAATGAACACAGAATTATCAATTTCGGGAGGCGACCAGAAAACGAGATTCTACATGTCAGGTAACTATTATAATCAGGATGGTATCGTAAAGGGAACAGATTATGAACGTTTCAGTGGCAGATTAAATCTTGATCACACCATCAATAATCGTTTCACAGTTGGTGGAAATCTTGCTGTTACCTATTCAAAAAATAATCGTGTTGAAGGTGACCAATCCATAAATGGGCCACTACCCAATGCTATCGCTCTTCCTGCTATCTTCCCGGTGTATGATGCAAACGGCAACTACGATGAAACAGGGCCTTACGCCAATCCAGTAGCCATTGCAAATGAAACAGTGAATCAGGCTTTCACAAACAGGACAAATGGTAACATCTACTTGGATGCAAAAATCATTGAAGGACTAAGTTTCAACACAAAGTTAGGTGCCGATGTATATACACTCAGAGAGCACACCTACGACCCTGTACTTACCAGACAAGGTAAGAAATACAACGGACTAGGAATCGAAGGAAATTCAACAGTGACCAATATTGTTAGCAATAATGTACTACAATATATTACACAGATTAATGAAAAGCATAACATTGACGCATTAGCGGGTTATAGTTTTGAAAAGTACGCTCGTCGCTCAAGCTACATAGAGGCTATCGATTTCCCCAATGAAGATTTCCAATATATCACATCAGCTGGTACTATCAGAGCTGCCTCAACCAGTGCTACTGATAGAGGTATGAATTCCTGGTTTGGACAATTCAAATACAATTATGATTACAGATATCTTATTCAGGTAACAGCCAGATATGATGGTTCTTCTAAATTCGGAGAGAACAACCAATATGGTTTCTTCCCCGCCGTATCATTAGGTTGGCGCTTATCACAAGAGAAATGGATGAAACAATATTCAAAACTGAATGATCTAAAACTGAGAGCAAGCTGGGGGGTAACTGGTAATGATGGTATTTCCGATTTTGCCTCATTAGGGCTCTATAGCGGAGGCGCTAACTACAATCAAGGATCTGGTATTTATCCATCTCAACTTCCTAACCCTGACTTAAAATGGGAGACCACTAATCAATTAGGAATTGGCGTTGATCTTGCTGCATTTAACAATCGACTCACTGTTACAGTTGATGCTTACCTCAACAAGACCAAAGACCTATTACTTGATAGACCTTTACCTCCATCATCTGGGTTTACTACCATCACAAGTAACATTGGGGAATTGGAAAACAAAGGGTTAGAAATAACTATTAACACCGTCAACCTCAACGGCGAGTTCAAATGGGAGAGTAATTTTAACTTCACAATGAATCGTAATAAGGTTACAAAACTTTACAACGGTGAGCCTATACCAGAGGTAGGTCGTGGTTCAAACTCAGTTCGTGAGGGTGAAGCAATTGGCGTGTTCTGGGGCTTTAATTGGCTTGGAGTAGACCCAACTACCGGTGAATATGTCTATGAAGATGTTAATAAAGACGGACAACTAACCGATGCTGACAAGATGGTTATTGGTGACCCCAATCCCGATTTCTATGGTGGCTTCTCAAACAACTTTAGTTATAAAGACTTTGAGTTGAATGTACTTCTGAGTTACAACGTTGGTAACGATATTTTCAATGGAATGAGGATTTATGCTGAAGCTATTTCAGGGTCAGATAACCAGTTAACAACTGTTCTTGACCGCTGGCAGAAACCAGGTGATATAACGAATATGGCAAAAGTCGGTGATAGCTATGCATCCTCTAGACTTCTTGAGGATGGATCATTCTTGAGGATAAAAAATGTTACACTGGCATATAAGTTCCCTAAATCAATCGTATCTAAGTTGCACCTCAGAAATGCCAGAGCTTTCTTTACAATACAAAACCTGTTCACCTTTACCAACTATTCGGGCATGGATCCGGAAGTTAACTATGCAGGAGATGATAACCTTCGTAGAGGAACAGATTTCTACACCTATCCCCAATCCAGAACATTTATGGCTGGTTTAACATTAGGTTTTTAACTTTAAATTGAAAGACAATGAAAAGAAGTATATATCTTATCCTAGCTCTGATCATTAGCTCTGCTTGCAGTAAAATACTTGATGTTGAACCGACAGCGAGCATAGATGTAAATGAGGCTATCAAAAACAAAAGAGGCGTCGAGAGAGCCTTAAATGGGACTTATGATGCCCTACAACAGGCAGGTTCGTACGGTAGAAATATGGCTTTGATGGCTGATTTAGCCGCCGATAACCTTTCTTGGACTGGTACAACTTACGATTATGGTCAAATAGCTGACAAGAAAATCCTATCTAATAATGTGGTCATTGATGGAATGTGGACTAGCTCTTATGATGCTATTAACCGTGCAAACAATATCATTGAACGCCTTCCGTCGGTAACTGATATGACCGATTCTGAAAAGGCATCCGTTGAGGGTGAATGTAAGTTTATCAGAGCTTTAATGCACTTTGATCTCGTAAGATATTGGGGGCAAATCCCTCTAAAGCTACAAGCCACGACGAATTTGAATAATATCAATACACCTGCCAGCAGTAAGATAGATGTCTTGAACGCTGTAATTAACGACTTGAAATATGCTGTCCAGACAATGACTCCGGCCGCCAAGCAGGGTTATGCCTCTGGTGATGCTGCTAAAGCATTACTCACGAGAGCCTATCTGTACCGTTTTTATCTTACAAATGATGTAACTGATCTTAATACATTGATTCCACTTGCTAATGAGATTGTTACTGCCTACCCTTTGACTGGTTCGTATGCATCTCTCTTTGGCAATAATTCTGCTAATACTGAATCTCTCTTCGAGGTAGTATTTAATGAACAGGATAAAAACGTTATTGCTCAATATCTATATCCAAGATCTCTAACAGGTAGATATGAGTTTGCACCAACTACAGACCTTATTAATTCTTTTGAGGCAGATGATCAAAGAGGTCAGATGATTCTGGTTGATGGATCTAATTTCCCGTATGCTAATAAATACCAGGATGTAAGTGCCGGTACTGATAGAGTCTATGTCATCAGATCAGCTGAAGTACAACTTATTCTTGCTGAAGCAAAATACTTATTAAATGAACCAGCAGGCGATGTACTCAGTGCCCTTAATGCAATTAGATTAAGAGCGGGACTCTCATCAATTCTCTCTGCAACGCATGAGCAATTGCTATCACTTATTCTTTTGGAATACAGACATGAATTTGCTTTTGAAGGCCATCGTTGGCACGATCTTATCAGAACGAACATGGCCGTTTCGGTTCTTGGCATTGAGCAGTTCAGAACACTTTGGCCAATCCCAATAAGTGAGACTCAATCGAATAATGCAATCAAACAAAACGAAGGTTATTAATCAGAAACAGAAAAATCAGTAAAATTGAGTTGATTGATAGCTTCAAATATTGCGAAACTATAGAATAGCTAAACAGCTCAAATACTACTGGTGAAAAATATAAGATCATATGAAGAATATCTTTAAAACCCTTCTCTTCTCTTTGCTAGCCACCTTTGCGTTGGTGTCATGCAATAAAGATGATGAGATTAAAAAGCCGGCTGCTTCAACTCAAGCCGACTTCTCTTATACTGTGTCAAATGATGGGTACTTCCCATGCACCGTTACTTTCACAAACAAGTCATTAAACGCAAATTCCTACTCATGGAATTTCGGAAATGGCACTACCTCAACAGAGGTTAATCCTGCAGTTACATTTGATACCCCTGGTGTTTATACTATTACACTCACTTGCACCGGAGATAACAGTGTCTATTATAATAACCTAACAAAGACCATTCAGGTAATTGTAAAAGATCCTAATGCGGGAAAGACTCACGTAATGTATTACACTACTAGAAGTTCAACAGGTGGTGATGTCTGGATGGTTATTCTTGATGGAAATAATCCGGTACCTCAGAGGTTTAACGCGACCCAACTGGAACGTCCATATGGAATTGCTGTTGACACCGCAACCAAAAAAGTCTTCGTAGCCGATTATTATAACGAGAGAATTGTTAGATATGACGCTGATGGTAAAAACGAGACGGTAATTCTTGATGCCGCAGTTCCTGGTCAGGAAATAGTGGGGTCACCTCAGGGAATTATCGTAATTAAAGACAAGCTATACTTCGGTAGCCCTAATGGTATCTACCGTTGCAATCTTGATGGTACTTCTCCTGAGAAGTTCATCAATCTCGAAAGCACCGGGGCGTCCTATCCGCTCGATCTCTATTATGTAGCATCAACTAAGACTTTCTATTTTGCCAATGATAAAACAGACTACGAAGGAGGCCTATTTAAGGTAAACTTTGATGGTACTGGACTGACTAAGATCATTCCTGATATTGACAATACTGCCATTGAAGTTGATACTGTAAACAATAAGATCTATGCTGTCACCTATAGTCAGGATGGAACTCTGTTTAGTGAAAATGGAGTTTACATGATGAATTTAGATGGCTCAGGGGTTACGAAGATCGGCGACTTTGGGGCAAAGGCTACATGGGGAATTGCCCTTGACCAAAAAGAGAAGAACCTATACTGGAGTTTCAAAACAAGCAATGAAAACCCCGACGGTAAAATTATCAGGAGCAATCCCGATGGTTCCGGACAAACAGACTGGCTTACAGGTGCTAGTCCGCATGCCATGATTATCACTGATATCAAGCTATAAACCTACTAATTACTGCATAAGAAAAGAGGATAATCCGTTAACCGGGTATCCTCTTTTCTCTTTTAGCCAATTGAAATTCATAGGAAGATCTGCCTCATGATTGACATCGAATTTGGTAGTTTGGAAATCTTAAGCATTTCACGAATCAACAATTTAAACTCTCCTTATAATTGAAATCCCGAATCTTGAATCTTGAATCCCGAATCTTGAATCTTGAATCTCGAATCTTGATCCTCGAATCTTGATCCTCGAATCTTGAATCTCGAATCTTGAATCTTGAATCTCGAATCCTGAATCTCGAATCTTGAATCTCGAATTTCAAATCTTTCCCTCCTTAACCAATCAAGAACCCAATTTACAGATATTATAGAAAGCAAAAAAGGTGTCCCTACAACTGAGAGACACCTTAGAAATCATTAATAGTTAATCTATTTTATTAGTACCTTCTTGACGATAGTTTGCTTACCAGAGGTTACCTTAACCATATAAAGGCCTGAAACTAAAGATGAGACATTAACTTGTAACGGAGCAGTTGCGTTATCAAATGAGAGTACCTTTTCACCTGTTAAACTAAAAATATCGACGATAGCATTATGAAAATCGCCTTTAACAACCATATTATTCACAACAGGATTAGGCATTATATCAACCCTTGAAAGCACAGGTGACTGTATGCCAATTCCAGACTGACCAGTTAGTTGAATACTATCGAGTAAAAGTTTATACATATCACTGCAGTCATAATGAACCCAAGCAAGGTAAATCGTTTTGCCGGCATAAACTGATAAGTCAATATTTCGCGGATCCCAAATACCATTAGAGGCCCAGATGGGTAAAGTCTCTTCATAGACATTATCAGTAAATGAGGCTACCTCATTGTTTGTGCTAGAAACCATCAATTTATAATGCTCTTGATAATAATTATCATCAGCACCTGATATTACATAGTGAAGAACCAAACCACCGGTCGCTGAAGTCAGATTAATTGCAGGAGAGATGAGCCAGTTGTCAGGTGTTAAAGGACTTCCGTCCCATGAACGACTTGTCATATACTGCTCCATTACAGGGCCTCCATCATACCAATCCCAATACCAGTTCTGGGTATCACCATCCTGATCAACAAACTTCCAGGTGTTAACCACAGTAGCTGAGTCAGTAAATTGCTCTTCAAATAGCACAGTAGTCTGACTGTGTAAACTTCCTAAGAAGAACAAAAACAAAATACTAAGTAAAAAATTCTTCATAACTGTTGTCTTTAGTTAATAATAAAAGTCACTTATTACTCAAAAATAAAGCAAATTCTTTTTAAATGCAACAAAATCCTACTAGTAAAACTGTGGGCATTCGCATCCCACAAATGCATTTTAAACGCCAGAGAAAGGCTCTCTAGTAAAAAGCATAATGAGTTTAACCTAACCCACTAGAAATGTCTCATTCGGCTGAAATAATAATAAAAAAATGAATCCTCATTACCTCACTAAAGCCTTACTTTCTTTCAAACTATTGACCTCTTTAAAATCATAAGTCGAGCAAAAAAACTACCCAAAATAAAAAAGCGATAAAGAGTCTATAAATAAACTCCTCATCGCCTTTAGAATATCTATAAAGAATTAACCTTTATATCCTCTCTGCTTAGCCATGTCCTCAAGTCTCTTTTGGAAAGAAGACTTTTTCACAGGCTTTTTCTTATTTTCTTGCAGTTTAGCATGAATCTTATCCTCATTAATAGTCTTTCGGATGATAAAGATCTGAGCAAAAGTGAAGAGGTTAGCCAACAGATAATAGTAACTTAATCCTGAAGCATAATTATTAAAGATGCCAAGGAACATGATAGGCATAATATACATTGCCGTCTTCATACCTGGAAGTTGCTGACTACCCGTTGACATCATATCATTATTAATCTTAGTATAGATTAAAGTTGAAATTGTCATCAATAAGGTAAAGAGACTGACATGGTTACCATAGAAGGGGATATTAAACCCTAGATTTATTATCGAATCGTAACTTGAAAGGTCATCAGCCCATAAGAATGCTTGTTGCCTAAGTTCAATACTACTTGGGAAGAATCTAAACATAGCAATCAAGATAGGGAACTGTAAAAGCATAGGCCAACATCCTGCCATAGGATTAACACCAGCTTTGCGATACAGATCCATGGTAGCTTGTTGTTTCTTCAAGGAGTCTTCTGGTTTAAACTTTGCACCTAGTTCTTCAACTTCAGGCCTAAGAACCCTCATTTTTGCGGTTGCACGATATGACCAGTAAGCTATAGGGAACAGCAAAAGCTTTAAAAGAATAGTGAGTATCAGAATGATAATACCATAATTGATTCCAGTTGCCTCTAGTAAGTCAAAGGTGGTAATGACTAAATAAACATTGAACCACCACATCGGGCCGAAACTCCATCCTAATGGAATCTGACGTTCAAGTCTCAGATCATATTTTTCTAATGTGCGATATTTATTGGGGCCGAAATAGAGACGCATGCCAAAGCTATTATCACCATCAGCTTTATAAGCCATAGGTATAGAGGCCTTCATTGACTCCAAATACCTCTTAGGCTGTTTTACTTCATCAAGAGTATATACATGAAGATCAGCAGCATCAAATGATTGATCGGCAATAAGTGTACTTACAAAGAAACGTGATTTAAACGATATCCATTTTAATGACGTTCCAATATTCTTCTGTTCGTCTTTTCTCTCGTTAAGGTAATCTACATCCTTATCACGAGCATTTCTGAAATAGACGGTAGACTCATTCTTCTCATTTTCATGACTCTTTTCCTGAGTCAGAAGATTATAACTCCAATTAAGGTTAATGAAAGTGGTATTTGATTCAATGGCATTCGTCATGCCAACAAAATTTACTTTATAACCTATCATATAGTCATCCCCTTTGAGGGTGTACTTATACTCAATATATGAATTAGGTAACACCTTTCCATCAGGATCATCGGCATAAAGCCTCATAACGAAAGTGAGACTATCCTTACCGGTAACGCTAAACTCGGTTTTACCGATGTTTTCAGCTTTATCAAAGTAGGGTTGAAAGTATAACTGATCGGTAGAAACCAGACGTTTACCACTGAAAAATTCGAATCCAAATACAGAACTGGCACTATCGAATAAAATCAGAGGTAATGAATCATAGGTCTTATAGTCTTTAAGAATAACCTTGACAGGACGACCACCTAATTTTGCAATCTCAAGCCTTACCACATCATTCTCAACAGTATAAACCTTATTACTATCGAGAGCAGCATTCGCAAAAGCACCATACTGAGCCGTTGCAATTTTCCTTAAAGAATCTACAACAGTTGAATCAGTAGAACCTGTAGCAAGCAATTGTTGTGCTTTAGGCTCCTGTTTAGCCACCTGTGCTGCCGTGACCCTTGCTAAAGAGTCAGACTCCAACTGCTTCACAAGTGCAATGCTGTCGTTGATTTTCCGTTGTTTTTCAATTTCCTCTTTTGAGGGAGTCATCCATAATCCCCAGCCTATAAAGATGCCGAGAATAAGTACCAGACCGATAATCGTATTTCTATCCATGCGATTTTGTAATCGATAATTTGGTTAGAGCAAAAAAAAGCTGCCCCATGTTTACAGGGCAGCAAAGATAATTCTAATTTCCGATATTTCAGTGCCTAAAACTAAAGCAAACGCCCTCCATTCTCGTAAGCAGCCTTAACAAAGGCTATAAACAACGGATGAGGATTGGCTACAGTACTGCGATACTCTGGATGGAATTGCACCCCGACAAACCAAGGATGTCCAGCCAGCTCTATAATTTCAACTAGATTCTCCTTTGGATTGATTCCGCTAAAGGTCATTCCTGCACTCTGACACTCCTCCATGAATTTATTGTTAAATTCATAGCGGTGACGATGGCGCTCCAAAATAAGCTCTGTTTGATAGACCTCACGAGCTTTGGTATCAACCTCAATTCGGCAAGGATAAGCACCCAATCTCATGGTTCCACCCAGACCAGCAATCTTCTTCTGCTGCTCCATAATATCTATCACCGGGAAGGAACTCTTTTTATCAAACTCGGTGCTATTAGCATCACCATGGCCTAGTACATTACGAGAAAACTCAATTACGGCACACTGCATCCCCAGACAAATACCCAAGAATGGAATGCTATTTTCTCTTACAAAACGAATGGCCTCAATCTTGCCCTCAATGCCCCTACTGCCAAAGCCAGGAGCAACAAGAACACCATTAAGCCCTTTTAGCTTTTGAGCAACATTTTCGTGAGTAATCTCTTCAGAATGAATCATTCTTAAATTGACCTTGCACTGATTTGCAGTACCGGCATGGACAAATGATTCAATAATTGATTTATACGAATCCTTTAGCTCAACATACTTTCCAACAAGTCCAATGGTAACCTCACACTTAGGATGTTTTAACTTATAAAGAAACTCTTCCCAACCTGATAGATCAGCAGCACGTTCAACAGGCATATTCAACCTGCGAAGAACCTGAAGATCTAAACCTTCATGAAGCATTAAAATGGGAACATCATAAATTGACGGGGCATCAATAGACTCAATGACTGCTTCTGGTGAAACATTGCAGAAAAGAGCAATCTTGCTACGTAGTTGCTCATTAATAGAACGCTCTGCACGACAGACAATAATATCAGGTTGAACCCCCTGCTCTAACAACATCTTAACCGAGTGTTGAGTAGGCTTAGTCTTCAGTTCACCAGCTGCCGCTAAGAAAGGAACTAAGGTCAAATGAATCACTGCACAGCGATTTCCTAGTTCCCACCTCATCTGTCTAACCGTTTCAATATAAGGTAATGATTCTATATCGCCTACTGTTCCTCCGATCTCAGTAATAATAAAATCATAATTCCCCTTCTGACTCAGCAGTTTTATACGATACTTAATCTCATCTGTAATATGAGGGATAACTTGAACTGTGGTACCAAGATAATCACCCCTACGCTCCTTCTCAATGACTGATTGATAGATTCGTCCGGTGGTTACATTATTAGCCTGAGATGTTGGTACATTAGAAAACCTCTCATAGTGACCTAAGTCGAGATCGGTCTCGGCTCCATCATCGGTCACATAACACTCTCCATGTTCATATGGATTTAATGTTCCCGGGTCAATATTAATATAAGGATCTAGTTTTTGGATGGTAACACTGTATCCGCGGGCCTGAAGCAGTTTTGCCAGTGAAGCAGATATAATTCCTTTTCCTAACGATGAGGTTACACCCCCCGTAACAAATATGTATTTCGTATTCGGCATTAGCTGAACTATTTAGCTTTTTCAGTTACGGGGTTGCAAGTTACACAAAAAGCCCCCGCAAGCCAAGTTTTTTTTTAGCTAATCTTCTAATTTTTAAACTTGACTTATTAAAATTACACCTACTAATAGGTTAAAATATGTCTACATGAGACGTAGGTAGTGCCTAACATTGAGGTTTATAATACCTCAACAAATGAGAACATCTCTTTTAAAACCGAATCTACCATTTCTATTGATGGATTAATATCAAAGATATAATCTGGCTTGAGATAGTACAGATTCTTTTCAGCTTTGAACAAAGCCTCACCTCCTCCGGTAATATTAAGCATTATCAGGTCATCGGCATGAATCTTCCCTCGAGCTACCTCATTCGATAATGATGCTACTGCAACAGCGGCTGCCGGATGAATGTCTATTCCTTCTACATCCTTAAATAATCGACCAGCACACCTACTCTCTTCGTTGGTTACTATTGAAACATCACCATCTGTATCTTTCAAAGCATCAAACAGACCACCTACAATAGAATAAGGAGGCTTTCTATTCGATAGGACTTTAGCATCCATAATATTTACACAGTGACGTGCATGATCATCATCCATCGGTAATATATCCCTGCTACTTGCCTTCCACGCATCGTATATAGGATGAAATGGACTATTCTGTGACACCATCAAATGCATCTTCTGCTTACCAAACCGACCATCGTCTATAAATCTCAAATTGGCTTCCCAAGCAGCTATTGCGCCGGTACCACTACCAACCGCCTGAAAGTAGTATTTCGGTATCGCCCCTATGGTTGTCACTGCCGATAAAACAGTGGTTCCCATTCCATCTCTTCGTGCTACATTCTTAGCACCTCCTTCGGCAATAAATCCGGGAAATGACACAATTATATTCGACAAATGTATCGCATCAAAATAGTCACTACCACTTCGTGTACAAACCAATCTGACACACTCATCTAATTGATCATCAAACCATAAAGAATCAAGATTATCTTCCGGAACACATAACAACAGTGGAATCTTATTATCTGAACAAACCTTGGCAAATGCTCTGGCTGTATTACCAGCAGAAGCAACAACCAAAACTTTTCCCAGACCATCTCCCATTCTACCACAAACCGTATAGGCCTCTGTCTCTTTAAAACTACATGTACTCATTTGAGCCCCCTTCTCTGGCCAATATCCACTGAATGTAATCCAAAGATTTTTTAGACCCAGAACTGATGAAAGCCCCTCACTTTTGTAAGTGACCGGTGCAGAAGAACCCTTCATACTTTTCAATACCGGCAGCCATGACCTATACTTAAACAAGCCTTCTTTATCAGATCCAATCACAAGTTGATCCTCTTTATATATCGCTCTGATTAAGCTGGCTCCTTCACCATCGGGTGGTTCTAATTGCCATCCTTTATCGTCAAAGATTTTTCCGGTTTTAACGGACTTAAGTTTATATGGTATCGCTGGTAAATTGGTAACTTTTTCCATTCGTTCAGATAATAAGGGTCAAATTTATCAAAGTCCGCTGAAATTCCCTAACCCCTTTTCTTAACTGCACAATCAAAAACTCGAAAACATGAAATATTTAATACTTTACACTCTTCTATCTTACCCTTTTTAACTCCAACGAAGCATCATCTATGTCTAAATATAACTCAGTTGAGATAGTTGAATAGGCTTTTGATCACAAATTATTCCCAAGAAACTTCAAAATCACCATCAGATATATAGAACACTGATTCTTACTCTCTTTATCTACTTGACCAGCTCTCAGAACGTTAAAAAATCAAAAAAGACCATTTTTAAATCTAATACTCTTATTCAGTCTACTGGAGAAATACTAACTTTATAAATATTTTTACAAAGACTCTCTTTTAAAAGAATAACTCAAAAACAAGACTTACCAATGCAGAACAGTTTTGAGAAGATCCCCATTTTGATCTTAGATAATCACATTCAGGCTGCTAACTGGATTGCTGAAACCGTTGCAGCACTAATAAAAGCAAAAAATGCAAAGGGAGAAAAGGCGGTAATTGGCCTGGCCACAGGATCAACACCGACCAATGTATATAAGGAACTCGTCAGAAAGCATAAGACAGAGGGGTTAAGTTTCAAAAATGTTATAACCTTTAACCTTGATGAGTATTATCCTATGGAGCCTCACAGACTGCAGAGTTATGTAAGATTCATGAAAGAACACCTCTTTAACCATATAGACATTGATCCAAAAAACATTCATATACCTGATGGCACCGTCAGGAAAGAAAGTATCTCAGAGTTCTGCAACAACTACGAGAATCTGATTGAAGAGGTTGGTGGAATAGACATTCAACTTCTTGGTATAGGCAGAAACGGACATATTGGATTCAATGAACCTGGATCTGACCGAAACTCTAAAACTCGACTTATCACGCTTGAACACTCTACGATAGCTGATGCTGCGTCAGACTTTTACGGTGAAGATGATGTTCCAAGGAGAGCAGTGACAATGGGAATCTCCACGATTTTAAAAGCCCGGCAAATCATTCTGATGGCCTTAGGTGAAGGGAAATCAAAGATCATCAGAGAGGCTGTAGAAGGCACTATCACTAATCATGTACCAGCTTCATTCCTTCAGAAACATGCTAATACGATCGTTCTGCTAGATAAAGCCTCAGCCAATGATCTTACCAGATCAAAAACACCTTGGCTAGCAGATAACTGCGATTGGGAAGATGCAAGACTAATTCGGAAAGCAGTTGTTTGGCTTTGTCAGAAAACAAATAAGCCCATTCTCAAGCTCACTGATCAGGACTTTAACAGCAATGGGATGATTGATCTTTTAGCGCTAGAGGGTTCCTCAAACAAGATAAACATCAAAGTCTTTAACGACCTCCAAAGAACGATTACAGGGTGGCCAGGAGGCAAACCTAATGCAGATAACTCTAACAGACCTGAACGAGAACTCCCTTATCCAAAGAGAGTTCTAATATTCAGCCCTCATCCTGATGATGATGTGATCTCGATGGGTGGTACATTCTTACGCTTGGTAGAACAGAAACACGATGTTTATACTGCCTATCAGACTACTGGCTCAATAGCAGTGCATGATGATGATGTTTTGAGGCATCTTGATTTTGTGCTGGATACTTCAGAAACGTTTGGGCTGGGTGATAACAAACAAGAGATAGTTTCACGAGAGATCCTAGAGGCTTTAACAAACAAAAAGCCTGGAGATACAGACCCTGAAAACGTTCGTCAGATAAAAACCCTAATACGCAGAAGTGAAGCAAAAGCTGCCTGTCGCTATGCCGGTGTAAAGCCCGAAAATGTCTTCTTCCTTGATATGCCATTTTATGACACAGGAACAATTGTTAAGAAAGAACTGAGTCAGGCAGATATTCAAATAATCATTGACCTCTTAAGGAAAATAAAGCCCCATCAAATCTTTGCTGCAGGCGACCTATCTGACCCTCATGGCACCCATCGGGTTTGTCTTCAGGCAATCTTTAAGGCATTGGAAGAGGTAAAGCAGGAAGAGTGGACTAAGGATTGTTATGTTTGGTTATATCGAGGGGCATGGCAAGAGTGGGAGATTGCCGATATTGACATGGCTGTTCCAATTAGCCCGGATGAATTACTTAGAAAAAGAAAGAGCATATTTAAACATCAATCACAGAAAGATAAAGCTCTCTTCCCGGGTATTGATGATCGGGAATTCTGGCAGCGTGCTGAAGAACGAAACCGCACAACCGCTAAACTATACGATCAACTCGGAATGGCCGAATACGAAGCTATTGAAGCGTTTGTTCGCTACTATTTCAAATAGTTTTTTCTAATCATATACACATTATTTTGGGGTTATCTTTTTCAGGTTTAATCCTTGAAACCTGACTTATACCAAGAGGTGACTCACAATAAATAAGATAGTTACCGACTAAAACGGGGCAAAGAAGTACCTTTGCCCCGTTTTTTAATAATCAAATTATGACAAACAAATTAGAAAATCTTAACAACACTTCCTCATCTTTCAAAAGATGGAGCAGAAAAGGATGGGCTATTTTTAACAGCCTTCACCGCAACGTAAAAATCGGAACATTAAGTCTTACATGCTTAATTATTACCCTTCCCGGTAAAACACAAAACAAACCAGACACCTCATCAATCAGTAAAACGATGCAGATGGACAGTGTGGTAATCAGTGCAAGACGCACACCGGCCATAAGCTCAAAGTTGACCAGACCAGTCCAAATACTCTCAAAAGAGGAGATACACTCTTTGCCCGGTGCAACTATTAATGAAGTCCTCGAGTTTGTACCGGGCGTTGACATTAGATCAAGAGGGGCATTTGGTACTCAGGCCGATGTCTCAATAAGGGGAGGATCATTTGACCAAACTATGGTATTGATCAATGGTATTAATTTCACTGACCCACAAACAGGGCATCATGCACTCAACCTGCCCATCGATCCACAAGCTATCGAGAGAATAGAGGTATTAAGTGGCCCCGCAGCCCGTGTCTTTGGAGCCAATGCTTATAACGGAGTTATCAATATCTTAACTAAACCAACAAAACAGGATAAACTATCCGTTGCTCTTGCCGCTGGTGACTTCAACTGGAAAAAAGCATCAGCGACCTTGCACCTGGGGACATCCAAGTTCAGACACCTTTTCTCAGGAACATTTAATAACTCTGACGGATTCACTAAAAACACTGACTTTCAGACCTACTCTCTCTTCTATCAAAACCAGCTAACACTGAAAGATGCCTTTTTTGAACTCCAGGCTGGTTTCTCTGATAGACAATTCGGAGCAAACGCCTTCTACTCTCCTAAGTATCCTGACCAATGGGAAGAGACCAAAACAATTAACACTAGCATTAAAGGCATCTTTGGTAGTCTTATTCGCATCAAACCAAGCATCTATTGGAGAAGAAATTACGACCATTTCGAACTGTTTCGTTATGAAGCAGCGTCATGGTATGCTGGACATAATAACCACAGAACCGACGTGATAGGCTCACAAATACAAGCCTCAAAAGAGTGGTGGGCTGGAACCACTACAGTAGCAGTAGATTATAGATACGAGTTCGTAATTAGCAATGTCCTAGGAACGCCTCTGGCTGAACCTGTTAAAGTGCCTGGAGAAGAGGGAAGTTTCTATACAAAGAGTGATTTTAGGGACTTATACAGTATCTCAGCGGAACATACCGTCGAAATTGGCAGATTTAATCTATCTGCTGGCTTATTAGGACAATACATCCCTCGTATGCTTGATAAAATGCGATTTTATCCGGGTATAGACGCTGGTTACAAACTCTCTGACCATCTGTTCTTAAAGGCGGCATTTAATCGTACTCTTAGACTGCCAACCTTCACCGACCTATACTATACCAGTGCTACAAACATCTCAAACCCTGATTTAAAACCCGAAGAAGCATCTACATGGGAGGCTGGTGTTAAACTTAATCACCAAAAACTCAACATTGAAATCAATGGATTTCTTCGAGATGGCCAAAACATGATTGACTGGATTTATCGTGAATCCGACCAGAAATGGTTGTCTGTAAACTATGGATCTGTTATTATCAAAGGAGTTGATGTAGTGGCTAACTATACCTTCACGACACCAGGTCATGGAATAAAAATCGAACGGATTAGAGCAGGCTATACTTATCAAGATGCAAACAAAGATGAAGGCAAAGTGGTATCAAAATATATCCTTGATATCCTAAGACATAAAGCCGATCTTTCAACAACACTCTCCTACCTCAACAGATATGAGCTAACGGCAAAAGTTAGTTACCAAGAGCGCACCGGTGAGTACATTGCCTACCCCACCGGCGAATTGGTTAAATGGAAAGGTCATCTCTTAGCCGACATTCATCTTCAGGCTCGAATATGGAAAACAAACATCTTTATAGAAGCGAGTAACCTATTCGATACTAAGTATGTTGACCATGCTAATGTTCCTCAACCCGGTAGGTGGTTCAGATGTGGATTAACTTTTAACACAAACATTTAATTGCGTTAGGGTTTTTTTTACACTATGTCCTATAAATCCATCTAAAAGCATTAAATTTGTACAATCAATTGAATTAGTAAACCTAATTATCAGTTTTATGTCAAAAATTAAAGTTGGAATCAATGGCTTCGGCCGTATCGGAAGATTAACTTTCCGTGCATTGCTTAAGAAAGAGGAAGTAGAAGTTGTTGCTATCAACGACCTTACAAATCCAGCTACACTGGCTCATCTGTTAAAGTACGATTCAGTTCATGGCAGATTCCCCGGACAAGTAGCTATTGAGGATAACTATCTTATAGTAAACGGAACAAAGATTCGTATCTACGCTGAGAAAGATCCTGCAAATATTCCCTGGAAAGAACTTAATGTTGATGTTGTTGCTGAGTGTACTGGTGTATTCCGCAATCGTGAGAAGTTGCAGAAACACATTGATGCAGGTGCTCGCAGAGTCCTGTTGAGTGTACCGGCTGACAAGGCTGAAGATGTTGATATCACAATTGTTAAGGGTGTTAATGATGATCAACTAAAACCCGAACACATCTTCGTTTCTAATGCTTCATGCACAACAAACTGTCTGGCTCCAGTTGCAAAGGTTCTTAATGACAATTTTGGTATTGTACGTGGTTTAATGAACACCATTCACTCATATACAAATGACCAGATCATATTAGATGCTCCTCATAAGGATCTTCGTCGTGCCCGCGCTGCTGCAATGAGTATCATCCCAACCAGCACCGGTGCTGCAAAGGCAGTTGGTCTCGTTATTCCTGAGCTGAAAGGAAAACTTGATGGCTTCGCAATGCGTGTTCCTACTCCTGATGGATCAACCGTTGACCTGACTGTTGAGTTAGCAAAATCAGTTACTAAGGAAGAGATCAATGCTGCAATGAAGGCTGCTGCTGATGGTAAGATGAACGGTGTTCTTGAGTATTGCATTGATCCAATCGTTAGCTCTGATATCGTTGGAACAACCGCTTCAAGTATTTTTGATAGCCTGCTAACTCAGGTTAGCGGTGGTAACTTCGTTAAGATTGTTAGCTGGTATGACAACGAGAATGGCTATTCAAACCGTATGGCTGACATGCTCGTGCTTATGTCAAAACAGAAGTAATCTCTAGCATTCAAAACTCAGGTGATTTTTTTTTAAATCATCCTCGAGTGTTAAAAAAAGAGCCGACTAACAATCGGCTCTTTTTTTATCCCATGTAAATCATTTTTAAATGCCTCTTCCCGGGTTGAAAACTATTAAAATCGTTTTTAGACCGTTTTCCTTCTTTTTCCAGCCTGTTCGCTATACTCAATCCAGTTATTGAATAACATCTTATCATCTACCCTATCAGATAGGTCTAATTCAGGAATGGTCAATCAGGAGCATTTTATTATCAAAATCCAACTAGTTAGTTTTAACACTCTCCAACTTAAAAGAGGCTTGTCGGAGAATCGTTTTCCCAATAGGAATCAAATTAACCTCTTCAATTTCCTGATTGTCATGATTTCTCAACTTGGCTATAATCATCCCATCTTTAAACATAGCGTTATGATTAGCATAGTAATCATATTGTCTTAGATCTTTCGCCTTATATCCAAAGTCTTTGAAATCGTGGGTGTAAACCCTACCGATAGATTCAATAGCCTCTATAGGAAAAGCGTACAGAAGAGCTCCATATCTAAAGTACTTCTCCTGATTGCTATCTTCAACAACTCTGACTTCCGTTTTAAACTCCAACTCAATGACACTATCTGATACGGAATTGTAATTAAAAATGAGAAATCCCTCTTCTGTTTTAAAAGGTTTATTTGATTCAACAGATGTAGCCCACTGGGGTCTCCTGATTTTAAGTTTAAAGCTATACTCAGATTCAGATTTAATTTTAAATACAACCCGATTACTGTATGGATACTCTGTACTCTCCTCAATCCAGACAGGATGACCGTTAATTAAGGAAGTAACATTGCAAGGTGCAATAACAGGGGCAACAAAAGTATCCTCACCCTCCTTAAGCCAGCAGGTTTGTATAAAATAAGGGGTAATTCTACCAGCATTAGGCACACAACATACGGCAACATCCTGATGAACAGAAGAGTATTTATATCTAGTCTGTGTGTGTTTCCCCTCTTTCAAACCGTTTTTACTTCCTTCCATTTCAAAGGAGTTATCAGTTTTAAGATAGGCTATACACGAATGATCAGGATTACGACTGCCTTGGGCTGCATTAAAAAATATATTCTCAATATCGTTGGCTACCATTAGATCACCACTTTTCTGAAGCAATACAGAATAACTATCCATCAATTCATGAATAGAACAATATTCATAACCCGTCATTGTAGCATCAGCTTTTCTACCGGCAATCCATTCATCCCCTATTGGACCACCCGATTGGGTAGTGCATGATCGGATTCGTGAAAGATAGATATCCAGGGCCTGTATGAGGTCATGACGACCTGTGGCATAAGCGGAGACAATCAATGGTCGAAGATGTTCATAAGTATGAACACCGTGCGATTGAAGCTTAAAATCCTTATCTAGAATATTTAGGAGTTGGGCATCTTTCTCTGATGAGAAATTCCTTGAGAAGTTATCATATAGAAAAGCGGCATAGACTGGATAACGTCGATCTCCTGTAATCTGATATAGTCTATCAAGGATATCCGTAAATGTAAGTCCGTGAGCTACACCCCCTGCGAAATCTGTCCCAGCAAAAAAAGGGTTTGAACTATTGAGTGGATAATTGGTCATTACATTCTCAACCGCCATAATAATTGAGATTAACAAAGCCGAATCATTGCAATAGTCGTAATAGGCAAGTAATCCTCTAAGAAGAGTACTTTTAGCCCACAGTTCACCATTTTCAGAGACGAATTTATAACGAAGCTCATCATCGTAGATACCAAGATAACCATCCTCATCTTGCGTCTTTAAAACCCCATTTATATAACTTTTTATCTTTTCAAGAGCCTGATGATCATCAAGTAAAATAGCATTTCTGATAAAACCATCCCACCAGTTTGACTGCGTTTCAGAGTTCCACCACTTGTACTGCTCATCGCCTGCAGCATCACCCGCTTTAAGATTTCCCAGATCCTTTGCCTTACTATGCTTCTTTAACCTACCAGACCCATAAATTGAGTCATTCATCAACGTTGGTACTAACCGATCAAGATTTCCTACAAAACCTTCCATATCACACTTCATTTGGTTTCTAAGCCATCCAGACGGCTTGATGGATCCAACGGGAAGCCGTGAATACTTTTCGTGCAATGGCATCATTTGTCCTTGAGTCATATCCGCAATTATTACCAATAAAAAGAAAACTGAATACTTAATAAAACTAGCCATATCATTCATTATCTAATTCATTTTTAATTAGTAAACAACTAACATATTTCATAACACCTTTACTGATATTAATGATTATCAGGCAAACCTTTTAATGCCTTCATTTCAAAAATCAAGCTCCCACCTCTTTGAATATCCTGAAATGTAATAAATGGTCTTTTAATGAGATTACCTAATTCATTAATACCAGTACCACTTAGTCGGGTCTGAGAATAACCAAGAATGATAGTATCATGATACTGATATCCACTTGTATGATTCCAGCCATTATCACAATTATCGGGACCAGGTTGAACCAAACCAAATGGCATAGAAGGTCCAGGAAAAGTATGACCAGTTCCATCTGTTCCTATAAATACATTTACAAAATCTATGTTATTCTGCGCTGAACCAGATATTACTATCAGTATGAAAAACAGTGTAAAAAATCTCTTCATTTTATTACAGATTAGTAAAGAACAAAACTCTAACATATAACCGTCTAAGGCTTTGCTTCTTTTACCTAAAAAATGTGTAATATTAACATCAAATACAATTTTCTTACTCTTTGATGATAATTAAAGCAACAAATGAAGGCAACTCTAGAGCAAATTACAGGTAAGGAGCAGAGTTCCTTAACGATCACGAATCTTGACAGAGAATGTTTTGATGGCCCATATCATTATCATCATGAGTTGGAGTTAACATGGATAAGATCGGGTATAGGAAAAAGGATTATTGGCAGCAATATTTCGGATTATGACCAGAATGATCTTGTTTTGGTAGGATCAGATATTTCTCATTGTTGGAAGAGCTCAGATAACAAACCAGGCATAAGGTCAAAGGCTATCGTAGTTCAATTTAGTAAAGAATTCTTAGGGTCTGCCCTAGCAGATGTACCTGAATTACGTCATATAAACTCATTGATTGAAACACTTAACAGTGGTATAATTATCAATGGAGAGACAAAAAAGATAGTCATTTCAAAAATGAAATTGCTAATAAAAACAGATGGAATAGAGAGACTAATGAAATTCATAGAGATCCTTGATGAGATCAGTAGATCAGCAGAAACGATACCTATTGGAGCCTTAACAGACAAATTAAAATACCCAACAGTTGAGAAAGATCGGTTCCAACGAATCTACAGCTACCTAATCAACAACTATCAGAAAGAGCTTAATTTAAAGGATATAGCTAGTCTGGCTAACATGACACCGCCCGCATTCTGTAGGTATTTCAAAACCATTGCACGAAAAACATTTACTGAAGTAGTAATAGAATTCAGGATTAATCATGCATGTCACCAACTTAAAAGTAGTGATGAATCAATAAGTCAGGTTTGTTTTGATTCAGGTTTTGGAAACCTATCACACTTCAATAAAACCTTTAAAAGTAAAACAGGGTATTCTCCATTGCAGTACCGTAATTTATTCAAAGACTAGTCTCTACTTGAATTTGTCTTTTGTAACTGACTTTATCAATTAGAAAACAAATAATATTACCATTTTAACACACTACAGATCAAAACTGTTAACAAGCTTCCTATCCTAAATTGGTAGATATAAAAAGAAAAATCTTACCTATGTAATACGCAACCATAAAAAAAGGGCACCTTGCGGTGCCCTAAGGATTTAGGAATTAACGAAGCCTCCCGGCACGTCGCATCCCGTCCCCAAGTATTTTAGTCTCCGAGATAGGCCTTTAAAAGCCTACTTCTTGAGGTATGTTTCAATCGTCTGATAGCCTTCTCTTTTATCTGACGGACACGTTCACGGGTGAGATCAAATTTTGCCGCTATCTCTTCTAGAGTAAGACCATGACTCATTCCGATACCGTAGTACAAATTTAGGACTTCTCTTTCTTTCTCCGACAAAGTATTCAAAGTTCTTTGAATTTCATCATTAAGAGACTCTTTAATAAGTCCTTCATCTGCATCAACTGTATCATCATTAACAAAGACATCAATAAATTTTGTCTCTTCGTCTTCCATAAGAGGAGCATCCATTGAGACATAATTTGTAGAGATCTTTAATACAGCATCAATTTTTGATTCTGCCATATCCAATTTAACAGCAATCTCTTGGGGAGAGGGAAGACGTTCAAGTTCTTGCTCTAGTCTTGAGGTGACCTTTTTAATTTTATTGAGCGAACCAACTTGATTGAGAGGAAGTCTGACAATCCTGGATTGTTCGGCCAAAGCCTGAAGTATTGACTGCCTAATCCACCATACGGCATAAGAGATAAACTTAAAACCTCTTGTTTCATCAAACTTTTGGGCAGCTTTAATAAGTCCAAGATTTCCTTCATTAATTAAGTCAGGGAGACTTAGCCCCTGATTCTGGTATTGTTTAGCAACAGAAACAACGAACCTAAGATTAGCTTTTGTAAGCTTTTCCAGTGCCCTTGCATCCCCTGCTCTAATTTGTTGAGCCAAACGAACCTCTTCTTCAGCTGTAATCAACTCTTCTTTCCCAATATCCTGAAGATACTTGTCCAGTGAAGCGGTTTCGCGGTTTGTTATCGATTTAGATATCTTTAGTTGTCGCATAATTGATTACTTGCTTTAAGTATAAAGTTCATCCGGCACCAAATTGTTCAAAAAACCGGAATTAATTTCATTGCTGTTGAGCGGTAAATATACAAAACCAACTGACTTTTCCAAAATTATTCCGTTTTTTTTACAATTATTTTTAATTATAGTCCCAATCCGTAGTAAGCACGTACACCATTTGGATAGACGCCTTCAATAAGAACGCCTCCACGAACATCTTTTAGGGCTTTAGCAATATCTGATGAAGAGGCTACCACAGTACGGTCAATGCGAGTAATAACAAACCCCTCCTTGATTCCGATAGAAGCCAATGCACCTTGTCTTAGCTGAACAACCTCAACACCCTGCTTGATGCCAAGCTTTTTCGCTTTATTAGCATCAATTGGTTTGAGAGAAGCACCGAGCTGATCGATGAAATAGGTCTCATCTTTCTTTACCAATGACTTTGTTCCCTGTTCATTCATTAACGTCACAGATAGGTTTTTAGTCTCACCATTACGTTCAACGGTGACATTCACTTTATCACCAGGGCTATAAGTTGCTACTTGCTCAAGAAGCTCAGAAGTGCCCGACACAGGAAAGTTATTTACGGCAATAATCACATCGCCTGTTTTCATACCAGCTTTTTCGGCTGCACTATTATCCATCATGCCAGATACGTAGACGCCATTCACTCTGGTATATCCCTTCTCCTCTGCCAGACCAGCATCAACCTCTCTAATCTGAACACCCAGGTAAGCTCTTTGAACAGTCCCATATTGAATCATATCAGCAACAACCTTCTTTACAATATTAACTGGTATTGCAAAGGAGTATCCGGTATAATAACCATTGCCTGAAGCTATTGCTGCATTAATACCAATGAGTTGACCTGAAGCATTAACTAAGGCACCACCACTATTTCCCCTATTTACAGCAGCATCAGTCTGAATGAATGACTCGATAGCTCCGCCTGCAGATCCATTATCTAAGATATTAATGTTACGAGCCTTAGCACTCACAATACCGGCAGTAACCGTTGAAGAGAGATTAAATGGGTTTCCAACGGCAAGAACCCACTCACCTACCTTTACATCATCTGAGTTACCATAAACTAAAGCAGGCAGTTCTTTTGCATCAATTTTAATAACTGCGAGGTCGGTTGATGGGTCTGTTCCAACTATCGTAGCAGGGTATACTCTTTTATCATTCAAAGTTACCTCTAACTTAGAGGCATCCTGAACAACGTGATTATTAGTTACAATATAACCATCAGGACTAATAATCACTCCTGAGCCAGTACCAACGATGGGGCCACGTTGCCGACCAAAGCCACCGGGATTAAATAAGTTATCGAAAAATGAATCATAATAAGCATTTTTAGTTTGCCACTCAGCACTGATATGCACTACAGCGTGTACTGAGATAGAAGCTGCATCAACAAAATCAGGGACGTTTGCGGGTACAGCTGATGCTCCTGTACGGGTTACGGGTATTGTATTCTGTAATACATAACGAGGTTGATTTTTCTCAACCAACTTCCATCCTGCAATTGCTAGAATACCTCCAGCCAGTGCAACAAAAAACAGAGCTATGTACTTCTTCATTTTAATATTTGTATTAGTTGCATATTGTAATAGTTTGAAAAAGACTACCACCCTCGAGGTTAATGATACATCTTTTCAACACCCTTACACGTTTATTGTTTTCTCATTTTTACATCGGATATCGTGCCGAACCCGTATCATCATTTTGTAAAACTTTGGTTAATTAGTGTTAACACAAATATTGTCGATTCAAAAATCAAAGACTGAAATTGTCAATTACCCTGTAAATTCAATTACTTTTGTATAATTATACCAAAAAATTAGCCTACTCATCTTTGCCATAAGACCCCCAATTATGCAAATACCTTTCTCGAAATATCATGGTGCCGGAAATGATTTTGTCATGATTGACAACACCTCTGCCATTTTTTCAGCTAATCCTCGAACTATAAAGTCAATATGTCACCGCCGGTTTGGAGTTGGGGCTGATGGATTAATACTGTTGGAATCATCAAATGAATATGATTTTAAGATGATCTATTTCAATAGTGATGGCAACATTGGAACTATGTGTGGCAATGGAGGAAGATCGACAGTTGCATTTGCCCATCGATTAAATCTAATAAAGAACAAAACAACCTTCCTCGCCAGTGATGGAGCTCATTCAGCCTCTATTGATGAAATCAATGGCAATATCAAGATAGTTTCGCTCGAAATGTCACCAGTCAGTAAGATTTCACCTATAGATGAGAATAGTTATTATCTAAATACCGGGTCACCTCATCTAGTTGTTTTTAAAGATAATATTGATGATCTTGATGTCTTTTCTGAGGGAAGAAGACTGCGTTATGATAATAGATTTGCTCCGGAAGGCTGTAATGTAAACTTTGTTGAAATCATCAACAACAATCATCTCTACGTTAGGACCTACGAAAGAGGTGTTGAGGATGAAACCTATGCTTGCGGAACCGGCATTACGGCATCTGCTCTCTCCTATGCTTTTATCAACAAGATCATTGATGGCACCTGCGCCATAAAAGCTAAAGGGGGTGACCTAAAGGTATCTTGGCAACAAATAGACTCGCAATTTAAGAACATTATACTCAACGGCCCTGCTGAATGGGTCTTTGATGGAATTTTAGATATCAATGATTAGAGGAAAAGAGATTATACTCCGTGCCGTTGAACTGTCTGATGCAAAGATCCTTTTTGATTGGGAAAATAATCAAGAGTTATGGCACCTATCAGGCACTCGCCTCCCCTACTCAATGTATGACATTGAACAATATGTCCTAAATGCAGGCTCATCAATTGAATCAACCGGACAATATCGATTTATCATTACGAATCAAACAGATATCATTGGTATTATTGACCTCTTTGACTATGAACAACCTCATCGTCGAGCCGGTGTTGGTATACTTATAAATGAAAAGTTCAGAAATATGGGATATGCAGCTGATGCACTAAACCTTCTCTGCAATCACTGTTTCGAACAATTGGACTTTAACCAACTTTGGGCCACCATTGGAACTGACAATATCTCAAGTCTCTCTCTCTTCAAAAAGGTTGGCTTTAAAGAGAATGGAATAAAGGAAAAATGGACTTTTTACAATGGTAAACTACATGATGAGTACTTCTTACAATTGATAAATCCGAAACATAGATAGATCTCATCACCGTATAACACATCAACCAGCCCACTTTTCAATCTGAAAAAGAGACATGAATCTTATATTCAATCAATATCCAGGTTTAACAAATTGCTTCATTTGGAATCCAGTCTATATTCTATCGGTTATTAAATAGCAAAGATGAATTCCAGTAAGCTGAAATACAGTTATCGATGAAGAATTATTACCATGACAAATTTGGGCCTAACAGGCGCAAAAAACAAAAAAGAAAAAGGTTTATTCTTACCACACTAGCAATACTTCTTTTAATTGCCATCGGACTAGGAATTTACGGCTATCGTGCACTATTTAAAAATAATGTCTGGATAGCGAATGGAACCTCCGACTTTGTCTTTGTAAGAACTAATTTTGACTTCGAGCAATTCAAAAAAGAACTATATGCAAAAGGATTAATTATTGATCGAAGCACTTTTGAATGGGTCTGTAATACGTTCCATTTAAATGATAAAATGCGCCCCGGTAGATATGAACTCAAAGAGGGAATGGGAAATATGGAAATTTGTCGCCTCTTATCTTCCGGACGCCAGGTTCCTGTCAAATTAATATTTCATAATATCAGAACCAATAAACAGTTCGCTGGAAAGATTGGAAAACAAATTGAAGCCGATTCAACCGAACTACTTCACCTCTTAACTGATACGCTCTATCTTAAAAACTTTAATCAAACCCCAGCTACCGCTGTCAGCCTCTTTATTCCAAATACCTATGAGATGTGGTGGAATACCTCAGCAGAGGAATTCATACAGAAAATGGTCAAAGAACATGACAAATTCTGGAATGACGAGAGAAAACAAAAGGCCAATAACCTTGGTTTCTCGATTGAACAAATTGTTACCATCGCTAGTATAGTGGAAGAGGAAACCAATAAAAATGATGAGAAATCACGTATCGCTGGCGTCTATATCAACCGCCTCTCTAAAGGAATGCCTCTTCAAGCTGACCCAACTCTCAAATTCGCCGCAAACGATTTTACTCTCAAACGTATTCTCAACATACATAAAGAGATAAACTCTCCCTATAACACCTATAAAAATGCCGGCCTTCCTCCAGGCCCTATCTGTATTCCTTCTATCGCCTCGGTTGATGCTGTTCTTAATGCAGAAAAACACTATTATCTCTTCTTCTGTGCAAGACCCGACTTCTCCGGTTACCACGACTTTGCTTCATCATATGAACAACATCAGGTAAATGCCGCAAGATACAGGGCTGCCCTCGATAGATTAAATATCAGATAATGATTGGAGATAGGAAGAGGAGAAGACTGGGAGACTAGGAGACTCGGAGACTAGGAGACTGGGAGACTCGGAGAACAGGAGACTAGGCTTTGAATAGAGTAAAACAAACAAGAGATCGAAATTGGTTATAAAAAACCATCTTCGATCTCTTGTTTTTAATGAATCATTGATTAATCAACTCATCAAGTTCAAGCCAACGCATCTCCTTCTCTTCCAACTGCGATTGAACTGATGCATACTCATCGAGAAGTTTTTTCAATTCAACACCATCTGAATTTTGCGATGAAGATAACAGGGCTTCAATTTCAATCTTCTTCTTTTCAAGTTTTGGGATTTCTTGTGAAAGATCCTCAAACTCTTTTTTCTGTTTATAGGTGGCCTTTGGCTTATCTGATGTTGGCTTCGTTACTTTAGGAGTCTCCTTAGCCGCAACCGCTTTACTCTTCTCTTTTTCGATTTGCTCCTCTTTTTTTACCCACTCAACATAAGCAGAATAGTTTCCGGGAAAATCCTTGATATTACCCTCGCCATCAAGAACAAATAGATGCTCAGCTACTTTGTCCAAGAAGTACCTATCATGAGAAACAACCAGAACACAACCGGGAAACTCAAGGAGGAAATCCTCCAGCAGGTTTAATGTTTGAATGTCTAAGTCGTTTGTTGGCTCGTCAAGAATTAAAAAGTTCGGGTTCTTCATTAGAGTTAGAAGAAGACTTAATTTTCTTCTTTCGCCGCCACTAAGCAAAGAATAGGGGGCATATTGCATATCATAGGCAAAGCCAAAATGATTGAGGAATTGAGGAGCAGCCATTGAACCATTCATCATCTTAACTTCCTCAGCAATCTCCTTAACCAAATCAATAATTCTCTTATCAGAAGGGGGCAATAGACCATCCTGCTCAAAGTAACCCGGCACGAGCGTTTCACCCATCTCCACATGACCTGAGTCAGCAGCAATCTTACCGATCAAAAGCTTCAATAACGTTGTTTTACCCGCTCCATTAGGGCCTAATAGTCCAATACGCTCCCCACGTTTGAAGATATAGCTAAAGTCCTTTAGAATAGTTCTCTTGCCAAACGATTTAGAGAGATGATCAACCTCCATAATCTTTCTACCCAGACGTTGCATAGATACCGAAAACTCCGTCTCTTTTCTCTGCGAAGGCCCTTGTAACTGTGACTCGAGTTCATAGAAGGCATCCTCCCTGTATTTCGCTTTAGTAGCTCTAGCCTGTGGCATTCTTCTCATCCACTCCAATTCTCTTCTATAGACATTCATGGCTGATTCACGCCAAGCTGCTTCATTGGCTAATCTGAGCTCCCGATTCTCAAGATACTTTGAATAACTACCTCTATGCCTATAGATAGTTCTATCATCAAGCTCAATAATCTCATTGCAAACAGCATCCAGAAAATAGCGGTCATGGGTAACAACTAATAGGCTCAACTTTGAACGATTTAGATAATCCTCTAACCATGAAGTCATCTCAATATCAAGATGGTTTGTCGGTTCATCTAGGATTAAAAGATCGGCATCGCTAAGCAACATTGAGGCTAATGCAACCTTTTTCCGTTGACCGCCACTAAGGACATCAGTTGGTTGATGAAGGTCGTTAATACCAAGCTTACCCAGAACCTCCCTGGCCTTATTCTCAAAATCCCATGCCTGATGTGCCTCCATTAGTGCCATTGCCTTATCAAGCTCTTTCTGTGCCTCAGCAGAGTGGTCAGCATTCATTTTCTCGAGTGCAGATTCATACTCTCTAACCGCGGATGCAATTGGAGTATCAGAAGCAAAAAGGTAATCTGAGACGGTAATTCCTTTGGGAATAGGGGGATTTTGACGAAGAAAAGAAATATGAATGTCATTTCGCTTGGTCACCTGCCCGGCATCAGGAGAATCTAAACCAGCAAGGATATTAAGAAGAGTGGTCTTCCCTGTACCATTTCTTGCAATTAGAGCCACTTTTTGCCCCTGGTCAATACCAAAGGTGATATTTTCAAAGAGAAGTTTTTCACCGACACTACGGGTGAGGTTAGTAGC
Source organism: Sphingobacteriia bacterium (assembly GCA_021286705.1). Lineage (GTDB taxonomy): Bacteria > Bacteroidota > Bacteroidia > Bacteroidales > TTA-H9 > JAJTBW01. The sequence continues at coordinate 45,561 of JAJTBW010000003.1, forward strand.
TAAAAGAAGATTCATAAAGCAGGATTATAACTTTAAAGAGAGCGTCAAACCCGCCCCTGAGGTGATAAAACTTTCGTTACTCGATAGTTTTGGATTGAGCAACGGCTGTGAGGTGATATTAACCGAAAGATTATCTGAGACATCGAACCCAGAAAGATGCGCATCAACGGCCGCATCGACAATATTGAGCACGTACAACAGTGTTCCCAACAATATCGTTACCTCGAAATTTCGTCGATAATAGTTTTTCTGGCTGAGTAGCTGGTCAGCAGTATACCTCGTTGGAAGATCATTTTCATATGTGTACGTCTGATTTGTAACCTTATACTCATATGCATCTCCCCATTTTTTATATTCACTGTAGTTATTTATCCCGAAGTAGGTAAGAGCACCCACACCGGCATAAATTATCGGTATTTTCCAATATTTCTTGTTATAAGCCTGTCCCAAACCCGGTAAAGCCATAGAATACAAAGAGGCTTTACGTGGCGATGCTTTAAACGGTTTAGATAAAGAATCAGGCCGTGACGCCCTTGAAGGGTAAGTCACGGCCATCAATATTATGATCAAAAACAGAGAGATAAACTTAATCCTCATTTTGAAAGAAGGAGAGTATCTTTTTAAATTCATCATCAGAACGAAAAGTAATGCTGATAGCACCCCGGCCTCTGACATTACGTGAAATCTGCACTTTAGTACCTAGCTTTCTGGCAACAGCATCTCTGGCAGCTAGAAATTTATCAGGAATAGCCTCTTTTTCTGAAGGTTTCTTTTTCTCGATTGGAGCAACAGGCATATTAATCACCCTTGCTCTCTCTTCAACCTCTCGAACTGAAAGCTCTTGTTCAATGGTATCACGGAGAAGCAGAAGTTGATCTTCAATACTCTCAATGCTAACGAGAGCACGAGCATGACCCATAGAGATCTGTCTATCGCGGATTGCTACCTGAATTTCAGGAGGAAGTTTAAGCAGACGTAAGTAGTTGGCAATTGAACTTCTGCTCTGCCCAACCTTGTCAGCCATTTCATTGACACTAAGACTGCATTCCTCGATGAGACGTTGATAGCTCATCGCTATTTCAATGGCATTGAGATCTTCACGATGAATATTCTCAATAAGAGCCATCTCAAGCATTTGCTGATCATCGGCAATACGAATATAAGCCGGGATTTCAGTCAAACCTGCAAGTTTCGAGGCTCTTAGTCGTCTTTCACCAGAAATAAGCTGATATTTATCAAAGCCTATTTTGCGTACTGTAACAGGTTGAATTATGCCTTGTTCGCGGATTGATTGACAGAGATCATTAAGAGCCTGTTCTTCAAACTCGTTTCTTGGTTGAAACGGATTAGCTTCAATTAAATCAATACTGATATTGGCAATGGCTCCTGCTACAAACTCCCCCGAGCTATCTCTCGAGGTAATGTCAGTATCAGGGCTTTCCAAGATAGCACTGAGACCCCGTCCCAAAGCATGTTTTTTAGTTTTCATGGATGACATTATTCTCCTCCTGCTGGTTGAGTTTGGTCAGATTGTTATTTTGCAAAATCTCTCTGGCCAGATTCAAATAATTAACAGCTCCTGTACTGGTAGCATCAAACATAATAATGCTTTCGCCAAAACTGGGAGCTTCACTGAGTCTGGTGTTTCTGGTAATCATAGTATCAAACACCATCTGCTGGAAATGAGCCTTGACTTCTTCAGCAACTTGCTTAGAAAGTCTTAATCTGCCATCATACATGGTCAAAAGAATGCCTTCAATATCCAGTTCAGGATTTAATCTACTTTGAACGATCTTGATGGTATTAAGCAATTTGCCTAAACCTTCTAATGCAAAGTATTCACATTGAACAGGCACTATTACCGAGTCTGCAGCAGTAAGAGCATTAACCGTAATTAATCCCAGTGAAGGAGAACAATCAATAATGATAAAATCGTAATCCTCAGCAAGCTTGCTGGTCACCTTTTTCATCATTCTCTCCCTGTTAGGTAAATTGATCATTTCAATCTCTGCACCAACTAAATCAATGTGCGCAGGAATGAGATCTAAGTTAGGAGTATTCGTACTAATGATAATGCCTTTGGGATCAACATCATCTATGATACATTCATAGATGCTGGTCTTGATCGCCTTCGGATCTAAACCAACCCCTGAGGTGGCATTAGCCTGTGGATCGGCATCAATAATCAGTGTACGGAATTCTAGTACAGCCAAACTGGCTCCAAGGTTGATGGCAGTTGTAGTTTTGCCTACACCCCCCTTTTGATTCGCTATAGCGATAACTTTTCCCATAGAGGTATGTGCTCAAGTCGTTTTTCACAAAAGTACGACTTTTAACCCTTATCCATACATTTACCAAAAAAAAGTGAAAAGCATTTGATTTTTAACACCTTTCAACTAAAAATCTGTATTTATTCAGATACTATTATCACGTAAAACACAATAATACAGCAGTTTATATAACCAGCGAGCACACCCTACCTATGTTAAATTTTTACTACTTCCTAGGTAATTTCAGAGCCTCCTTAAGTCATAAAACAGTAAAGTATAAATCAATTCAGTATTAACTATTTCAATAATCTTTGAGTTTAGTTCACCCCAATCAAGGTTACTAACTGAAATTGTATTATTTTTGCACCCCATTAAATATTACGTTCCTTTAAAACATATTATGCTTAGCCGCCGCCATTTACGCATCAAAGCACTTCAAGGATTATACGCTTTCCAGCAATCCGGTAACGACAGAATGGAGCTTGCAGAAAAACAATTACTGCAAAGCGTTGATAAAATCCTGGATTTAAGCATGCACCACTTCTCTCTCATGTTCCAGTTAGCCGACTTTGCTGAAAGAAGAATTGAAGAGAACAAGCTAAAACAGCTACCCACTGCCGAGGATCTAAACCCAAACCTGCGCTTCATTGAGAATCCTTTTCTTAAAAAACTTAGATCTAACCGAGATATATCAAGAAATATCGATCAACTTAAAATCTCGTGGGTCGAACATGAAGATCTAGTTCGGAAAATCTATAACCTGTTGCGCGAATCTGATCTATATCAGAACTACATGGCGATGGATGATGTATCTTGGAAAGAGCATCGCGACTTTATCATCTCTCTTTATAATGATTTTATCGTCAATGACCATGTTGTTGAGTTTATCCTCGAAGAGAAAAACATCTTCTGGGCTACTGATTACCGCGAGGAAACACTGAGAGTCAATCGTCAGAATGTCTCAAATTCTGAACTGTTCAGATTTATTGATCAGGATGTCGCCATCAAACTCCTCAAGCAAAATGCAGATGAAGAGAATGGCTCTATCGAGATCCACTGTGAAGAGTCTGGCATCTACAATGAAAATGACTATTTCATTGCACAATACGTTACCGAACGTATCCTCCGTGATGTCAACGAATCGGATGATGACCTTAAAGCTCTCCCTCGTATGATCAAAGCCGACCTCTCAGTGGAATATGATGATCGACATTACCTCCTTGAACTGTTTAGAAAAACAATTATACATCGCGACGAGACGCTTGGTATGATTGCTAAAAGAGCCGATAACTGGGAGCCTGATCGCATCGCAGTAATTGATATCATCCTTATTCAAATGGCTCTTACTGAACTTATGTACTTCTCTTCTATCCCTATAAAGGTTACTATGAACGAGTATATCGAACTCACTAAGATCTATAGCTCTCCGAATAGTAAAATGTTCGTAAATGGTCTTCTCGATAGACTTGTAGCGGATCTGAAAGAGGAAAACAAAATTGTTAAAACCGGCAGAGGTCTGATCGACTAACTATCCATTTTTTTAAGCTCATTATTAAGAGGTCTCCATTGATTTCATAGAGTCAATCGAGATCTCTTCTTATTTCGTGACCCGGTGGTTGAGCGTTGCCTTCGACTTCGCTCAGGCAGCGACCCGGTGGTTG
>JAJTBW010000189.1 GCA_021286705.1 Sphingobacteriia bacterium
TGGTAAAAACTGCTTATCTGAAAAGACCCTTTGACTAACACTCTTTACTAAAGTTTTTATGGCATAACCAGCTTCAAAATCTGTATAGGATAACATTAAACCCTGATCCATTAGCGAAACATATTGATTATTATCCTCAAAAAAGACATTGTACTGTACAAATAGACTCATTTGACGTCGAAAAGCTGCAATGCCTTCAAAACCGATCTGAGAAAAGACTGGCAGCTCATTTGAGATTAGCATCTCCCTTCTAACATTTCCATTGATAATTACCTGATACTTCTTTGTTGGATAGTTTAAAATTGAAGGACCATCGCTGATTTGTCGTATCTCAATATTAGGAGTTATCTCTTTGGAAGATGTGGTTGCCTTCTCTAGGGCATCAGCCATCTGCAGAAGCAGTTTTTTATTTTCACCGCGAGCCTTTTGAGCTCTTGCCTTAACTTGAGCAACCATCCCCTCTCTATATTCAAGCAGAGTACCAGTATAGTACGATCTGATTTGAGGTAGGATAACAGTCATAATATTACTCTTAGTATCATATACAAGAGTAGAAAATTCATCTACTACAGCCATCTTACTACCCTTGATGTAATAAGTCAACTGATACCCTGTTTCAGGTTGCTCTTCAATGATTGTCCAACTCTTTTGGCTAAAGCCATATTGAAGGCTGAACAAAGTAAGAAATACCGTGAGGAAGTATTTCATTTTCGCTTTTGTTGTGTCGCAAACTAAAAATTAATGGCTAATAAAAGCCTGCTATAGGTCATTTCTGATCTATAGCAGGCAAAATTACGAACAAAATATTATTAACCAATGTTTACTGGATTCTTTACTTTTTCGGGTAATAGAGCATAATCAATTACCTCACTCATAAGCTCGACATAGTGGAATGTAAGTCCTGTGAGGTAAACAGGCAGAATATCCTCTATATCTTTTTTATTCGATGCAGGTAGAATTATATCGGTGATACTAGCTCGTCTTGCAGCTAAGATCTTCTCTTTGATCCCACCAACAGGAAGAACCTTACCTCTCAGGGTAATCTCACCAGTCATAGCTAGCGCTGGCCTAACCTTCCGTTGAGTAAAGACTGAAGCCAGAGCAGTTATCATAGTTACACCAGCAGAAGGACCATCTTTAGGAGTTGCGCCTTCTGGTACATGTATATGTACATTCCAGCTTTTAAATACCTCAGGAGCGATATCTAAAAGATGCGCATGAGCCTTAATATACTCATAGGCTAATGTAGCAGACTCTTTCATGACATCTCCAAGACTTCCAGTGAGTGTTAATCGTCCTTCCCCTTTACTCAAAGAGGCTTCGACATAAAGAATTTCTCCACCAACCGCAGTCCATGCTAAACCGGTAACAACACCAGCCATCTCCAATTCAGAGGCTTTATCACGGGTAAAGGGAGCAGGACCTAGAATTGATTTAAGATCTGCCGGAGCTGGCTTTTTATTATACTCGTCAACGCCTTCAGCAATTTGAAGAGCACTATGGCGAATAACCTTTGCAATCAGCTTTTCCAGACCACGAACACCCGATTCGCGTGTATAGTTATCAACCAACGCTTCTAAAAACTCATCAGAGAACTTGAGGTCTTTCTTTTTAAGACCATGATCAGCTAACTGTTTAGGTACAAGATGATTTTTTGCAATCTGGAGCTTCTCTTCCTGAAGGTAGCCACTAATTTCTATCACCTCAAACCTATCTCTTAAGGCAGGGTGAATAGAGCTCATGGTGTTGGCTGTAGCAACAAACATGACATTAGATAGGTCATATTCTAGTTCAAGAAAATTATCGTAAAAGGTCTTATTTTGTTCAGGGTCAAGTACCTCTAGCAGTGCAGAAGCAGGATCACCATGAAATGTACTACCTGCCACTTTGTCAATCTCATCAAGGACAAAAACAGGATTAGATGTTTTAGCCTTTTTCAGGTTTTGAATGATTCTACCTGGCATTGCACCGATATAAGTCTTCCTATGGCCTCTGATCTCAGCTTCATCATGTAAACCACCCAAAGACATACGGATATACTTTCTACCCATTGCTTTAGCAAGAGATTTACCCAGACTAGTCTTTCCGACACCCGGAGGGCCAACAAGACAGAGAATAGGCGACTTCATATTTCCTTTCAACTTAAGGACTGCAAGGTATTCAAGTAGGCGTTCTTTTACTTTCTCCAATCCATAATGATCGTGATCTAGCACCTTTCTGGCTCGTTTGATATCCAGTTGATCTTTACTATAGACATTCCATGGTAGAGCCAGGAGAGTTTCCAGATAATTCAACTGAAGAGTAAACTCGGCAGAAGCCTGGTGCATACGTTGGAACTTCCTAAGTTCTTTGAAGAAAGTCTCATCAACTTCTTTTGGCCAGTCCATGAGCATTGCCTTACGCAGCAATTCATCAAAGAGCTCTTTATTGGGGTCAACTCCAAGCTCTTCCTGAATAGTCTTCATCTGTTGCTGCAGCATATAGTCTCGTTGCTGCTTGTCGATCTCCCCCTTAACCTTATTCTGAATCTCCATCTTGAGATCCACCATCTGGAGTTCATTGGTCAGATGAGTAAGGATATCTTGAGCCTTCCTAAGCATATTACTCTGCTCAAGCAGACGTTGCTTTTCAGGCGTCCCAAGGCTCATATTCGAGCTGATAAAATTCAAGAGGAACGCCGGGCTTTCAATGTTTCCGATTGCAACGGCAGCTTCAGCAGGAAGGTTTGATGATTTCCTTATGATCTGAAGAGCAAGATCTTTTACAGAAGAGATAGTAGCCGAAAAAGTCTTACTGTTATCTGGGAATGTCTCACTTTCACAAGCCGAGACATTCGCTACCATGTAAGGCTCAGACTGAATCAAGCTATCAATGACAAATCTTTTTCTACCCTGTATGATTACAGTGGTGTTACCGTCAGGCATCTGAACAGTCTTAAGTATACGAGCCATGGTGCCCACGCGATAGAGATCATCCAGTTCAGGATCTTCAATATTTCCATCACGCTGGGCAGAGACACCTATAAGGGTACCCTTTTTATAACTATCTTTTATTAAAGCTATTGATTTATCACGACCAACCGTTATCGGAATAACGACACCGGGAAACAAAACAGTATTACGAAGAGCAAGAATGGGTAACGTTTCGGGAACCTCTTCTCTATTCATGTCATCCTCATCCTGCGGGGTAATCAGCGGAATAAATTCTGCATCACTCTGTAAGAGATCTGTCATTTTAAATGGTCTACTTTTATTGTCAGTTTCATTCATATTTAAGCCAATTTGACAGTTGAAATTTGAAGCTCCAATTTAACCCAACAATTTTAAACCACTCTAGTTCATACAAGTAGCTTAAAGAAGTCAAATAAGTCTTTTTGGACAATCAATAACCTGTCAGGTTCAACTGTCTGTCACCCTATATGTCAATAATAATGCCAAGAAAAAACCCCCTGAATTCAGAGAGTCCAGGGGGCTATATTAAACTCTTAGAGATTACAATCTAATATTGTTAAAGGTGATCTCATAAACACTAGTAAGTAATTTGCGCTCTACCGCATCAAAGTCATAATCTCTACGTTTATAGACATAACTTGCTGTCTCAAGTGCTTTCTTAATATCAAATGAGGTGTATCCACCTGTTCCGCCCCAGACAAAAGAGGGGACAAAATTTCTCTGGTAACCACTACCAAACACATTGCTATTCACCCCAACGATAGTCCCGGTATTAAACATCGTCAAGATACCGGTTTTTGAATGGTCGCCCATAATCAAACCTAAGAACTGCATTCCTGTATCAATAAACTTTTGCTGAGTATAATTCCAGGCTCTAACAGTACGATAAGTATTATTTAAATTGGCGACAGTGGTACCAGATGCTAAGTTACACCATTGCCCGATTACGGAATGACCAAGGTACCCCGGATGTGGCTTATTAGAATAAGCAAATAAAACAGAATTCTCAACCTCACCACCTATCTTAGCAAATGAACCAATTGCAGTAGGTCCATAAACTACGGCACCCATTTTAACTGTAGAGCCTTCAGCCATTCCAAATGCGCCACGAATCATAGCTCCATCCATTACTCTTGCACCTGGTCCAATATAAATTGGACCCTCAGAGGCATTAAGGATTGCACTATCAACAATAGCACCCTGCTCTATGAAGATACGATCAGGATTTACCACCCTAACATGAGGAGGTATTGGCATACTCTTTCTGCCATTTGTCAACAGTTCATAATCATATTCTATCGCAGTCTGACACCCAGAAACGATATCCCACGGATAGTTTAACTTAAGCAAAGGAATGTCTATCATGATCTCTTCAATGCCCTCAGTATCACCTTCACCTATCTTCTCAAGGTCATCTCCGGAGACATGTAAAGCAACGATACTGTCTTTACTTACTAATGCCTGATTGGCTTTTAGTGTGCCAATAAGTCTTAGTAACTCAGACGAAGGAGAAATCGATCCGTTAATAAGAATATTATTATTTCCTTTGACTATAGGAAATTTCTCTCCTAAATAATCTTCAGTTAAAGTTGAAGTAGTAGTATTTAAGACTCTTTCCCACTTTTCACGGATAGACAGGATACCAAATTGTAGATCGCAAACAGGTCGTGTAAAAGTTAATGGGAGCAGATTATTGCGTGAATAATCATCAAATAGAATGTAGTTCATGGTATCAGGCTTCAGGTTTATATTTTCGTTTACTAATAGTCACTTTTCAGAATCGAAAAAGGAGCATACCTTGTTGATCAAAGTTACAAATTTGAAACAAGCCAAAGGCTTATTATGTTTGTTAGACAAGAAAAAAAAACGAGAGTTGCCTATTCTGACGACTAAATACACAAAAAGGCCTCCGGAATTCCGAAGGCCATGATATTTTGGCTACAAAAACAAGAAGTTTACTTCTGATTTCTTTGATCGATGTGCTTCTGATAACGGCTCTTAAACTTATCAACACGGCCGGCGGTGTCAACCAGTTTCATCTTACCGGTATAAAAAGGATGTGACATGTGTGAAATTTCAAGCTTCACTACAGGATACTCCACACCATCTTCCATTACGATCGTCTCTTTTGTCTTTACGGTTGAACGGGTGATGAACGTATAGTCGTTCGACATATCTTTAAAAACGACAAGTCTGTAATCGCTTGGATGAATCCCTTGTTTCATTTCTTTAACGCTTTAATTTTAGGTCTGCAAAGGTAAGAAATATTTACAAAAAGTCAACTATTACTGACTATTTTTTTACAGAAAACAAAAATTCCATAACATCTACTCCATCAGCATAATCCCATAACTCAGGATACTGCCCCCGCCCTGGCCTTACGAAGCCATCCTCCTCTTGCAGCCCAATCACACACTGTATCTCCTCCTTGTGATCTACTAACCAACTTTTTAACTCCTGATCATTTATATAGGACTTTAAGTGAACTACTCCAACCGGACTAGCCAGGCTTTCAGATCGCTTCAGAAGTAAGTTTCCTGTATCAAAGAATACCTCCTGACCAATTAGCATGATAGCACGACGATATTCTACGTTATTGGCATATTTTACCATCTCCATCACCTCTTGCCTCTCTGCTAACACATCGAAGAAATTCCTCATTTCATATCCATCAGGGTATAAAACCATAGATGCATTACGGCAACCTAAACCATAGTAATCAAAAATATCATGTGAAATAGCCTCAAAAGCCGCACGATCTTCCGAGCCGGTTAACACAACAACGGAGTTCCTATTTCGTCGGATGATATTTGGATATTTCTCAAAATAATACTCAAAATATCGAGCGGTATTTCCACTTCCAGTAGCAATTACAGCATCAAAACCAGTCAACCGATCATCTGCAAATTGGATCAACCCGCCTAATTTAGGCTCCACTGATATCAATAGCTCAGCCAAAGCCGGTATCAGGTATTGATCATCACGACTAAGTTTTCCGATATAACTATTTCCTGAGACTAAAACGCATAAAAAATCATGAAAGCCAACAGCTGGTATATTTCCGGCTGAAACAACCCCGACATGTAAAGGCCGTAACATCGAGAACTGCTCATAACGATTAAGCCACGACCTCATAGCCTCACCTCTGAGCATATAAACGATACCCCATAATGCCTGTCTGATGCTGTCATGCGTAAACCACCCATTCGAAGCCTTGGCATTATTCACTGCCCTTTCTAGTATCAATGAAGAAGGGGCATTCATTTCCAAATTATTCTCAAGAAATGCTTCAATTATTTCGCCTAATCGCACAAATGCAGTACTAATCTGGCCTCTATCCAAGTTTACATGAATCATAGGTGCGAAAATAATCATAATTTCGAACCGTTATTTGGGAAATAATATCTAAATCGAATGCGTACCCGTCAAGGAAATATTGTCTGCTTTTCTCTACTAGCCATCCTCTTGTCCGTTTCTACTTCAGCCATTGGCCAGATCTCTAAAGTGGAAAAGATCAAACACCTCCTTTCATCAATCAAAAGTTCAGATCCTTTATCAGAAAGAAAAGTCTCAAACGACTCCTTAGTGATCCAACTTAGGGCTATTCTGCAACAAAATCCTATTCCCACAATAATAAACCTTCCATCTGAAATTGGCAGCCTAACTCCTTCCGATAGTTCATTCAGATTAGTTCTATGGCCTTTACCTACTGGAAAAGCAACCTTTATTAGCTGCGGCTTACTACAAACCAGAGATTCAATTTACACTCTTTATGACTCCTTACCGATGACTGATGATAGGAAAGGAAAGATCTATGATGTCGAAAACTGGCCAGGTGCTCTCTATTATAAAATCATTGAGACTAAGAGCAATTCAACTCATTTTTACACATTACTCGGGTGGAATTCATCAGACCCTCTTTGGCAGAGTAAAGTGGTTGACATCCTTTGGTTTGACAAGAATAAAAAACCCCATTTCGGATTGAAGAAGTTCCCGTATGGGCAGTGTAGATTTATCCTTTCATACGCCAGAAATACAACTCTAAGCTTACGTTATGAACGGCAGACTTACTACAAAAAAACATGGTGGTCAAAAAATAAAGTAGCTCGAATCGAACCTATGATCGTCTTTGATCGTTTAGTATCTTCAAATAACAGGCTTAAGAATAATCCAAACTTCAATCAGGTGGCTGGAAATATTTTCGATGCCCTCTTATGGCAAAACAATATGTGGGTTCTAAAATCTGATATAGATAGCCGAAATCCGGATACTGGTAAAAGCGAGCCTACCAGTTCTCCAAAACAAGGATTAAGACCTCCTGATGCAAAATAAAAGAATCATGCCTTCTAATTCTCTTAAGATTACCACTGTGTCCTACCTCAATACCATTCCTATGGTTTATGGGATTACCCATTCAGGCTTACTAAAAGATTATGAACTAGGACTTGAAGTACCATCAATCTGTGCTACTAAACTCTTAAAACAACAAACCGATATTGCCTTGGTGCCCGTTGGAGTTATGATTCAACCAACGCACAACCTCGATATTATCACTAACTACTGCATTGGGAGCAACGGAAAAGTCAAAACCGTCTTGCTGCTCGCTAATACCCCTTTACAAAAAATCAAGAGGATCTTCCTTGATACTGACTCAAGAACTTCTGTCATGCTGGTGAAAGTTCTCGCCAGATTCTTTT
>JAJTBW010000190.1 GCA_021286705.1 Sphingobacteriia bacterium
TTAGGACGTCAGGTTTTCATCCTGGTAACAGGGGTTCGATTCCCCTACGGGCTACAAAAGAAAAGGCGCTGTAACAAAATAGTTACAGCGCCTTTTATTTTGAATTCTTGAATCCTTGAATATGGTCTTGCCAGCGGCCAGAAGCGAGAAGTTCTTCTTTAATTCCTTGAATATTGAATCTTGAATCCTTGAGTGGTCACGCCAGCGGCCAGTAGCGAGGAGTTTATCTTTGAATCCTTGAATGTTGAATCTTGAATCCTTGAGTGGTCACGCCAGTAGCGAGGAGTTTATCTTTGATTCCTTGAATGTTGAATTCTTTTAAAAGTCTTTACTTCTAATCTTCAAATGCAACCTTCCAGGTCAAGCCTGCAGCGATTGCGCCAACAATCGGAGCAAGAATAAAGAGCCATAACTGACTCAAGGCTATTCCACCAGCAAAAAGAGCAGGACCAATACTTCTGGCTGGGTTAACAGAGGTTCCAGTCACAGGAATGGCAACCAAATGAATCAACATAAGAGTTACTCCAATTGCTAATCCGGCCATTGTACCATTTCCAAACTTAGATGTGGTTGATAAGATAACAAAGAGAAACAAGAAAGTCATCACAGCCTCGATTATAAAGGCACTAATAACACTGTATTCACCGAGGTAACCAACGCCCCAGCCATTTGATCCTAATGCCCATTCTCCCATCACAAAGTCAGGTTTGCCAGAAAGGATAAGGTATAGCACTCCTGCACCAAGAATAGCTCCTAAAATTTGAGCCACGATGTAGCCCAGAGCATCCTTAAAAGAGATCTTTCCAACAACCAGAACACCTATGGTGACCGCAGGATTAATATGACAACCTGATATACCCCCGATGGCGTAAGCCATCGCAACGACAGCAAAACCAAACGCTATCGATATACCTAATAACCCAATGCCACTAGGTCCCACACCTGACACCCCAGCAATCACAGCCGCTCCGCAGCCAAATAAAACTAAACTAAATGTTCCGATTAACTCTGCAATGTACTTCTTCATTTGTAAATGATTTGTTTGTTTTTGATCAGATAATACAAAATTCATCTAGCTATAACTGGGCACTGTATATCAAATTGAACTAAGATTGAACATATATTTAGAGCCTTTATCTATAGTTAAGTGACAAATATAGTATTGTTACTAGAAAAAAGTCAAATACCTCTTGTTTTCCAAAATATTATACCATTTGAATTCCAAATACTTAACTAAGGCCACGATAGACATCGAGAAATTTATATAAAATAATTCTTGACAGATATAAAAATAGAAGCCATATTTGCAAAGAATTCAGCAACAACAACGCGGGGACCATTTTCTAAACAAAGACAACATGTTCAAACAAGCAAAGGGCAAAATGGTAAATACAAAAAACTTTTCAAATCCCAATCACACCACAACAAGCAGTTATGAGAAATTTGTAGTATGGACAGCTGGGATAATTGGTGTCATGACCATACTTTACATCATTATTCGAATTATTAAATTCTGATTCATTTCTGATAACCATTGTACACGATTTTTCAAGCAGAATTTTTTCACAAATTATCACAAAGGCTATAAGAAAATTATCATGCTGCTAGTCATGGGATGAGTAAAACACATCCCATACCAACATGGCATAACAAACCCTACCAAAGTAGTTTAAACTTCCGGTAGCATAAATTCGTTGATAAATTTTGTAAAATCTTTGTACCTCCTCTCACTAATCTTAAGAGCAATGGTAACCTTTGTAAGTGGATTCTTTAACTTACATTTTCTATCACAGGAGCTCACTGAAAAAAGATAGCGACAGTTAATAGTATGACGATCATGAATTCTGTAGAAGCGGTCTACAGGAAGGCGATCCTCCACCTTTGAAAGGTTTAGGCTCACCATTAAAGTCTTATCCATATCTATAAAATGAAGAATGCAATAACTCCCTGCTGCCTCTAAAAAAAAGATATCATCGTAATCTATATAATACAACTCCCCCATAGAACGTATCATCATACGTCCCTGCTTAATTAACAGGTCATCATCTTTCATACGACTCTGTTCTCCAAAAATAGCCCTCTTGCGAAACTTGGTAAACGACTCACGGAGCTTATCGAGTGTCATAGGCAGCATAATATAATCAACAACATTGAATCGAAATGCTTCCCCTGATAGATAGTTCTCCTTACCAAAAAGCATTAGTGGAATATCTGGCAGCTCACTTTTCTCAAGAATAGAGAATAAATCAGCTCCAGCAAGTGCAGCATCACATACAATCAGGTCATACCTTAAATCAGAACCTACATTTTCAAACTCCTCAATGCTGTTAAAAATCTCAGTAACCTTATAGTTTTCATTTACTTCATGAATCAGTCCACCGATCTCCCTGATCTCATGTTTTGAGTGACTAATTATTATAATTTCCATATTTACCTCCTATTGTCTTGTTGCACCCTTTTCTGATTACTCTCATTTCAATCAGATCTCAATCCAATCGAAATATGATCAATTAGAACTTAACAACAAGATTATCAAAGTCATTAATTATGTGGTGATTTATTCGTTCTAAGTTCTCGTCCTAAACATCTATAAAAAATGAACACATTGTAAAGATGAACCTCCTTACCATAGTATCATTTCTCGTTCATTTTTTCCTCCTTGTTTCCCCTCAATTTCATTTCGACAGTTGCAACTAACTATTAGCTCAGCTGCCCTAGATCCTTTCTTCTTTCTTTTCATTTTTCCTACAGTCGTTATTTAGCTTAGACGTTGAAATTAATTAAATATTCGATTACCTAATCTCTTATTAAATATTTTTAACACCATTCACATTTATTAAGATTTATAAAATCAGCTCCTAAAAATGATTACAACAGCAACAGTATATTATACTACACTGAATATCAGAAAAATGATAATATCTATTCTTAAAAGGCTGAGGCAAATACTGTCGTCTATACTCCGAAAAATCAAACTGTTGAAAACCGACAGAAAACTCAATCTCATTACCGTATGGCTCTATATCTACGACATGTACAGAATCCACAAAATCCAAATCAGAGGATGACTTAATATTCCAACTGTTCAGACCATTGTCAAAATCAGACAAAGAAACAACTTGCCAATATTGACTAATTGTTGTAAATGAACTCAAAAATTGGGTAAAAGCAGCCGATGAGGTGTCTTCCTTTAATTCGGGTACCTCTCCCCTTGAGGTTTTAACAGGTAATTGAAATGCTAATGAAACAAGAAATAACACAAATAAGATAGTTGTTCTGATAAGATTTCTTCCCCGGATGTCATCTGTTAAGAAAGCATCCGGGAATACCTCAAAAGGGATTGAATAGAGTCTTTTTATCTTCTGAATGCGCTTAATTGTCAATTTAGATAGTTTTTGATACAACAGATAATACACCAGAACGATACACAACAAAAAAAGCTAACAGAGACACAATCTATAAGTAACCAGACCACTGTTATCTTGCAAAATATCAGTAATCAGAATAAGGAAGTGTGTCAAATCAGATCAGGCTTTATCAAGTCTAGTTGTAGTTGTTTTTGAATAGTAAGAGCCTGTCTAACATAACTAACTATAAAACAAATCATAATGAATGATCGTAGCTTATTTCACCGACAAAAGTAATCAGTATTGTACTACTCAAATTCGGAGGGTAGAAGACCTTTTTACCAGCGTAGGATAAATGTTTACAAGTGATTAATCTTAACCCATTAGAATAGAGAACAGTCAGCCGAAAAAAAGAAAACCACTACCAAAAATCACTAAACAGATACAGGATAACAACCTTCCACCACTTGAATCAAAATGTAAGGTTATAAAACAAAAATTATATAATTGGATATATAGTATAATTAAACCAATATGACAAATGAAAAGCATAGAACTAGTTTTCAAGAAAGCATCATCAGAGGAGCTATACAACCAATTATCAACAGTTTAACATTACGATAATATTTCGTAAAATTATTGGTGATTATTGTCTAATAAAGTTTAAAACTATATCTTTGCTGCACTTTAACAAACTCTCTAATAATTATATTTACCTAAAACGGCAAACTGTAGAGATACACCTTGCCGTTCTTTTTTTGAGATAAAAAGCTAATTAGAAAAGATCCAAATAGTTAAAAGACTGAGCGGCTTCCCAATCGTACTTACTATCAAATTCATTTAAGTCACAAAAATAGAAATCAGATAACCATCCTGCGAACTTATTACGCGCACTTTTTATACCGTAATACGACTTAAACTTTCTTAATAAATTAAGATCATGAACCATTGGCTGCTTAAAATCAATATCACGTGGATGGATATAGGCCATCATATAATCAGATGATTTCGTGAAATAATTCAAAGCAATATATGGCCATAACCGAAAATAGCCTCCGCCTGAAAACGGAATCTGAGCACCAGAAAAAACAAATGGAACAATAGGATACTCCTTTATAACTTCTCCATTAATCTCTATTTTAAACGGTTTGAGCGACGGTAATTCAGTAACACCTCCATGACCACTTTTAGGAAGGAAAAGTGATGAATCTCTTTCTATTCCCAATTCAGCCAACACCGGCCAAACAAAACTCATACCCTCTTTAATACTAAAACCCGGTGCCCTATACGAAATCACCTTTTTTCCAATTACCTGCTCAATAGTGTCAATAGCAATGCGAGTATCTTCATGAAACTCTTTCTCATTCATGCAACTTATCAATGAATGATTCATACTTTGACAAGCAACCTCAAACCCGGCATCAGCGATTAATTTAACAATCTCAGGATGCTTTTTTGCAACCCATCCAACAACGAAAAAAGTAGCACTGGCATTACATGATTTTATTATCCCAATTAGATCTCTTACCGGCTCATCCATCCTTGATTCCAAATGAGACCAACCACTAACATCACTACCCAATGGAGTCTCCAACAGATGAAACCAATCTTCAATATCTACACTCATTATTCGCATGGTGCAAAACTAAGAATAATAAAAAGATCTTGTTTTAAGCTATTATTAACAACAACTCCTTAATTACAAAACTTAACTCCTAAACGTTAAGAAAACAGAGATAGTAAACCTGGAATAGAAAAAAATCATTAATAAATCCATTTTGCTAAGCTTTTCCCCACAAAAACTGAGATAGAGTAGGGAACATGTCGCCATATCCATGCTAACCACCTCTGCGACCTGATGCCTCCTTTCGACTCAGGCCAATTTACCCACATTAATGGAATATCTTTTGCACCCCATTGTAACTTATGCTGATGTACCCCACTTCCAAATGTAGAACGTCCGAAACTATACCTTGAATAACCCAAATCAATAGCATGACAAATCATCCTCCATTGCAAAAGATAACTTCCATAATGATCACGGGCACCATCAACGGTTGCAAACCAACAGTTCTCGTACATAAAACCATAACCAAGATTGATCGCACCACCTACTACCTTACCATCCTGCTTAAGCAACCAGACATCAACTCGTCCGGGAGAACTATATTGTCGGATAAGGTTTCTAAAAAAAAGAGGTGAAAGTGCAGCCGATCCTAACATATACATCCGTCGCCGATAGATCTTCATAAAAGCAGATAGATACTCCTCTCCTCCAAGAACAACCTCAAAGTTACTCTGAGTGGCTTTATTTATCTTTCTCCTTAAATTACTGGTGAATCCAGACCAAACAGCCTCCTTTTCCGTTGAGAGTGTGAGCCATGATGCCACTTTGTTAATTTCAAAAGCCCCAGAATCTGTACCTTTTCCATCCGAAGCTAAATCACCATTCTTACGCTCAGTTATTAAATCAGGATACCTCCACTCTATCCCGTAGAAGCCTTTAATAAAATGTAAGCTAGATAGACTTGAAAACAACAAATTTCGATTTTCATCGGCAAGACTAAGATCACCGCAGCTTCCGTAGGAGAAATGCGGAAGAGAAACGATACTTCGTCCCGTACAGATAGCAGAAAACCCTGCAACACTAACTCTTTTCCAGCCAAAAGAGGAGGCAATAATCTGGGGTAAAAGCGGATGATCAGTAATTATAAAGCCTTTATCACCACTTTTCTTGTTATGAAATTTTCCATCTGATGGTTTGGAATCTTCAAACTCATGTAGCCAACCATCAATACTACAAGAACAACTCACAAAACCAAGCCTCAACTTGGTAATCAACGCCACCAATGCCCCTAATAAAACAAATAGAAGATCAATCCAAAAGTAGAATTTCACTTGAAAGAAATAGAGGGTAAGCAATTCGATCCACCAGGCTATAGTAATAGAAATTACAGCAACCCAGATGGCCAATCGCCGCCACCGTAAGGGACAAGTTCCCATCAAAGAAGAGAGATGCCAGGCCAGTCCGCCATAAGCAAATGCCATTAACAACGATCTAACCCATGATGTGACTCCGAAATATAAGATGACAAATGTAAACCCTATAAAGAGTAAGAGACCGGCGTAACCCGCTATAAACCTTTTAATACTATTTTTAGAGTTCATGTACCAAAGTTCTGATTTATTTCAACTCTATAAGCTATTCTTACGGATTCACAGAAAAATAATATAAGAAAAGATAAAACCAGCCTACAGTAGAGACTCGATTCATTACGTCTTTAGACGCGATGAATCGCGTCTCTACTGTCGATTTCATTGAGAAAAAAAAGACTTCACGATGCGTCTCGCATGATGAAGTCTTGTTCAATTAAAACAAAGAAAACTATCTCGTGGAATAGGAAGGTTATTCACCATTCCGCAGACATAGTACACAATCGGTCAATTCTCAATTGTCCTTTCATCTGAAAGGAATTACCTCATTCTATGGTCACCTCCCGGTGATACTCAATTAAAAATGAGTCGCGGTTAATAACGATTCAAAACAAAGATATATGATGTATTCTAGGGGATGCAGCAATGCATTGAACTGCTTTACATCCGTTGAAAGATACATTGCAGGTGTCGGAATTCACCTCTAAAGACAATACAACAGGAAACTGACTTACTCTCATATATACCGCTACCAATTATCCCCCTTTTCACCTGCAATCTGGCTTCTGGCATTTGGCATCTGGCTTCTGGCATTTGGCATCTTGGCTTCTGGCTTCTGGCTTCTGGCGTCTGGCGTCTGGCGTCTGGCTTCTGGCACCTGGCTTCTGGCTACTGGCTTCTGGCAACTGGCAGCCAGTAGCTAATAGCTAGTTGCTAGTAGCTAATCATTTGCCCGTAGCCAGCAGCTAATAGCCAGTAGCCAATCGTTGAATTTTGAATCGCAGATTACATTTAACCACGAAAAACACTAAAAACACGAAATTCTTCATCTAGCAGTTTTCGTGCCTTTCGTGCTTTTCGTGGTTTAAATGATCTCTCAACATCTCCTCAATATCCTGTCAATATCCCCTCTATATCCTCTACCTATATAGTTCCTATCTTACACGAGTTTATAGGGAGAGGAACTGGAATACAGTGGTTTCGACTTCGCTCAACCACCGGGTTTCGACTTCGCTCAACCACCGGGTTTTGACTTCGCTCAACCACCGGGTTTCGACTTCGCTCAACCACCGGGTTTCGGCTTCGCTCAACCACCGGGTTTCGACTTTGCTCAACCACCGGGTTTCGACTTCGCT
>JAJTBW010000191.1 GCA_021286705.1 Sphingobacteriia bacterium
TCGTGGTTAAAAAAAAAGCGAAAGTCTCCTTAAGTAATATTTCGTGTTTTTCGTGTTTTTCGTGGTTAAAAAGAAGCGAAAGTCTCCATAAGTAATATTTCGTGTTTTTCGTGTTTTTCGTGCTTTTCGTGGTTAAAAGAAGCGAAAGTCTCCTTAAGTAATATTTCGTGTATTTCGTGTTTTTCGTGCCTTTCGTGGTTAAAAAAAAAGCGAAAGTCTCCTTAAGCAATATTTCGTGTTTTTCGTGGTAAAAAAAACGAAAACTTCTTTAAGGAAAATTTAGTATTTTTCGTGGTTAGAAAGGAACGAATCCATCTTCAATAAAGTATTTCGTGCCTTTCGTGCCTTTCGTGGTTAAAAAAATATGATAGACGAGTTGATATACAAAGAGGAATCTTATGCTATCCAAGGTGCAATTTTTGAAGTGTACCGTGAGATGGGCTGCGGTTTCCTGGAAGCAGTGTACCAAGAATGCCTTGAGAAAGAGTTTCGTGCACGGAAGATTCCCTTTGTTGCTCAGTCTGAGTTGCATTTGTCTTATAAAGGTGAGGTATTGCAACAAAAATACAGACCGGATATCATTTGTTTTAACAAAATAATTATTGAGCTTAAAGCCGTTAAGCAGACTGCTCAGGAACACGAAGCTCAGGTTATCAACTACCTAAAAGCGACAAATATGAAATTAGGATTCCTAGTTAATTTCGGTAGTTATCCCAAAGTAAGCATTATTAGATTGGTAGTTTAATTTCATGTAACTCGTACTTTTCATGGCAAACAACAACAACAATGATATATAAAACTATAGCAGAGTCAAACAACTTCATTGTCCTCGATAAATTCACCAAGTATTCCGAGGCGAATGAAGCCCCTGCTGCTTATCAAACAGAGGCAGCACTTGAGAAGGAATTTATCCAAGACCTGATTAATCAAGGATATGAAAATCCGATCGACTTAAAGACCCCCGAAGCAATGTTGGCGAATGTAAGACTACAACTGCAATCGCTCAACAATGTATCCTTTTCAGATGCCGAATGGATCCGTTTTGTTGAAGAGTATTTAGACAAGCCAAGTGATAACATAGTAGAGAAAACCAGGAAAATACACGACAACTATATCTACGATTTCGTTTTTGATGACGGGCATATCCAGAACATCTATTTAGTAGACAAAAAGAATATTGCACGCAATAAAGTTCAGGTAATTTCACAATTTGAGCAGAAAGGAACAAATGCCAATCGCTATGATGTAAGCATATTAGTCAATGGATTACCTTTAGTTCAAATTGAGCTGAAAAAACGTGGAGTGGCTATCCGTGAAGCGTTTAATCAAGTTCACCGATATTCAAAAGAGAGTTTTAATAGCAATAACTCGCTCTATAAATACATTCAGATTTTTGTCATCTCAAATGGTACTGACAGCCGATACTTTGCCAATACCGTTGAGCGAAACAAAAACAGCTTTGACTTTACCATGAACTGGGCAAAGGCTGACAATACATTGATTAAAGACCTTAAAGACTTTACAACTACCTTTTTTCAGAAAAAGACGCTGCTGGAAGTATTACTTAAGTATTCAGTTTTTGATACCAGTGATACCTTGCTCATCATGCGACCCTATCAAATTGCTGCAACAGAAAGAATGTTGTGGAAAATAGAAAGTTCGTATCTGGCAAAAAAGTGGTCGACTACTGATGGTGGTGGTTATATTTGGCACACCACCGGTTCAGGGAAAACGCTTACCAGCTTTAAAGCTGCACGTTTAGCCACACAATTGGATTTTATTGATAAAGTATTCTTTGTGGTTGACCGTAAGGATTTGGATTTTCAAACGATGAAGGAGTATCAACGGTTCTCTCCGGATAGCGTGAATGGTTCAGAGAGTACAGTTGGTTTAAAGCGAAATATTGAAAAAGACGACAACAAGATTATTGTAACGACTATTCAGAAACTGAATAACCTCATGAAAAGTGAGGGTAATTTAGCTATTTACCAGAAGCAGGTGGTTTTCATTTTTGATGAGTGTCATCGTTCGCAGTTTGGAGAAGCCCAGAAGAACCTGAATAAGAAGTTTAAAAAGTTCTATCAATTCGGTTTTACCGGAACGCCCATCTTTCCGCAAAATGCACTCGGTGCCGATACTACTGCAAGTGTTTTTGGCCGTGAATTGCACTCTTATGTAATAACGGATGCTATTAGAGATGAAAAAGTTCTGAAATTCAAAGTGGACTATAACGATGTTCGTCCACAGTTTAAGAGCATCGAAAGTGAGATAGATGAGATGAAGCTGAGTGCGGCAGAAAACCAAATAGCTTTACTTCATCCTAATCGCATAAAAGAAATATCTCAATACATCTTACAGAATTTCAAGATAAAAACCCACAGAAGCCAAGGAAGCAACAAAGGCTTCAATGCCATGTTTGCCGTAAGTAGTGTGGATGCCGCCAAATGCTATTATGAGGAATTAAGTAAACAACAAAGAGAGAGTGACAAGCCATTAAAGATTGCAACAATCTTCTCTTTTGCTGCAAACGAAGAGCAGAGTGCAATAGGTGATATAGTTGACGAGGGCTTTGAACCATCAGCTATGAATGTTAGTGCCAAGGAGTTTTTAACTAAAGCTATCAATGACTATAACGCGATGTTCAAGACCAGTTATGGAGTTGATAGCATTGAGTTTCAGAATTATTATCGTGACCTTGCCAAGCGTGTAAAGAACAAAGAGATTGATCTTATAATTGTTGTTGGAATGTTCCTCACAGGTTTTGATGCTCCTACACTCAATACATTGTTTGTGGATAAGAATTTGCGGTATCATGGTTTAATACAAGCCTTTTCGCGTACTAATCGTATTTATGATGCAACAAAAACCTTTGGAAATATTGTTACGTTCAGAAATTTAGAAACAGCCACAGTTGATGCCATAACGCTTTTCGGGGATAGCAATACCAAGAATGTGGTTCTTGAAAAGAGCTATAAAGAATACTTAGAGGGCTTTACAGATATTGTTACCGGTGAAGCACGCAGAGGTTATGTTGAGGTTGTCAAAGAATTAAAAGAGAAATTCCCTAACCCTGACGAGATTGTAAAGGAGAAAGACAAAAAGGATTTTGCAAAACTATTCGGAGAATACTTACGAGTAGAAAACATACTCCAGAATTACGACGAATTTAATCATCTTAAAGAATTTCAAGCAATTGACATAAATAATCCTGATGCAATTGAAGAATTTAAGAGAACTCATTTTGTGACAGATGAGGATATTGCAACAATGCAAAAAATTGAATTGCTCAAAGAGAGAACAGTTCAGGATTAC
This sequence comes from Sphingobacteriia bacterium, assembly GCA_021286705.1. GTDB lineage: Bacteria > Bacteroidota > Bacteroidia > Bacteroidales > TTA-H9 > JAJTBW01. The sequence continues at coordinate 3,313 of JAJTBW010000191.1, forward strand.
CGTTCAACTTATAATGATATACGTGACTGGTTAAGGCGTGAACGCTCTGGAAAAGAACCTGAGGAATCGAAAATTGATTGGGATGATGTAGTGTTCGAGATTGACTTACTAAAATCACAAGAGATCAACCTTGATTATATTCTTGAATTAATCTTTGAGCATAACAAGAAAACTAAAGACAAAGACTCTTTAATTACTGAGATACGCAGGGTTATTCGTGCTAGTGTTGGTAACAGAGCAAAAGAAAGCTTAGTTGTTGATTTTATAAATGAGACCGACCTTGATACCCTTAAAGATAAAGTGAATGTTATTGATTCATTCTTTGCATACGCTCAAAGCAAGCAGAAAGCCGAGGCATTGGAATTAATCACAGAAGAGAATCTTAATGTTGAGGAGGCAAAGCGTTATATATTGACCTCTTTACGACGTGAGTATGCAAGTGAAAATGGTACGGAGCTTAATGCACTTTTACCGAAAATGAGTCCTTTAAACCCTCAGTATTTGACTAAGAAGCAGAGTGTTTTTCAGAAGTTAACTGCGTTTATTGAGAAGTTTAAAGGGGTAGGAGGTCAGTTATGATAATGCTAAATAGATAATAAACTGACAGATATGAATGAACGCCAGTTACCCATACGCTGTATAGGAAATTTCCTATGCAGATGGTATCGGCAAGGTATATAACGAATCAAAAGTTGTTGTAACTTGGCCGGAAATTGCTTCGGAAACGACTATAAACCTAATGGTCACAGTTGGCAACATGCTTATAAAAATGAAAAGGAATATTTTATTACTGCTTGTCATTCAAGTCATTTTTTTAGGTTCTTGTAAAGACGATGAAGAAAAATACATTCTGAAAGATTACATTCAGGCTGGACAAAAAGAAGGCACTGGGATTAAATATGTTAGTTTTGATCCTGGTATTAATTGTACAATTATTGACCCATGGAATAAAACGGATACGACCATTAATTTAGATTTGAATAAAGACGGGGTGTATGATTTTACCATAGTAGGCGCAGTGTGTCACCCAACAATGTTAGGAGCAGATTGTGAGAATCTAAGTATTACCCCATTAAATGATAATGCAGTCTGTATTAATGAAACGACGGAATGGTTAGATACAATACCGTACCTGGATACAATAAATTCAGAGAGAAAATGGTCTAAAGAGGAGAGTCTAATCTATTCGTATTTTTGGCAAGTGGGAGGGTCTGCCGAAACAAAAGGTTATTGGAAACAAGTAACAACAAGTGGTAAGTATTTTATCGGATTTAAGATTTTAAAGGAGAATAAGACATTTTTTGGATGGATTGGAATGAAGAGAGGTCCAAACATTAAGTCCTTTAGTTTTTTTATAACCGACTTTGCAATACTGAAGGAATCCGAAGAATAGATAACCAAAATCATGAGTATCGCTAGACAAATACTGGTGGCAAGATACACATGCTTTAAGATGTTTTAATTAGAAGTGACTCAGAATATGGTTTTCTAGTTTTTTTGATTAATCTAGTTTATTAGTTATGCATATGAAATTTTACTTGTTGTTTATCATGATTTTTAGTCTAGGGTTAATAAATTCTAGCTTTGGTCAAATTTCTTTTGAGTATGACTTAAGTACACCTCTGGATGATCATATTGGATGTGGATTTTGTGACTCAAATAATGATGTTGTATTTCCTGGCTGGTCATACAAAGAGAATTCCGGATCAAATGCAAACTTTTTACTGAAGTTTTATCCAGACGGTACTGAAAAGATGGTTTACATAGATGGGAATGATTCTCTTTTGTGTTTTTGTGTAGGTGTTGAACTTTATCAAGAGGGTTATTTCTTTGTAGGGGCTAAGATTTCTGAAGCTTTTCCCGATTCTACAATGCGTCTTGTTGTATTAAAAACTGACTATGATCTTAATGTCATTGGAATTAAAGATTTTAGCCTTCCGGATACATATACTCAATTGGATACACGATTTGCGATAACGCTAGATAATAATGGAAGCATTGTTGTTGCTTTGGGGCTTGGCAGAAAGGAACAAGGTATATACAGGTATGATTATGGGTTTTATAGGTTTACAACAGGCTTAGATCTGTTATCCTATAAAATTCTTGATACCTTTTCAAGAGCTATTCCGTATTGTATTAAGCGAATGAATAATTCTAGTAATTTAATGGTTATAGGAACTGGATACCTATCATGGGCAGAAGGTGAATTGTTATTTATAGATGAGGATTTTAATTTTATCCGAGCAAATCGGATACATACACTTGGCGATTTTTTTTACAGCGAAGGATGGCTTTCTGATACAACTTTTTTGATTGCAGAGAGAAAAACAATTGATAACGGTACTTATGATGAGGGTCAATTTAGGATTGGCAGAATGGATACATCTGCCGTATATTATGAGAGTTTTGTAGTAGATCATCCCGATACTATTGATTATGTTATGGATCATTTTGGGATGTCATATTTAAATGATACAACCGTTTATCTATGTGGTTTCAATGTTGATAACGGTTTTGGATTCGATAAACCCAAAATAATTTTTCTGTATTTACTTGATCGGGATTTGAATTTGAAAAGGAGATTGGAACTGGGAAACGATCATTTTTATTGGGGAAGAGGTGTGATTGCTACCAAAGATGGAGGATGTATGATATGGGCTCAGAAACTTCAGATTCCGTATAATGGATGGCTTAATGATCATCATTTCTGGAAGGTAATGCCCGATGATTTGAACATAGTTACAAGAGTAACTGATGTTCCGAATCCAGATTTTAATTCTGTTGTGTGGCCTAATCCTGCGGCTGATATTGTTAATATTGATATATCCGCCATGGAGAATGGTAGTAACTTAAGACTTGCAATTTATGATGCATCTGGTCGCAAGTGTTTTGATGCTACGGAAGTTGTCTCTGGGAGATTTCTTGAGGTTAATTTGAGAAGTTTACCGGCTGGAGTATATCTATATGTTGTTACCTCAAAGAATGAGGTAGACAGGATTAGTGGGAAATTTATTAAGAATTAATTTACGATGCGTGACTTAAACCGTTAATGAATTTAGAGACTTCTTATTATCTCCATCCGTTATTTCATAGGCTGTAGGTAATGTAATCCTACAATTAAGTTATGATGCGTGGAGTAATAGAAGAGATTCATTGACTTTGGAAAATCTTTCATCAATACGACTCTTCTTGAGTCTCTAATTGATTGAAGTTTTACCTACTGTGAATACTTATTGCTGTCGGAGTCTATTTTGTCTTGCCTGGTCGTCAAAAGAAATTGTTGTGGCAGTTTCGAGTTCTAGGCGGGATTGCCTAGAAAGTCGTTTTCAGAAAATCAGCAAATAAAAACCTCAGCTTGAATAATGCTTTGCATAAGATGGGGTTAATTGAAGTCAAAGGTTAAAATGAAAGAATTAAAAGATATCGAGGCCTTGTTGAAATCTAACGATGAGGATCTAGCACAGATTGCTATTGACTCATTAGTTGAAATGAAGGAGAAAATGGTTGAGCTTATGCTAGATGGATTAATTACCACAACTAACCATAGTGTTAGGCATTCCTTGGTTCTAGCAATCGTTGATAATTTTAAGGATGATAGAATTATCCCAACTTTAAAAAAGATGATAAACGATAAAAATCTTAAAACCAGGACTGGTATTTTAGTTTATGCTTTAGGAGAGTATTCAAATTCAGTTGACCTATTAGAGTTCTTAGTGGATTTAGTATTAGAAGCAGATTATCTTCCCGCATGGAATGCTTTAGGTATCTTGTTTTCAATGGAACCTGAATTTGACGAGAGTTTAGTACGTACATTATTAAAAAGAGTTGAACGTAAAGACATATTATTTGCTGATAAGATATTACTGACTCACGATCTTAAACTGTTTCTTAGGAATCAGTTAAGATGAGTAAATGATGCTACCAGTTTAGCCTATGAAATGTTCTATGGATTAGATGCTGCATAATCTGTTTACGCTCATGGTTGGTCTCTTAGTGGTTTAGTCCCACGTATGTTAACCCATCTTGCAGCTTTTTTATGAAAAATGATTTGTAGATCATTTAAACCACGAAAGACACGAAAGGCACGAAAGCTCATGGAAGAAGACTTTCGTGTTTTTAGTGTTTTTCGTGATTAAAAAGGAGTATAAAACCACGAAAGGCACGAAAGCTCATGGAAGAAGACTTTCGTGTTTTTAGTGTTTTTCGTGGTTAAAAAGGAGTAAAAAACCACGAAAGGCAGGAAAACGGCTGCAAGAAGTCTTTCGTGTTTTTAGTGTTTTTCGTGGTTAAAAAGGAGTAAAAAACCACGAAAGG
>JAJTBW010000192.1 GCA_021286705.1 Sphingobacteriia bacterium
CTATAAACTCGTGTAAGATTAGAACAATATAGGTAGAGGATATAGAGGGGATATTGAGAGGATAAAGAGGGGATATAGAGATATAAGAGAGATGTAAAAGAGGAAGGAATGAGATGCGGGGGAAGCGAGGTGTATGATGTAATCTAAAGATCAGATAGACGATCTTAAACCAAACAATGGACTGGATATTGAGAGCAAGCGCAAAGGCATGCTTCCCTATCAAAAAAAAAGCCAGCTTTTCAGCTAGCTTACTTCTCTTGGCGGAGAGAGAGGGATTCGAACCCCCGGACCCTTTCAGGTCAACGGTTTTCAAGACCGCCGCAATCGACCACTCTGCCATCTCTCCGTCGACAAAGGTACGAAAAAAACTATTCCTGCCAAGCTCTTTCCGTTAATCCACCAATTTTTTCTTCTTTTTTCTCTCTTTAAACCTCTTTCTTAATTCTCAATCCAAATTTCTCTATCTTTACACGTTAAATCAAGGAGAAAGAACCATGCCTGCACTAAAAAACCTATTCCTAAAGGCAGTCCTGCTGATTGCATTACTTCCTTTTGTTCCGCAAGAATCTATCGGTCAAAACCTCAGAGCTAATCTAATGTTTGCTCCTTTTTACTCGCCTTCCGATGGATCTTATCTAGAAACCTACCTAACCCTCGATGGTGCCTCCCTTAAGATTAAAAAAAATAGCGAAGGGCAATATCAGGCCTCAGTTCAAATCACGATGGTATTCCGTCAGGATTCGATTATCAGAGCGATTAATAAATACATGCTCAGTAGCCCTGTCTTTAATGATACTACAAAACGTGAGGCTTTCATTGATTATCAACGTATACTCTTGAAGCCGGGTAACTATGATTTTGAGATTGCTATTAACGATGTTGCTAAACCAGATAAAGTATTTAAGAGTAACCAGCCGATTGAGATCACCTATGATAAAGGCCAGGTGGCTCTGTCTGGTATTCAGCTATTAGAAAGTTTTTCTAAAGCAGAAATTGAAGGTCCTAATACACGAAGTGGGTATAACATGGTTCCCAAGAGCTCTGGCTATTATGGCCCTTCTCGTGAGCGTATTAAGTTCTATGCTGAGGTTTATAATAGTGATACCATTCTTGGAGCTAATAGTCGTTATCTGCTTTCATGGTATCTTCAACCTTATGAATCAGGAACCAAACTTGGAAAGTATACTTATTACAGGACTGTTACCACAGCCCCTGTTAATGTTCTTTTAAATGAGATAGATATTAAATCACTTCCTTCTGGGAACTATCTCCTAGCTATTGAGACTAAAGATAAGGAGGGCAAGCTCATTGCTTATACTAGTACAATGATTCAACGCTACAATCCTGTTGGAGATTCGATTCAGGCATCAACCTTGACAAATGCAACGACACTTGATTTCGCAAAGTCATTTCAGAATATTGACACTCTTAGGTATTTCGTTAGTTCTCTAAGGCCAATAGCCACCACTACAGAGAAGTATTATATTGACAATGGTTATAAAACTGCTTCTATAGAAAATCTCCAGAATTTCTTTAGTGGATTCTGGTATAATCGCTCTGAAAGTGATCCTGCTGGTGCATGGTTTATCTATCTTTCACAAGTCAAAAAGGTAAATCGCCTCTTTGGTAAACCTAATCGCCCTGGCTTTGATACGGATATGGGGCGCGTCTATTTACAATACGGCGCTCCCGATGCTATTGTTGATCGCCCCTTTGATGCCTCTGATTCACAAATGAGTAGTGGCTATAATTCTGGCGATATCTATTCGCAAGGTCGTGGTCTGGTGCCTTATCAAATTTGGCAATACTATGTCTTAAAGAATCAGCGTAACCGTAAGTTTGTCTTTTATTCGCCGCATCTTTCAACAGCTGAGTATGAATTACTGCACTCTGATGCTGTTGGTGAACACTATAATTCAAACTGGCAGTCAAAACTATATAGAATTCAACTTGAAAATCTGGATTCTAACGATGGTACTAATCGTTTTAATGGAACATCGGGTAAATACTATAATGATCCATTCTAAACCAAATCCAGCTGCAAGTCCTTCACCTTGAATAAAACGATAATGCAAACAGCCGTAGTCATTCTGAACTGGAATGGCAAAGACTTTCTTCGGGATTTTCTTCCTGGTGTGATTGCTCATACCCAAGATGAGGCACGAATTATTGTTGCTGATAATGCATCGACAGATGATTCAGTAGCCTACTTAAAGGAGTTTTTCCCACAGGTTGAGGTTATTTTAAACGATAAGAATTATGGATTCGCCGGAGGCTATAATGAGGTACTAAAAAGGGTTGATGCCGAGTATTATGTACTTCTTAATTCTGATATTGAGGTAACTGAAGGATGGCTGACTCCGATGGTTAAAATGATGAATGGTGACAAGTCAATCGGTGCAGTTCAACCAAAGCTAAAGAGTTTTTACGAGAAGGATAAATTTGAATACGCCGGAGCTGCTGGAGGTTTTATAGACATTTTTGCCTATCCATTTTGTAGAGGTCGGCTTTTTCAGCATATTGAACATGATAATGGTCAGTATGATCAATCTACAGAGATCTTCTGGGCAACCGGTGCCTGTATGATGGTACGAGCTGATCTATGGCATAAACTGGGCGGTCTAGACGTCGATTTCTTTGCTCACATGGAGGAGATAGATTTCTGCTGGCGGCTGAAGTTGGAGGGTTATAAGGTAATGTACAGCCATCAGTCGCATGTTTATCATGTTGGAGGGGGGACGCTACCAAAGAAATCATGGAAGAAGACTTACCTCAACATGCGTAATAACAATATTATGCTTTGGAAAAACCTCCCCATAGGACTTTTAATTCCTGTTTCTGTAATGCGACTTTTTTTGGATGGTATTGCTGCACTGAAGTTTTTAATCGATGGTGGTTGGCATGACCTTTGGGCTGTTTTCAGAGCTCATTCGAGTTTCTATCGTACCCTTGGAAGAACTGTGGCCAAAAGAAGAGGAAGAAAGATTACTTTGGTGCCTGATATTTACCTGGGAAATATCGTTTGGGAGCATTTTATCAGAGGAAAAAGACAATTTAATCAACTTTCTGAAGCTAAATTCAGAAAGTAGAGTATATTTGCGCCGTAGAACCAAACAATAAGCAGATTTTTTTGCTGAAATCCTTAATAAAGAACCAACAAACGTTTAGAGGGATCCAGAGATGGATACCCTCTTTTTTTTGCTTCTGACGGCTGGCAACCAAGTCTGTATTCAAGGATCCGAAGTTCGAAAGTCTTAGGTAATGGCAAATGGTTAAGGCATTAAAAAAAGGATGCCTGATATTCAGGCATCCTTGATATGGAAAGTGTTAAATCGAGTTTTGGTTAAATGCTTACCTCTAAGCCAACCATAAAGTTGATTCCGGCTTGTGGGAAATATCCATCCATCTTCTTTTCAGTATCTCCTTCAAAGTAGCGGTATACCCATCCATTGGTCTCATATTTGGCATCAAATAGGTTGTTGACACGACCCCAAAGACGAACATCTCCGATTTTTGAGATGTTGAAATGGTATGCTACAGAGAGGTTCGTGGTGTTGTAGGCTTTAAGTGAGCGACTATCATTGGATGTATTGTCAAGGTATTGTTTCCCTACGTATTTGTTATTTAGTGTTAAGGCGAGCCCTTTAATAGGGTTATAGCTTAGTGAGATACCTGTTACAGCTGATGGCGAAAATGCGAGATCAGTAGTGCCTAAGTCCTCTTTTCTCTGCCCCCATGTATCCCAATCGTCGACGTAGGCCACAAAGTCTTTGATCTTATTCTGACTCAGTGCTGCATTAGCTGCGAGTTTTAAATTAGATCCAAGCATGAGTGACCCATCTGCTTCAATACCTAGGCGATAACTTTTGTCAACATTAGTGAAAATAGCTGAGCCAACATTATTAATCTCGCCTGTTTGAACCAATTGATCTCGGTAATTCATGAAGTAACCGTTGATACTACCTTTTAATCGATTTGATGTATAGGTATAACCGATCTCTATATCGGTCATGTATTCTGATTTAGGTGAGTAGTTTTCATCGGCGTCACGAAACTCGTTTCGGCCTGGTTCTCTCTGGGCGATACCCATAGAGAGCCATACAGAGTGGTTTTTAGTGATATCGTAATTTATACCAGCCTTTGGATTCAAAAAGTTGAAGTAGTGGTTTTGAGTTATATCACGAAGGTCATCATGGATACCCTCTATCTTGTAATCGACATATCTGTATTGGATATCACCGAAGAAGGTAAAGCTATCGAACACCTTATAGGTTGCCTTGGCGAAGGTATTGATCTCTTGTTTTACGCCGTTATTATTATACCATTGGTCACTATTTGAGAAATTGAGGGGAGCTACCTTAGCCCATATCAATGTTCCATAGTGGTCGCCGTGGTAGTAGTTAAATGCACCTCCATATGTGAATGTGAAGTTATTATGGTTATCATAAAGGAGAGAGAATGTACCTCCTCCAAAATGGTTATCGAGATACTTACGTTGAATAAAGTCGCTCTTTTTAAGGGTGTCTGAACCAATGATTACTGGTTCTAAACCAAACTTTGTGAACTTCGCATCCTGTTTATAGCTTTCATAATATCCGTAACCTCTGGTATAGTGACCGGCAGGGTTTAGTGTCCATTGATCAGATAACAGATGGCTAATAAAGAGTTGGTAGTAGTCTTGTTGGTAGTCATCCACTTGATCTTTATAGTATTGGATTTTTCCATCAGCATCATAGTATAGCCCTGCGGGATTAAATGTTCTGTTTGATTCCAGGCTATCACCTGGAACCCCTTCCCAAGCTTGGTATGTGCGTTCATGCCCCGAGAAGATATTCATCTTAACCATAGTTTTTTCTCCGTAATATCCGCCTGTTACAAAGAAAGATCGAAGGTTGCTGGAAGCCCGATCAATATAGCCATCAGAGACAACCCGTGAGAGGCGACCTTCGAAAGCGAGTTTGTTTGATTTTAGTCCAGTTGAGAAAGTTATACTGTTACGCAGAGTGTTAAAACTACCTGCAGAAGTTTCTATTTTAGCGAATGGTGTTGAGTTTGGTCGGCTGGTAAATAGGTTTAGTCCGGCACCAAATGATGAGTTGCCATAAACAGAGGTGCCGACACCACGTTGAACCTCTATGCCATCGGCGGAGGCGGCAATATCAGGAATATCCACCCAGTATACTTGTTGGGATTCGGGGTCATTAACAGGAACTCCGTTAATCAGGATGTTGATACGAGACATGTCAGTTCCCCTGATACGAAAACTAGTGTAACCGATACCGGTTCCGGCATCTGAATTTGTAACGAGGGCAGGGGTGTTTTCGAGGATATAAGGGAGATCTCTGCCTTGGTTAAGGTCGGTTATCTCTCTCTTGTTTATGGCTTTAACAGCAGAAGGCATTTGGTTAGATAGTCGTGTAGCTGCTATTACGACCTCATCAGCCATGATGGCATTTGTGGAGAGAGCTATCTGCTCAGGTTTCTCTTGAGGGACGATAATGGACCGTGATTCAGTGGTATATCCTATGTAGGATACAGTTAGATTGTACCTCCCGTTTTTTACCTTCTCAAAAGTAAATGATCCGTCAGTTGAGGAGACAGCAGATAAAAAGGTGCCTTCTACTTTGATATGAGCCCCTTGTAGAGGCAGGTTGGTTTTGGAATCAAAGACATGGCCTTTTAGTTGGCCTTGAGCCCATAATCCGGAAGTTGCGATAAGCAACAATAACATAGGTAAGATTCTGCGCATGGCATAATCGGTTTTAAGTGGTTTAACAATTAAAACCGATAGGGAAAAACCGAGAAAAATAAGCCTGGAATGAATTCCCTTCGCCGGTACTAACCGGATCAGGTTCCAAGGGTATAATCTCAGCTCCAAAAAGGAGCACCCCTATTCGGTATTTTTGTGCAAAGATAACTTCTTTTACAACAAAAGCGCCCTATAAGCGGTTCAACTAGTAGTCCATTTTGTACCTTTACTAAGAAAAGCATTTTGTTTTATGGCAAATTCTACCACAATACTTATTCTTAATGGTCCGAATCTCAATCTTTTAGGAAAAAGAGAGCCTGAAGTTTATGGCCATATGTCATTTGAAGATTATCTGACTGAGCTACAGACGAAGTTTTATGATATAACGATAAAATATTTCCAGTCTAATCACGAAGGCGATTTGATTGATGCTATACAAGCAGCTAATGACTTACTAGGTGTGGTCTTCAATCCAGGAGGATATTCTCACACATCCATTGCCTTAGCCGATGCAATCAGATCAGTTAAGGTGCCAGTTATAGAGGTGCATATAAGCAATATCTTTGCTCGTGAAGAATTTAGGCATAAGTCATATACAGCTGCGGCAGCGAAAGGGTCTATTTCAGGATTGGGCCTTTTGGGCTATCAATTAGCTATAGAAGCATTGATTAAGTAAAACAGAGAGCATTTTTTACTATAAAATGCTGCATCGTTGACTTTAAAACAGTAATGCTAATAACGATCTGAAGTAGTTTGCTCTGTTATTGAAATGATTTGATCAAAACTGTTGTAGATGGTGTCTTACCACCTACTTGAGGCAAAGTTTTCAGGGTGAAAAAGTCTTTCATTTAATATGGTAGGGAAATGGATATCCTTATAAATTTCTTTCATGGTGAGATGACCATCCTTGTAAAAGCGGATTCGAGTAGCTACCCAGTTGCCATTTAGTTCCTTGTATTCATCTAGGTCTGCCATGCTCACCTGGTTACCCATTTGGTAGACTATTCTGTGTAGATACAATCTCTCGGCATCGATCCAGATTTGTTGACTCTGAAGATCGCCTGCCACTGCCCCAACTACCCAAACTTTTCTCCCTAAAAATTCATCCTGACGAACCTTTGATAAGTCAAAACCTAAAGAATCCAGCATGTGGATCGTGCGTTTAACGGGTTGAAAATAGACATCAAATCCTGCTAAAAGGAGCGTATGTACCAGTTTTTGAACAGCAGCAATTTTACCATCAGCCATACGGTAAATCTTATTGTTTCTGAAGAGCATCCCATTTCGTCCATTAATACTATCATATTTTATTACCAGCTTTCCAGGAAGCGAGATGGCTTCATACCATTTCTGTTCTCTTACTAGAGAGTCGTCTTTATAGAACGAAGTTTGTTGCCAGAATGTGAAGTTTTTATACCAACCTTTTTCACTGTAATGATCATACATCATTTGGAGAATAGTTTCACCGTTGGTTGGAGTCACTTGTGCTGAGACAGGCTTTAAGTTAACGCCTGAAGTAATTAAAATCGTGAGTAGTATAGTGAAACTATAAGTTGATCGTATTCTTAGCCCGATTGTCGATTGAGATGCCATTCTAAAGAGTGTTTTCAGATAGTTGATCTTGCATAACGAAGCTAAGGTGGTTTTATTTTATAAAATGTGAGGTTCGAAAGATTCTAAGTGTAGATTTGAAAGTAACGAAAGCTTCACTTGCAATGTAGATACTGGCAACTAGCTGTTTTCTGTTAGTTACTTAAGATTGGTCGTTAATATTTGATTGAGTGTGATCGATTTTCAATGATAAGGGCTTAGTACATGACAAAAAATTAATCTAATGAAAATCAGTAAATTAAGGTAAGA
>JAJTBW010000004.1 GCA_021286705.1 Sphingobacteriia bacterium
AAGCAGTTCCAATGGTAAGAAAGCTCATAGTAAAACTACCTCTATCAATAACTGAGGTTGATTCGTAGTAACCATTCACAGATTGGAAATACTCTGAATGATCCTTAGACATTGTTCTATTCGCAGTCAGATCTATTTTTAAATCTCTAAATGGTTCAAGTGTAGCCCTAAAATTCAGATTGGTAGTATACTTGGTCATATACTGACCATTAAAGAGCGTATCCTGCGTAATCCAACCATTTTGAGCGGCACGGTATCTTAAATCCTCATCCTGCAGACCAAAGACGAAACCTAAACCAGGGGTCGAAGCATTGAAATTATTCCCCAAATAGGTAGGTTCAGGAGTCAGACCAGGCATCAATGTACCATTCTGCTCTGAATAACTCACAGTTGCATCACGAACCATCATCGCAAACCTAATAGCACCTTCTCCAATGATCTTAAGATAATCAACCGACGGCTTCTTATTGGTCGAATCATTGTTAGCAACATTAGGTTGTGGCTTATTTTGCCCCGGCTTAGGTGCACCCGGCTTTCTGTTTTGTGTAGATTTTTGACTTTGATTGAGCCTTTTTAAATACGGGATCTGGTTATAGAGTGTCACAAACTTTACCGTACCATTAAGCTGAATGGTATTGCTATTTTCAGCTGTATTCCCTAATATCTCCTGCTGACTAAGAGGGGTTGCACTCCATGTATAACCTCCTTGATATCTGGCTGTAGCATTCAGGAAATCAAGATATGGAAGTTTATTTATAGGGATAGTGTAATTCACATTAACCTGTTGGGTATACTTATTCATTCTACCAAAGCTACCCAACTGACTCAACAGATATTCCCTTTTCTCCTGTGCAGTATATCCATAATCGTCATGATCGACCGAACCCGGTCTCTCATCAACAACCGCACTTGCAACAGCATTGTACTCCAACTTGAGTGATGTAGCCAAATCGTATTTGAAATCATAATTACGGTTCCAGACAAATGATTTCAGATATGTCGCAGGCAAAATAATATCCCCTTCACTCTTTATTCGCAATTTTCTTTCAGTATATTCCCGATTAATCTCCGTTCTGAAAGCAAACATTCTAGGCAAAGGATAGAAATTAAAGTCACGCAATAGTTGAAATGCCTTCCCCTTTTGAATTAATCCAAATTTACTAAATGGCTTTATATTGGGAGATTGTATGCTATAATTGTAACCGATTCCACCTCTATATTGCAGCTTATTATCATATTCTAAATCAATATTTCTCTTATTTGTTGTACTATACGATCCACTAAGATCGAAGTTCTCAACATCCCATGGCATTGGCTTTTTAGTTGTGCCAACCCTCTCCTTTCTGACATTAAGAAGACTAATATTTGTCCTCTGAACATAGTCCTGAGCTATCTTTTTAATGCTATCCTTCTCAGCCGTTGTACGGTAACTATCAAGAGCATCTGATAATTTTACGTCAGGATCTAATGGGTTATATTGAGGATTACTTATAGCTGTTGAATAGTCAACATGAAGAGGAATTTTAATCCCTAAATCATCAGGGAAGAACTTACCCAACTGTAGATTTGTTGATAAATCAAAATTGGTAATGGCATCCTTCTGACGCTCATTTGTCTTTTGCTCAATACTACCAAAGCCAGGGGTCGAATGAGAACCGGCAATCGCTATATTTCCCAAATCAGCTAAAGTAGCAGTGAATCTAGTAGTAGCAGCCCAACCTTGTTGATCGACAAAATCAGTAAGGCGTAGCTCATTAACCCAAATCTCAGCACTCTTAGCATTGCCATCATCAGCTGATTGTAGCGAACTTCGTTTTGGATTACGAATACCGATCATAATAGCCTTTACATCCGACAAACTAGGAGAACCTAAAATAGATATCTTGTTCTTCCCATCGTATACAACATAAGGTGTATTGATTGAGGTTCCACTCGTAGCATCTCTAACTTCCGTATTCCGGTCAAGCTTCAGACTTACTAGCTTCTCTAAATCTATATTAAATCTATTAGCCTCTGGCCATATATCATCTGCATTAGTTGTATTGAATGGCGTGAAAGTCAGAGGAATCTCATACTCATAGTAATTCTCTGTAAAGTCTGCACCGAGTCGAATAAAGATGGTCAGATCGCCATAACTATTGGCCGGCATTGTCTCGATGTTCTCGGCATGAACAAACATCTTCATGCGTTTGTATTGCCTGAAATCAAAGCCTGTAGTCTTGTAGGCTGCTCTGGCATCACCATCCTGCAACTCTTTAATGCGCAGAACCATCGCCTGTTCATTCAACCTTGTATAATTCGTTGTTCCATAGTTGATCTCCTGCTCGATTCCTGGGGGAATCTTGTAAGGGATTGGTGAACGAGAACTGTTCTCCTCAACATTAACCGAAGATAACTCAAACTTTGTACTACTTTGGTCATCAATAGGAATATACTCACCTCCTGATAAAAGCTCATACTTGTATCTCCTCCACTCCCCTCTCACCAAATCAAGAGAAGCAAGACGAACAACTACTGGCTTTTGCCAATTCTTAAAGTACATCCTCATGAATCGAATCGATTTAAAATCCTTTATATTACCAACCACTTTGGTAAATTCACTTACGGGGATTTTAATCTGATACCATTTTACCTTTGAAACTGTTCCATTCTCTAGTGTACCTGATGAGGCTAATCGTTGATCGGCAATAAAGTTTTCACCATTCTCCATCTGATCAGGACGAAGCGTGAGTTTATACTGAAAATACCGTTCATCCTCTGATAAGGTATTATCCTGATTAATATCCTCTACATTCGGAATATCAGAATATCTCGCAGAGTAGTTGGTAGTACCATCTGAAATCGGACTATTCCCATCTGCCCCATTATACTTTACATAACGTTCAAGAATGCTACTGTATTTAGAATCGGCATCGTAATCCGCTCCGAAAAAGAAATGGAAATTATCGCTTGATGGATCATCATAAGCACTTGCATAGGCCTCTGAACCGGCTCCATAAAGGTTTGCAATACGATCCAGGAAATTTGATTTAAAAAAGGATCGCTCATCATCATCTCTTAATCCTTCATAACCAACATCCTGATATTGACGAGAGTCTGCATTATTATCAAATGCATTTACTAAAGACTGTAACTTGGGTACTCTACCCCAGATGGTTGTATCAACATCTACGGGTGTAGCGGTTGTTGGTAATCCATTTTCAAAGCTCTTTCTACCGTCTCGAAGAATGTCTTCAGAGACCTCACCAAGGTTAAAATAGATATCTCCACCAGGATTAGTCGGATCATCTGCAAATGGATCCATCATCCAAAACTCAATATATTCAACATTGGTTGCCTCAAAATCAGTTGACTCCATCTTCCGCATGATACCTCCCCAACGGGTTTGAGGTTCATTCAATTCCCCATTTGCCGCAATCCCATAACTAATGCCCGGAACAGGAGCAACATCATAGTTGTAGGGGCCACGAACTGAAGGCTGAAAATGAAGATTCATTACATTAATGGAGGTATTAATGTTGTTATTCAGATCTTTATTTGGAAAGAGCTCTTGTTGTAGGACTTGACGAACAGAATTTTGAGAGACCTCATCTTTGGAAATATTGGTCGGTCTATTCCCACCACTTCTTGTATAAAAATCTTCACTGACTCTATACCAACCCAGCCTGGCTCTATTGAATCCATAAGCTAATCCTGTTCCTTGAGCAGCCTCGGGGAACATCCCTTGTTCTGTCTGTCCTTGAGGTGTACTTGCTATGTACCAGCTAAAAGGCTGATTAAGGTCAATCTTGGTTTGCGATCCCTCGAAGTCATCCACATAAGAGGTTCCTTCACTTCCAATAGCCTTACTATGACCTGGAATAAAATGGGCAAACTCAGCTATGACACTAACTTTAGAAGGAGCTTTAGTTTCAATACCCGGAAGTTTATCGATCATGCGGGTCAACCATTGAGACTCTTGCTGCCATGAAAGGTTAAGACCCCATAATGTATTACTGATTGGATCATCTCCGATAATGGTCTTCTGAGTCAAAGGTCTTTCTGTAAGGTTTATAACTGTGGCCCCGACTACAAAGTCTTTATTGATCTGATGATCGACATGTAACCCCAGATAGGTTTTCGATTGAACAGAGAACATTGAGTTACTCTCAAGCGAGATATTAATAGGAGTCCCGCTTGCCAATAAAGCTTCATTAATAATCTTTACTCTACCTAAAGTATAATCAACTGTATAGTCTACATTCTCGGTGAGAGGCACTCCACCCATGGTAACTTTAACTGAACCCTGCGGTACATTGATAGCATTTAAAGAAATCTCACTAGATGAAGAGGATTTATATGAACCTTCAAGTATAAACTTATTCTTATCAGGATACTGTTGTGCTCCAACCTTTGTCAATGTGTACAGAGAGTCATAGCAGTATTGGTCTGCTAACTGATCATTCCCTAACTTTTTCCTTAGATGACTCCCGAAAGGTTCTAGTACAGGGAAGTAGACCCTACCATTAGAACTATTAATTGTCCCCCCATTGGTAGCAGCACCATCAATAAAGTCGAACAATCCATCAGTAACAAGAATAGTATCTATTAAAATTCTGTTTAACTGTGCATCAAGGTTATCCAGATTCATCACCTGAAGAAGAGGAAGACCAGCAATTCTTCCGGCATTGATATAGCCGGTAGGAACACCATTATTACTGCCAGAATAAAGAATATTCAGAATGAAGTCTGATGAGTTAATCTGGTATGAACCGATGGCATATACATTCTTCATCATCAGTTTCCAGATAGGAATTCGAGGATTTAAAGAGGTACTCTTTAGAAGTTTTACCATCAATGCATTTGGAGCAGTCACCCCTCCATCTGAGAATTCGCCCACCTGATAAACTGTTGTATCACCAGATCTTGTATATTGATAAGCAATTGCAAGCGTCTGATCAGAGTTAATGGTGGTGTTTAATGAAATAAAACCTAGTCTACTATTTACAGTATACTCTGTGGAGTTAAGTTTGCGGGCACTCTCCACCTTCTCGAAATCAACACTGGCAGTATATCCTCTCGACTTAAGATAGTTTGAAACACCGTTAATATTTCTTACCTGATTTAGATCAAGCGTTGTAAAAAGGGTGTTAGCCT
Organism: Sphingobacteriia bacterium; assembly: GCA_021286705.1. Lineage (GTDB taxonomy): Bacteria > Bacteroidota > Bacteroidia > Bacteroidales > TTA-H9 > JAJTBW01. Next base: position 5,137 of record JAJTBW010000004.1, read on the forward strand.
TATTGCTTGGAAGAGTATTCCAACCTCCTACCGGAAGAATATCCGGATTATATGGATCGGGTTCACCCATATCCTGAAATGCTACAATATTTCTGTTATCAGTAACAGCAGGGCCGATATTGGTGACCCAAACCTCAACTTTAGTTATGTTAATGTCTGAAGCAACAATAGGCAATTGAGACAAAGCACTCTCATAATTATCTCTAAAGTACTGCGCCATGAAAAAGTGCTTATTTTCTTCATAGGCATCTGCCTTAATTTTAAACTTACTCGTTTGTGCTCCACCCTGAACCTGAATCGAAGTGGTTTGACTCTCCTGTTGTGACACAACAGCAGTAACGGAAGTTTTCCCAAACTGCAATTTAGATTTTATACCGAAAAGACTCTGAGATCCTTGAATCAATGTTGAGTTAAGTGGGAGATTCACATTACCGACCTCAATAAGTTTAATAATCTCATCCTCTTTCCCTTCATATTTTAATTGAAGCTTGTTATCAAAAGAGAAAGAAGACTCAGTATTATAATTTGCTTTGAACTCAATTTTATCGCCGACTTTAGCTACGACATTCATTTGAATCTTCTCTTGGAAGTCGAAGTTAGTCACCCTACGTTGCCTACTGTTCAAAGAGGGGTCATCTCTAAAGTTGGACGTCACACCGAAAATAAGTTCAGCCGAGCCACTAGGCCTTATATCAATTTTACTTCCACCGAAAATACGATCGAAAGTCTCACCACCAATATAAATAGAAGGTATGATGCCATCACTCTTTGCACCCGAGGTTGTTTTAGCTTTCTCTTTCCAATAGCTATGTAAAGATCTCTTAGCATCTAAATCCTGGTACTCTTTAAAATCAAAAACCTGTGGATTACGATAGTCCAACTCACCGATTTTTTCCTTTTGAATATAACTTTTCGTTTCCGGATCATATTCAACGGTAGTGGTAATATTTGAGGGCTGCTTAAGAAATAACGGATGGCTTTGGGTCTCCTCGCCACCCTGAATAGTTGACTTATCTTTAAAAGGATATGGTAAAGGGGTATTGGTATCAGGAACGACCACAGAATTTTCTTCTGGTAACGGCACAAACCACTGTACAGGAACTGCGGCGGTAATGAGACCAACCATCGCCAAGACAGCAAGAATAAGGGGAAGCCGTAAAAAGTTATATGTTGATTTTTTCAACAGTGACCCAGTTTAATAGTTTTACAATATCTTCAAAGCTTCTCGTATCAGATCTTCAACTCTTTGATGATTGCCTGATCGTTGGATAATTTTATCTAGAGCTTTCTCGGCATTGGGTTTAGAGAAACCCAAAACCACCAAAGCGGATAACGCTTCTTGGCGTGTTGTATTGTATGAGGAACCAACTTTATCAAAAGCGGAAGGCTCTTTTAAGACCTTGTCTTTAAGCTCAACGATGAGTCTTTGCGCCGTCTTTGCCCCTATTCCCTTAATCCTTTTTAAAAGGTTCTCATCACCTTGTGCAATACCGGATATTAGCTCAGAAATAGACATCGACGACAGAATCAGTAAAGCCGTATTGGCTCCGACCCCATTCACCGAGATAAGATAACGAAATACCCTTCGCTCTTCTTCACTTGAGAAGCCAAACAAAAGATGCGCATCCTCTCTTACAATTTGGTGAACCAACAGTTTTACCTGCTCTCCCTGTTTTAATATACCATAGGTTTGCAAGCTTATATGCACCTGATAGCCAACCCCCGCACACTCTATCACAACAATAGTTGGGTTTAATTCGCTAACAATTCCATTCAAATATGCAAACATCAGTATCTATTATATTACTTTTGAGATAAATCAAGCAATTAACTCAGAATACACCAACTGGCAAAAATAAACATTTTCCTTATTTTTCTATCATAGTTTTCTTATCCCTTTTCAACTTATTGAGTTTTGCAACCATATCAATTAAATATTAACAACCATGGAGCCCACATTTGATCGTTCTGAACTTACTAAAGACGCCCTTACATACCATTCTGGGGGGCGCCCGGGTAAGATTGAGGTTAAACCTACTAAACCTTACCACACCCAAAGAGATTTATCTCTAGCCTACTCCCCTGGTGTCGCACAACCTTGCCTCGAAATACAAGCCAACCCGGAAGATATCTACAAATACACTGCAAAAGGAAATCTGGTGGCTGTTATAAGTAATGGCACGGCCGTTCTCGGCCTGGGGAACATTGGCGCAGATGCAGGTAAACCTGTAATGGAAGGCAAAGGCCTTCTCTTTAAAATTTATGCTGATATTGATGTCTTTGATATTGAAATCAACGAAAAAGATCCCGACAAAGTAATCGAAATTGTCAAGGCTATCAGCCCCACTTTTGGAGGAATTAACCTTGAAGACATTAAAGCCCCGGAGTGCTTCTATATCGAAGAGCGACTTAAAGAGGAGCTCAATATCCCCCTCATGCACGATGACCAACACGGCACAGCTATTATCACTTCGGCCGGTCTTCTGAATGCCCTTGAAATTACTGGGAAAAGTATTGATAAAGTCAGAGTGGTAGTAAATGGAGCTGGTGCATCAGCTATCTCTTGTACATCGCTATATGTTCAACTGGGTGTCAAAAAGGAGAATGTCCTCATGTTCGACTCAAAAGGGCTTATTCATAACAAAAGAACCGATCTTAATAATCAGAAACTCCAATTTGCAACTCATCTTCCCCCCTGTTCACTGGAAGAGGCTCTTGTTGGAGCTGATGTCTTCCTCGGCCTTTCTATAGCTGGCGCACTCAAAAAAGAGTGGCTCAAAGGAATGGCTCATAATCCTATCGTATTTGCTTTAGCCAACCCTACCCCCGAAATTGGATATTTTGAAGCTAAAGAGATCAGACCTGACACTATTATTGGAACCGGTAGATCTGACTTCCCTAACCAGGTAAATAATGTCCTTGGTTTTCCTTATATCTTTAGAGGAGCACTCGATGTTAGAGCCAGCAAAATCAACGAATCTATGAAACTGGCGGCAGCCAGGGCTTTATCCCTTCTAGCAAAAGAGCCCGTCCCCGATGAAGTCTTAATGGCCTATGGTTTGGAAAGTCTTAAATTTGGGCTTGACTATATTATCCCCAAACCCACTGATCCAAGACTTATCGAAAGAGTTGCCCCAGCTGTAGCTAAAGCGGCAATTGAATCAGGGGTCGCCAAAGTTCCTATAACCGATTGGCAGACCTATATTGATAATCTTCAGCGTAGAATGGGGCATTCGAACCCATTAATTCGACATATCAGAACCAGAGCACAACAATACCCTCAGCGAATCTTGTTTGCTGAAGCCGAAAACTACAAAATCCTCAAAGCTGCTGAGATCGTCAAGGCTGAAGGGATAGCTATTCCCATCTTAATGGGCAATAGAGTGACCATCAATCGCGTCGCCAAAGAGCATGAGATTAATATCGATAACCTTGAGATAATTGATTGTCGAAGTGACGAAGAGTGTCCTCGTAAAGAAAAAATGGCATTAGCTCTCTGGAAGCAACGCCAAAGAAAGGGGCTAACCATTACTCAAGCAATCGAGTTGATGCAACAGAAAAACTACTTTGGTTCTATGTTGGTTAATCTGGGAGAAGCCGATGGAATGATTAGTGGACTTACCAATACCTATCCTCAGACTGTTCGTCCAGCTTTACAAGTCATCGGGAAAAAGCCTGAATGGTCTGTCGTGAGTGGAATGTATATTTTAAGTACCATTAAAGGGATGCTCTTTTTTGCAGACACCACCGTTAATATGAATCCAAATGTTTCGCAACTCGTAGAGATCACTCTTCAAAGTGCTGAGGCGGTCAGAAACTTTGGCTATACCCCCAGAGTGGCTATAGTATCGTATTCAAACTATGGATCAGTTAAAGGTAGAGTCCCTAATCTCGTCCAGGAAGCCGTGGCTATTCTTCATAAAAATCATCCTGAGCTTATTGTTGATGGTGATATTCAGGCTGACTTCGCCTTAAATCCTGCTAAACTTAAAGAACATTTCCCTTTCTCTAAACTAGCTGAAAAAGGTGCCAATACGCTTATATTCCCCTACTTAACTGCAGCAAATACGGCCTACAAACTCGTTAAAGAGCTAACCGATCAAGACCCTATCGGACCAGTACTCAATGGCTTAAACAAATCAGTACACATTCTACAAATGGGAAGTACCGTGTCAGAAATAGTAAACATGGCTACCATTGCGGCTGTTGACTCTATTTGGAAAAAAGGACTTCCTGCCGGTAATAACGATCAAATTTTAAAAAGAAATGAAAGACAATTAATAGATAATCAATAAAAATCGCTTTTTATTCGAGATTTCTAAAACAATTCACTTTTTAAATTTGTTACTTTTGACAAAAATTTGGTAATCTGCTGCTCTTGAAACCACAAATTCAACTCGTGACAGATTACCAAACTTTTTATTTTAAAATCCACAACCTCAATAAACATAAATTAAACCATCAAACTATGGTCAACCGCCTGGAAACCATCCGTACTGAGATAAAACAGTATGGATTTGATCAAATTGACGAGCTTTATTACAACCTTAGCTACGAAGAACTTTTTAAACATGAAACTGATCCTTGCCTAGAAGGTTTCTCTAAGGGCTTTGTTACTGATAACGGTGCCGTTACGGTCGATACCGGTATCTTTACCGGGAGATCTCCCAAAGACAAATACATTGTTGAAGAGGAGTCATCTAAAGAGAATATCTGGTGGAAAACAGCTGGAAGAAAATCCTCTGATAATAAACCAGTAAGTGAAGAGGTCTGGACTGACCTTTATGGCTTAGCAGTAAAACAACTCAATGGCAAAAAGCTATATGTCATGGATGGCTTCGCCGGTGCTAACCCCGATACCCGTCTTAAGATACGTGTTATTACCGAAGTGGCTTGGATGGCTCACTTTGTTAAGAATATGTTTATCAGACCTGAAGAACATGAGCTAGAGAACTTCACTCCAGATTTTGTAATGCTTAATGCCTGCAAAACCAATGACCCGGAATGGGAAAAACATAAACTCAACAGTGAAGTATTCGTTGTTTTCAATCTGAAAAAGAAACTTGCTGTAGTTGGTGGTACCTGGTATGGCGGAGAAATCAAGAAGGGTTTCTTCAGTATTATGAATTATTATTTGCCCCTTAAAGGAATTGCTTCTATGCACTGTTCCGCAAACGTTGGCAAAGAAGGCGATGTTGCTATCTTCTTCGGTTTAAGTGGCACCGGCAAGACTACCCTTTCAGCTGACCCCAAACGTTATCTCATTGGTGACGATGAACATGGATGGGATGACAATGGTGTATTCAACTTTGAAGGGGGCTGCTATGCCAAATGTATCAATCTTAGTAAAGAAAACGAACCCGATATCTACAACGCTATCCGTAGAGATGCCCTATTAGAAAACGTAGTGTTCGACGAAAAAACTGGTGTAATTGACTTTGCAAGTAACGCTAAAACAGAAAACACTCGTGTTTCTTACCCTATCTATCATATTGATAACATCGTTAAGCCTGTTTCAAAGGCAGGTCATGCCAAGAAGGTTATCTTTTTAACCGCCGATGCCTTTGGCGTTCTTCCTCCTGTTTCAAAATTGACCCCTGAGCAGACCATGTATTATTTCCTTAGTGGTTATACTGCAAAGGTTGCCGGGACTGAAAGAGGAATCAAAGAGCCTTCACCTGCTTTCTCCAGCTGCTTTGGTGCCGCATTTTTGTTACTCCACCCAACAGCCTATGCACGTGAATTGGCAAAGAAAATGAAAGAACATGGTAGCACAGCTTACCTTGTAAATACAGGCTGGATTGGTGGCCCTTATGGCACTGGAAAACGTATTGATATTCCTTCAACCAGAGCAATTATTGACGCTATTCTCGATGGCTCTATTGATAATGCCGAATTCGAAATAATCCCATTCTTCAACCTCTCCGTTCCTAAAACTGTTGCCAATGTTGACTCTAAGTTATTAAATCAACGTAACTTATGGCCTTCAGCTCAAGATTGGGATAATGCTGCTCGCGACCTCGCCGCTAAGTTTATTGCCAACTTCGAAAGCTTTACTGATAATGAAGATGGTAAAAAACTTGTTGCCGCTGGCCCGATAATTGCATAAATTTGCAAATAATGTGAGTTATGGGGTTAACAATGGGGCTTTTTAACTGTTTAAGTACAAAACATTTATTTTAAAGCCCATATATGAACAAGATTACAGTAATTGGAGCAGGCAATGTAGGTGCAACCGTTGCCAATGTTATTGCTCATAAGGATCTGGCCCGTGAGGTCATTCTGGTTGATATTAAAGAAGGTGTCGCCGAAGGCAAAGCCCTTGACATCTGGCAAACAGCTTCTATTAATAACTTCAATTCTCGTGTAATTGGAGTTACTAATGACTACCTGCGTACTAAAGGCTCAGATATTATCGTGATCACATCAGGCTTGCCCAGAAAACCGGGTATGAGTCGTGATGACCTCATCAAAACAAATGCAACCATCGTCAAAGAGGTAACCGAAAAGGCTATTCTCTACTCTCCTGAGGCTATCATCATCGTGGTTTCTAACCCTCTTGATGTCATGACCTACACTGCTTTCAAAGCTGCTAGAAAACATTCTCGCAAAGTATTTGGAATGGCAGGTATTCTTGACACCGGACGGTATAAAGCATTCCTCGCTGAAGCCCTCGATGTCTCTCCAAAAGATGTACACGCACTTCTTTTAGGTGGTCATGGTGACACAATGGTTCCTCTACCACGTTATACCTCTATCAATGGTATCCCTGTCTCTGACCTTCTCGGTAAAGACGTTCTTGATAAAATCGTTGAAAGAACCCGTAAGGGTGGTGGCGAACTTGTTAACCTAATGGGTACCTCAGCTTGGTACGCTCCGGGAGCTGCCGCTGCTCAAATGGTTGAAGCTATCGTTGATGATCAAAAGAGGGTCTTCCCTGTTTGTGCTTACCTCAATGGTGAGTATGGTATCAACAACATCTACCTTGGAGTACCTGTCAAACTTGGCAGAAACGGTATCGAAGAGATCATCGAGATCAAACTCAATGATGAAGAGATGAAGCAACTTCATGCTTCAGCTGCCGCAGTCAAAGAGACAATGGATGTACTTGATGGTATGGGGCTGTTCGAAGGGTAAACCCTAATACAATACAAACCAAAAAAGAGGATGTCACTATTTATGACATCCTCTTTTTTTTGACTTCTTTACCGATTTCAAGAATGCACCTTCCTGACTTCGTCACAGAGAAACCCTGACTTGAAGTTCAAAACTCTCCATCAAATAATCTGGCCATAGAATTGGTCTTGGGAACACAGGTCTCGCCAGCTGCCAGCAGAAGCCAGCGGCCCACTGCCAGAGACCAGCTGCTTTGAATAAGTTCCCTCGCAATCACAAGCGTGAATCTCCCCCTGTTCAATTGAAATTGTCTAACTTTGCAGTATGTAGCAAAAACAGCTAACAAATTTAATTTTAGATTACTATGTCAGAAAAAGTATTAAGCAAGTTGAAACCGGGCGTTGTAACCGGACGTGATGTTCAGGAATTATTCCGTATTGCCCGTGCTGGTGAATTTGCCATCCCTGCTGTCAATGTTGTCAGCAGCAATTCTATTACAGCTGCTTTGGAAGCTGCAAAGCTTGTTAATTCTCCTATTATTATTCAATTCTCAAATGGTGGTGCTAGCTTTATGGCTGGTAAAGGCTTGAGCAATGAGGGTGAAAAAGCAAGCATAGCCGGAGCTATTGCAGGAGCAAAAATGGTTTGGCAGATAGCCGAGATGTATGGTGTACCCGTACTTCTTCACACTGACCATGCAGCAAAAAAGCTCCTTCCCTGGATTGATGGCCTTCTTGATGCCGGAGAAAAATTCTTTGCTGAAACAGGGAAACCACTCTTCAGCTCACATATGCTCGATCTTTCTGAAGAGAGTTTAACTGAAAACTTAGACATCTGTGAGAAGTATCTTACTCGTATGTCAAAGATGGGCATGACTTTGGAAATCGAACTAGGTGTTACAGGCGGTGAAGAGGACGGTGTTGACAACTCAAACGTTGATAACGCTAAATTATACACTCAGCCTGAAGAGGTTGCCTATGCCTTCGAAAGACTTAGCAAAATAAGCGACCAATTTACTATCGCCGCCTCTTTTGGTAACGTCCATGGGGTATATAAACCAGGAAACGTCCACCTAAATCCGGTTATACTGAATAACTCTCAAAACTATATTCAACAGAAATACAACACCGCTGCAAAGCCTGTCAATTTTGTATTTCACGGCGGGTCAGGCTCCTCAAGAGCAGAGATCAGAGAGGCTATCAGCTATGGCGTAATCAAGATGAATATCGATACCGATACCCAATGGGCTACTTGGGAAGGTGTAATGAACTTCTATAAAAAATACCAAGGCTACCTTCAAGGCCAAATCGGAAACCCCGAAGGCGATGATAAGCCTAACAAGAAATATTATGATCCAAGAAAATGGCTCAGAGAGGGTGAAGTCAGTATGACTAACCGCTTAAAAGTAGCTTTCGAAGATCTAAATGCCATAGATAGGAATTAATTGTAAATTAATACAGCTCGTATGTTGGGGTTATCATGACAGTCATGATAACCCTTTCTTTTTATATTATTCTTTAGTTAAAATTGATATAGCACGCCAATTCCCTCATTCCAAGCTCTGGAAAAACACTAACTTGCGACTCAGAATATCAGATCATGTTTTTTATCAAAGGATTACTTTACGGTCTTACACTTGCGGTTAGTTTTGGACCAGCATATATGACAATGATGCAGGTTACGATGAGAAGAGGACTTATCGGTGGGTTTAGTGTTGCAACTGGTATTCTTATTACAGATCTTATAATGATGGTAGCCGTTTTCGAGGGCTTCAGTCTACTCTTGAAATCACTGACTCACGAGTCGTTTTTTGTGATTATAAGCGGACTTATTCTCATTATTTATGGTCTCTATTCAATCCTCAAGCCAAATAAAGTGGACCTTGATCAAAAGTCAAACGACCCATCTGTTAATCCCAAACCCTTACTTCTTATTTTAAAGGGAGCAATCATTAACCTTGGAAACCCTTTAAATGCGGTTTTCTGGGCTGGTTTAGCTGGAATGGCACTCAGTGGAGGAGCTTCAACCTCGTTATCCAGAGCGAGTATAATGGGAGGTATATTCCTAATGGCGACCATTGCCACCATCTTAAAGTGTTATCTGGCTTTATGGATCTCCAAAAAGACAAGCCCCCGGTTAGTCATCAGAGTTCAACAACTAACCGGGAGCGTTATTATGGTGGCAGGAATATGGATTATTTTCAGTGCCTTAATCTCTTCATCAAATTGATTAGTCCGTTAGTTGATGGATCATGAGAAGTGACCTCCTCCGGGCCAGACAACTCAGGTAAGATCTTATTGGCAAGTTGCTTCCCAAGTTCTACCCCCCATTGATCAAAAGAGTATATATTCCAGATGATACCTTGAGTAAATATCTTATGTTCCCACATAGCTACCAATTGGCCTAAAACACGAGCATTGAGAGTAGGATAAAGGATAGAGATAGATGGTGTATTACCTCTGAAAACTCTGTATGGCAATACTCTGTTGATGGCTTCAGCAGACTCTCCCTTTGCCTCCATTTCTGATCGAACCTCCTCAGCACTTTTACCATTCATCAATGCTTCTGATTGAGCAAAATAGTTCGATAATAAAAGAGTGTGATGATTAGAGGGATCTTTTAAAGGATTAGCCGCAGCGATGAAAGTACAAGGAACAACTTGGGTTCCCTGATGTATCAACTGATAAAATGAGTGCTGCCCATTAGTACCCGGTTCACCCCAAACAATTGGGCTTGTAGGATAATAAATCTCCTCGCCGGTTCTGTCAACGAACTTACCGTTACTCTCCATGACAGCCTGTTGCAGATATGCAGGGAACCTATCCAAGTATTGATCATATGGGAGCACAGCCTCAGTACTACAACCAAGAAATGAGGTATAGAAGATGGAATAAAGAGCCATTATTACAGGAATATTATCCTCAAAAGGGGTATTCCTGAAGTGATTATCCATTGAATACGCTCCGTCAAGGAGAGCCTCAAATTGGTCATATCCGGCATAAATTGCAATACTCAAGCCAATTGCCGACCAAAGTGAGAATCGACCACCAACAAAGTCCCAAAAGCGAAACATATTATTGGTATCTATTCCAAATTCAGCAACAGCCTTGGTATTAGTTGAAATAGCAACAAAATGTTTAGCAACGTCTTTTGCCTCACCATACTTTAAAAACCATGAACGAGCTGAATTAGCATTTGCCATAGTCTCTTGCGTAGTGAAGGTCTTAGATGCTATCAGAAAGAGTGTAGTTTCAGGATTCAGGTTTGAAACGGTCTCCATTAGATGACTACCGTCTACATTTGAAACAAAATGTACATTAAGGCCTTTAGGTGCATAGTGGGCTAAAGCACGACAAACCATGACAGGACCAAGATCAGAACCACCTATGCCAATATTTACAATGTCAGTGATTGATTTACCGGTATATCCTTTCCATTCGCCAGACCGAACCAAAGATGAGAACTCTTTCATCTGAGTCAAAACACTACGAATCTCAGGCATCACATCTTCACCATTCAAATAGACAGGCTCTGAGCCACGATTACGCAGCGCTGTATGCAGAACTGCCCTATCTTCTGTAACATTGATTCTTGCCCCCTCAAACATCTTTTTAATGGCATCTTGCAACCCAGTCTCTTTTGCCAAAGCAACCAGACTCTTGAAGTTTTCATCCGTAAGATGCGACTTGGAAAAGTCAATCCATAAATCTTCAAAAGATCGGGAGAACTTCTCAAATCTAGCAGGATCCTCAACAAACAACTCTTTAATTGATAATGCGCCATCCATTGCAGCACATTCTACTAACTCCTGCCAAGCCTTAGTGGTTACAGGATTAACACTCTTAAGCATACTTGCCATAAATCGATATTTGATTTCACAAAAATACAAAACCCCGTACTGATTGTAAACAGCACGGGGTTCCAATGAGTTATTATTTTGTTTACAATGGATTAACGGTATAGACAATTTGTGATTGCAGCGCTAACCCAACCGTCTGAACAGGTAATGGGCCACTAAGAATTCCATAGATACCAACATAGAAGACTCCATTGGTTATCATGTTATTGATACCGGTCTCGTCAACTATAAAGGTTATAGTACTGCTACCTGAAGAGAAAGTTGCAGTGTGAGCAACCTGAACACCACCAGCCAATGTTGGAGAAGAAGCTACAACAATACGTGCTGAAGACAACCAGTCGAATGTGACACCCTCCGGTGATTGTATGGTCAATTGAACCATCGTAAATGATGAGTTCTCAATATCTGCTTTATCAACGCCATAATGTGAAAATACGCTATCAATATTAACTACTGCAGGAAAATATCCCAGTAATACCTCTGTACCACCCATTTTTAAGGCGGGGCTTACGGTAGCACTGTCAATGGTAAATTTATAGTCAGGAAGGTTAGTCCTAACATCAAAACTTGCCAAATCCTTCACTTTATCACATCCTGAGGTTACCACTAAAAGAGCTGAAACCAATAAAAGCAAACTAAAAGCAATTCTTTTCATAATCGTTGTTCATTAGTTAGTTATTCATATTTAAACACACAAATGTAATACAAGTTAGTTATCAAACACAAGCTAATTACATTGCTAGACCTAAAATCGCATCAGATTACCTAATCTAAACACCACTCAACACAAAAAACAACGCCTATCTGTTAACAATTACCGAGGACCGAAATAGACTATTATTAGCCCAGCTTCTCATAGGAAATGAATTAAGTATCACAATTAGAGAGAACCAAATGCGCCAAAAACAGCATTGAATCTTGAATTTTGAATCTCATTCCTACTTCCTTCATCATGAACTCCTTAAACCTTATTCTTAGAACCCATTAAATCATCTACCTTTGCAAAAAAAAACCGCCTCTCATCAGAGGCGGTATATGCAAAAACCAAAACCAAAAACCAAATATGTATATTTCAATTTATCTTTGTCCATTTTTAAGCTCTAAGCTTATGTCACAAATTTAAACAAAGACAATTCCAAATTCTGTTAATGGAATCTAATTTTTGTTAATAAACCTTAATCCAAGATTATCATTGTTTAGCAGATGACAAGACGACTGATTTTCACCATAATTATCCTAATGAGTACCGCCTTAATCGGTCTTATGATCATTCAGATCTACTGGATTAAGAGTGCCCATTATGCCAGAGAGGCCTCATTCAAAAGATCAGTCGATGAAGCGATGTCTGCGACGGTATCTAAACTGGAAAAGTTAGAGGCAGTACAGAGGCTACGAACTTACAAAGAGAGTGCGAGTCTTTATAGAAAGGCAGACTCCTTAACTTTTTTAATCGACATTCGGATTGATCAATTGGCTAACCAACAGCCTGACTTATCAAAGAAGGAGAAGGAGAAACTCAGTAAGTTGATGAAGTCACAGATACTTAACCAAAGTCGTAAATGGAGACCTATACAGGGTATTGATTCGGTTCTCATTGATACATCTCATATAAGTTCTATAGGAAAAGAGGAGGCTCCAGCCTTATTACAAGCCACAAACACTCAAAGAGACACTCTTCTGGCACTACTTAACATGAAGCGAAATAAAGTTCTTGAAGAGTTACAACGCAGATCATTTATCGTTAATGAGGTCTTCCATGACTTCATGGGGAACCGATCAGCACTGCCCATAGAAAAGAGGATTCATCCCGCATTACTTGACTCTGTAATTAACTCAGAACTTGAATCAAGAGGGATAAGTACTGCTTTTGAGTATGGCGTTTATGTTCCTGATAGGAATTTATTGACACTGCAACGAACAGGTGACTTCCCAGAAAAGCTACTCTCTTTGGGCTTCGCCTTACCCCTGTTTCCAAATGAAACCACAACCACACCATCCTATCTTCTGCTTTACTTTCCTAATGAAACTCAATTTTTGCTAACTCAACTTTGGTGGATGCTTCTGCTAAGTGTGACTCTATTGTTCGCTATCATTTTCGCCTTTTCATATACCATCATAGCAATTATACGACAGAAGAAACTTCATGAAATGAAGAATGACTTCATTAATAACATGACCCATGAATTTAAAACACCAATAAGCACAATCTCATTAGCTTGCCAAGCCCTAAGCGACAAGGATATTATTACCTCCCCTGATGCTTTTTCAGTGTACATAACAATGATTAAAGAGGAAAATAATCGACTTGCAACTATGTCCGAGAAAATCCTTGAGGCTGCAACTATTGATAAAGGGAAAATGAAAATGAAGATGGAGGAACTTGACATTCATGCCATCATAAGAAATGCGATTGAAAAGGTACGATTACAAGTAGAGGCTAGAGCAGGACATTTAACGATGTCTCTCATGGCCGAATCGACTATGGTTTTAGCCGATAAGGTCCATATAACCAATGTTGTCTTTAATCTTTTAGATAATGCAAATAAATATAGCCCTAACTCACCTGAAATCACCGTTAGCTCAACAAACTATAACGGAAACCTAATATTAATGGTAAAAGATAAGGGCTTAGGGATAAGCAAACACAATCAGAAGAAGATATTTGATAAACTTTATAGGGTGCCAACAGGAAACCTGCACAATGTTAAAGGCTTCGGGCTGGGCCTTAGTTACGTTAAATTCATTATTGAGAGACATCATGGAGATATATCTGTAAGCAGCGAACCGGGAAAAGGAACTATCTTTACAATAACTCTCCCTTTAATTTCAAACAAGATCAAATAACACCATGGACAATAACCTTAAAATATTGCTGGCAGAGGATGATAAAAACTTAGGGACTATACTTAAAGCCTATCTTGAGGCAAAAGGATATCCTACTGTCTTGTGTGTTAACGGAGAGGAAGCATGGCAGAGTTTTAATAACCAACCATTCGACTTTTGCATACTCGATGTGATGATGCCCATAAAAGATGGCTTTACCGTTGCACGAGAAATCAGACAAGTGAGTAAAATCCCTATTATCTTCCTAACAGCCCGATCAATGCAAGATGATAAGATGCAGGGATTCCAAATAGGTGCTGATGATTATATAACCAAGCCTTTCAGTATGGAAGAACTTTTAGCCCGTATTCAGGCTATTGTTCGAAGAACTGATTTTGGAAAAAGTGATCTACCCGATGGGCTCTATCAGATAGGAAAATATACATTCGATCCAGAACTTCAGATTCTAAAAGCCGGAGCAATAGAACAAAAGCTGACCTCTCGTGAAGCAATGTTACTGAAAATGCTCTGTGATGCTGAAAACACAGTTCTTGACAGAGGAGAAGCTTTACGTGAAATCTGGAATGACGATAACTATTTCAATGCAAGAACCATGGATGTTTATATCACCAAACTAAGAAAATACCTCAAAGAGGATCCTAACATTAAGCTTATTAATGTCCATGGAGTAGGCTTTAAACTTGTTACCAGATAATTGAATAGATCCGAATATAAATCCAGCTAAAAAAAGAGAGAGGAGCATCCCTTTTGCCCCTCTCTCTTTTTATTTACAATATACGTAGATACGATTAACTTATAACTATTGACATCTGTGTCAGACATCTCTGTTAATTAGCATCCACCTTCAGCAGCCGCCTTCTTAGCAACTGGCTTTGGGGCTACCTTTTTAGGCTTTGACACTACAGTAGTCGCTGATTGCGTTGAATCACTACCACCTCTTATTGTCATCAATTTTGCATAATCACCTATTGGTACTTCAGTGGTGAAACCAACCGTCTTAAGACTATCTGCATTACCTCCAGCTTGCCAGAAAGAGAAGCCACCAACTAAAGCGCGGGCACCGCTAACACCCATTTGTTTTAGTAAATAAACCACGGGAGCAGCAGATGACTCATCTTCTCCGTAAAAAACAACCAATCGACCATCTTTACTAAAATCATTCATCTGATCGAATATTTCTGGCTTTAAAACATCCTCAACAGGGACATTTACCGCACCCATGAGATGCTGTCTGGAATATTGATTGATATCTCTCAAATCCACGATAACTACTCCTTCTGTTGTTTGCTTAAGCGGATTAACCCCCTTTGGGAAGACATAACCCTCGTTTAGTGCAGCAACATAATCGAGAGATTCCTGATCGCTCATAACATAAGGAGAGGATCCCTTCTGACCAATCAGTGCTATTGCAATTACAACCACAACAATGGCAGTAACCACGATAATATTTTTCTTATTCATCTCATTCTCTATTTAAAGTTAACATCCACCCTCAGCAGCAGCCTCCTTCTTAACAGGACGAGGAGCCACACTCTTCTTTTCTGCCTTCTTCGCTCCATCTTGAGCTATCGGAACTTCAGCAGCTCCGCTAAAGAAATTCCCTGCAGCTTTTCTAAAGCTATATTGATTGAACTCCGCTTGAGGAGAATAAGGCATTGGAACTGGAGGGTTAATAATCTGAGTAAACCAACTATTTAATCCACCCCTTAGAACAAAAACCTGGTTAAATCCATGTTTCTTTAACTCAAGCCATGCCATCTGTGACCTAACATCTCCATTCCCAAATAGGACAACTTTATTATGCCCGGCCTTGAAGTATTCAATATTATCCGGAGATAGCAGCGAATCAGAGGGTATATTCACAGCATTATCCAATGAGAAGAGGTTATACTCAGTCGTTGGCCTTATATCAATAAGCAAAAGGGAGGGATCTTTATCTATCAGGAGTTTTGCAACTTCATCAGCAGTAATAAACCTCGATGGTTGCATAATATCAATAACCAACTGCTCAGGCTTCTGCTCATAATGATAAGGCTTGACCTTTATAAAGGCAGCCACTAATGCAATGACAAAAATTGCGGGTGCCAAATAATAAAAACCTTTGTTCATTTTAATTTTGTTTAATTGTTTACGACTTGATATAAACCAGATTAATAAGATAGAATAGACATTGCCAACTACCCTTAATCCAGCCCGCTTCTAATCGCTAAGATTTAGGATTATTAACCCGCTTCTCAATAATTCCTGTAACATAAAAAGCCCCAACAGCTACAATGGTGAGGAGCAATACAAAGAGGCCAGCCGGTATTCCTAAAACGTCTGTTACTAAGATATTACCCATTGCCCCTGAAGTAAAGAAATCACTGTAAAGAGGGAACAGCTCCGAGAAGATCAAGATCCCTACAAACATTCCAAGAGTGAAGATTATAGCATCGATTTTCCCAATAGCCGCCCCACAGAAACTGGTTCCAGGACAATATCCGCCCATAATAAAACCAAAGCCCATGATGATTCCGCCTACAATACCTGGTCCAAGAAAAGTTGGATTGATGAATATTTTCGACAGGTCAATCATTCCTATTGACGACATCAACAATAAGCCCAACGCCGCAGTTATTGCAGCTGTAAAAAAGACTTTTAAAACTACAAAATCGTAGCCATAAAACACCCCGGCTAGCTTTCTTGAACTGCTAAACCCAGATGACTCTAAAATAAATCCAAAAGCCATTCCAACCAACAGTGCAATAAGATTATTCCAAGCTGGATCAATTATACCTTGTGTTACTAGTGGTCCCATAATAATCAATTTCTTAAAAGGTTATATCCACAATTTGCGGAAGAAATAGGCAAGAAGAAAAGCAGTCCCAAATATTGATAGCATCGCTATAAAGCCTGCCAACGATAGTGTAGCCATACCACTTAAAGCTGTCCCGCTGGTACAGCCCCGGCCAAACTGTGTTCCAATTCCAAATAGCAGTCCACCTAAACCTGCAAATATTAATCTTGTCTTAGATGTTATCTTAGGTTGATGTTCTACCGTAAGTTTAAGCCTGCCTGCAAAGGTTCCGGAAATAAAGGCACCAACTATTACACCTAGTACCTCAAACACTAACCAGTTATTCATCGGCCCCTCATCATCGCTTAAAAACTGCCCCATGTAAGGGGAGTTATGAGCATGTTCAGTAGCTACAACATCTACAGTAGCTACTACGGCACTTTTAACTGCTCCACTTGCCCCAAGGCCTCTTCCAGTGATATAGATAGTAGTCAATAAAACTAACCCTAACAGTACACCTCCTAAATAGGGATTGATATACTCTTTAGGTTTCCTATGTTCTTTTGTTTCACTCATATCTTTGATCTCCTATTTTTTAATAAAGATATCTGGTTATTTGCCCGGCTTCAACCATTATGAAGCGGAACATCATCCCACCAAATAGTATTAGTCCAGCAGGAATTGCAACCGGTATATGATAGCCTCTTAACTCTAAGATCTCCAATAACGCCGGTACAATAAGACCAAGAACCACAACAAACCCCCAGAAAGATACAGTAAATGCACCCCCTAAGAAAAGGTTGGCAGCCTCAATCTGAACAGCATTACTGGCAAGAAAACCCATAAATAAATGGACAATAAAGAATAATTCAATACTTATTAAGAGCAAATCGATCTTACTCATCAATAAGCGTTCGCTTTTATCCTTAGCCATCCACATAATGGTTGCCGCACCAGTCGACATTCCACTTACCAAGAACAAGGGGCCTAACAAGGAGGTATTCCATAATGGTCTGGCATTAAATGCCGAGAGCAAAATACCTGTGTAAATACCCAATATTACTGCTAAGATGATCATCGCCCAGGCTAGGCCTTTACGATTTTTAATAACCAGCTTTTCAAAATCATCCAAAATCTTAAACTTCCAATCCCAAGCAGGCCAAAGTTCTTTAAGATAACTTGCCGACCAAACCATTGAGAGAGGAGTAATAACCATAAGTGTCCATGCTCCCCACGACATTGGTGACTCTAAACGAATAGTTGTATAGAGTTGCCAGAACCAAAGCTTATGCTTTAAATCCAAAAATAAAAAGAACAGACCTAGTGATAGAGCTATTGGAACCAGCAATGTGGCTCTTTTAACCGTTGTAGGCATCTCCTTTTCCTTACCCATAATGGTGAAAAGAGAAGCAAAAAAGAGGATACCAGCAGCAAGACCTCCAAGAAATAGATACATTGGAATTTGCCAATGCCAAATATTCAGGAAGGGATCTATATTGGGGATGTCTCTCCCACTTACAAATAATTCTTCTTTCATATCATGTATTATTATTCTGTTTACGGTTATTTGAAGTAGTCTTCATAATTACTAATAGAGTGTCTTCTCATTTGGCTATTTATGAAACTAGTTCAATATTCATCCGATTATAATAGATAAAAAATCTGAGGTTTAGTACCCGCTTCAGGAGCAAGTGTCTTATAATTTCTATGACGAATTGCAACCGAAACGTCGCTGTTAGGATCCTCTAGATCTCCAAAATACATACACTTGGTGGGACAAACAGACACGCAAGCCGGCTTTAGTCCTTCCACGACACGATGAAGACAGAATGTACATTTATCGACATAGCCATCCGGATGTGAATATCTGGCATCATAAGGGCATGACTGGATGCAGGCACCGCATCCTATACATTTATGATGTGTCACTGTTACTATTCCACCTTGTTCAAAATGGCTTGCGCCGGTTGGGCAACATCTTACACAAGGCGAATTATCACAATGATTGCATCTTTCTGATCTAATCTCTGTTTGAAGAACCGGGTATGTTCCAGATGTTGACTCAACAACCCAGTCACGGCAATAGCCTATCGGCACATTATTTTCTACCTGACAAGCTACCACACAGTCGCTACACCCTACACACTTACGGGTGTCAATGGCCATAGCATATCTCATGATTCAACTTCAGTTTTGATGTTGTCAATTACAAAAGTCACAAAATTCCCTCTCATTCCGGTTCCTCCCATTAAAGGGTCTATCTGAACATTGGTTATCAACTCAGAATCGCTAGCTCCACGGCCATACGCCCTTGTTAATCCCTTTTCATGGTGTCCAAAACCATGCACTATATAAACAGAATCCCATCTGATACGTTCTGTAATCCTAACCTTGGTCGCAAACCTAGTCTCAACGCCATCCTGATTTTTCAGCTTGACATATTGACCATTCTTTAGATTCCATAACGATGCAACTCTTGGGTTAACCCAAAGTGCATTTTCCTTCATTAAATCTACCAGATTAGGGTTGTTTGCAGTACGTGAAAATGTATGCATTGGAGCTCGTCCATATATTAACCTGTAGAAACCCTCAGGCGGTTCCGGATGTGCTGTATAAACCGGTAATGGATCAAATCCATAATGTTCCAACTCATGAGAATAGAGCTCAATCTTTCCTGTCGGAGTAGGGAATGTCGGTTCATGGCCATCTTCAATATACAACGGAGCAGGGTTAGGGAACTTCTTTACCCCAATCTCCATCATCTCTTCTAATGACGATCCAATCTGCTTTAACTGCCAATCTAAGACCTCTGAATAGTCTTTCCATGGGAAATATCTGCCCAAACCAAGCTTAATGCCCAATTCACGTGCAATCCACCATGCCGGCTTAGATTCATACATTGGCTCCACTGCTGGTGCTCTTAATGCAACGAATGCCTCACGATGGGTCTCATTCCGCAAATCATCGTAACGCTCAAGATAGGTACTCTCCGGAAGAACAACATCAGCATAACCTGTTATCTCCATTGGCATAGTATCTACTACCACTAAAAGCTCAAGCGCCTCAAATGCCTTCTTCAACTTCTGCTTATCAGGCATGGTCAATGGCAAATTGGTACCCGCTACTATCCAACCATAAATCTCATGCGTATTATCAGGAGAAGGTATTGTAGCATCAATTAATAAGTTAGCAACCGATAGACGTGCTAATGGATACTTGCCATTATGTGTATCCTTCCAACTCCATGCTGGCTTTGGATACTCTTCTGTCGGATACTCAGGCACGTTTTGAGCCCGCTTGAAATAAAATCCACCTCTTCTACCCCATGACCCTAAAAGGGCATTTAATATGGCTATTGCACGACTGCGCTGAGAGTCATCACCATACCAGGTCACATGTCTTCCAGGATGAATGATAACTGATGGCGATGCAGCAGCCATCTCACGTGCCGTCTGTCGAATCAAATCAGGCGATAAAGTAGTTATACCATAAGCCCACTCGGGTGTAAATGGTCTAACATGCTCTTTTAACTCATCAAATCCATCAGCGTATTTCGAAATATAATCCCTATCATAGAGGTTCTCATAAATCAACACATGCATCCATGCTAATAAAAGAGCCATATCAGTAGCTGGCTTTATAGGCAACCAGAACTTTGATTTACTTGCTGCTGTAGAAAAACGAGGATCAACAGTTATTATCGTTGCGCCCCTATCTATTGCATCTGACATCTCCTGAACCTGCCCATTATGCATATTCTCTCCAATATGCGAGCCTATCAATACCAGACATCTTGTATCACGAATATCTGTCGGCTCCGGTGCACCTACGCCTACCCCAAATGTCATCTCGAACCCAACCTCACGGGGTCCCCTACACTGGGCATACGATGGAGCTACAATGTTTGAACTACCAAATGCCTTCAACAAATGCCCAAAATGGTGTCCCGGAGAACCATGATTAAATAGAGCTATAGACTCAGGGCCATGCTTCTGGGCTATCTCCTTCATCTTCTTTGCGACATAATCCAATGCCTCATCCCAACTGGCCTCCTTAAAGGTCTGCCCTTCAGATCCCTCTACTCTTATCAGGGGCTTCTTTAAACGATCTTCATCGTAGTACATCCCGATACCTCCTGTGCCCCTCGGGCAAAGTCTTCCATTGCAATGAGGATCATCGTCATTACCGATAATCTTGACAATCTTTCCTGCATCATCAACATAAGTCCATCCGGCACACTTCCAGAAACAGACCTCACAGTAAGTAGGGTATCGCTTTAAAAAAGACTTTCCCTCCTGGCTTAGTTTTAGGAATTCGTCAACCACCTTCTGACCTGTCATCATCTTCGACATCCCGGCCACAGCAGCTACCCCTCCTAAACCCAGAGCAGAAATCTTTATAAAATCCCTTCTGGTTTTCATATGGCTGTTATTTAATTAAAATTTGACTTCGGTAATCGCATATATTTAGAATTCTAAATATATCAACAAAGATAGAAACAAACGTATATAAACACGCTCCTCTATAAAAAAAGAATATTCATTCATCTTATTGTTTTTCAATAATTAACCTATTTATAAAGCGTCTAAATAACCCCGTTGTTCATAAAAAAACAGAACGATATTCCCTGCAGATATGATAGTTTGATCACATAGAACAAATCCATTTGGGTTATCCATAATTTACTCATTGAATTAATCCCTCCAATCAGTACGATATTCTTTGATTCTAATTTACATTTCATCTATTGACTCAATCAATTTCATAAAACCATAAGACCTGTTGCCTTTAGTATCTCCATGGTACTACAAGCATGCTTACATCGAAGATTTTACATAACTTCGTTATTCTGAAAATCTATCATCAAAATGGCAAAGAAGGAAAACCAGATCTCCAGACGTTCTTTCCTTAAAGTTGCAAGACATCTACTCTGGATTCCGGTAATCTTTGCTATTGGCAGAGCTATTAAAACCAATTCCACTGCAAAGACCATTAAAATTCCATTACCCCAAAATGAAGGCATCTCCTTTCATCAAGGTGCTATTATCGTCAAAGAAGGGAAAGATATAAGAGTTCTCTCATCAAAATGCACCCATCTGGGCTGTAGCATTAAAAAGAATGAAGGAGAGGTACTTGTTTGTGGCTGCCATGGAAGCCGATATTCAAAAAGCGGAGAGGTGCTCACAGGACCTGCTGTAGATCCGTTGGCTTCTTTATCCTACCAAATTAAAGGTGCTCAATTATGGATAACAACAGATTAAGCATTCGCTATCGTTCGACTAATATAAAATGGCCTTCAGCAGGACAAATCGCTACGGCAGCTTTCCTGATCTGCACCCACTCCGGTATCGTTATTGCAATCCCATATGATGTTACCAATGCTTATCTCTCGGTCAGTCTGATAGCATCTAACAATGCTTGGAGCGCACTTGCCCGTAATCTACACTATTGGAGTGCTCAAGCTTTCTTCATCTTCACTCTGGTTCATCTGTTTGAACATCTTAAGAAGAACACTGCCTCCAAACTAAGTCACTCCAAATGGTTGCATCTAACGGTTAGTCTGCCCTTTCTATTTTGGGTAATGCTCTCCGGCTTTATCCTTAAAGGCGATGCTGAGAGTGAACAGGCTCATAACATCCTAAATGCACTGCTTAATTCTGTACCAATTATAGGAACATCTCTTACGGCATTCTTCTCGGGCAACGGTGATTCTCTACAAATCACATATATTCATCATATTGCAACGGCAACCCTATTCCTTGCCTTTGTTATCATGGAACACTCCGGAGCCCTTATCCCGAAATCAAGAGTTCTGATTCCAAGCTTCTTTATCCTGCTCCTCCTCGCTAGCTCACTTCAGGCACCTCTTCACAATAATATCAACCCGGAACTTAAAGGACCATGGTTTTTTATCGGCCTACAAGAGATTCTGCACTTTGCTACCACCCCTGGCCTTGCATTGCTCATCCCGCTTATTCTTCTCATTGCCGTCTATATATTCAGAAAGAGTTCACCCGCTCTACGTCTACCATTATACAAATCACTGATCATTATTACCATTGTTTACGGACTTATCACTCTTTTGGCTATAATTTTCAGAGGGGAAGACTGGAAATGGAGATCGCCATTTAAAGAGAATACCTCTGTGCACTTAACCATCCCTCTTCCTGACCTGCTTTGGCTTAGTCAGCGCAATGAAAACAAAAAGAAAACCATCGATCCGGTTATAGTTAACGGAAGGAATGAGAACTGTCTACAATGCCATTCAGATATGATCGGCATTGAAAAGTCACATGACCCAAATGCTATTGGATGTTCATCCTGTCACCTAGGTAATCCATCAGCCATTACATCAGATGGCGCTCATACCGGAATGGTTCTTATACCGGGTAATCTCTCCGATGCTCATATCACCTGCGGGTCATCCAATTGCCATAATGATATTGCCCATAGAGTTCCAACCTCATTAATGGCCACTTTATCGGGCATGATATCGGTTGACCGTTGGGTCTTCGCTGAGAGTCCATCTCCTGATATACCAGCCCATGCTTTAGCTTTGACAGATAGCCCCGCTGATATGCACTTAAGAAATCTCTGCACCGGATGTCATTTAAATGTAAAGAAAGAGACTCCAGGCTCATTCACCCCGCTCAAAAAAGGAGGTGGCTGTAATGCATGTCATCTTGATTACGACTCAACTACTGCTCGTCAGACCCGTAGTTGGTTGGCTGGGAAAAGAGGAGTACCTCTATTCCATCCTAAATTGATCACCCCTGTTAACAACGAGAAATGTGGAACCTGTCATAATGGCTCCGGTAGAATCAGTACAAGCTATGAAGGTTGGTGGGAGACCTCATCTGATACTAATCAATTAAAAAAAGCAGGTCATCAAATCAAAATCATCGAAGGTCATCGCATTTTTGCATCAGCTCCTCCAGATGTTCACC
Organism: Sphingobacteriia bacterium; assembly: GCA_021286705.1. Classification (GTDB taxonomy): domain Bacteria; phylum Bacteroidota; class Bacteroidia; order Bacteroidales; family TTA-H9; genus JAJTBW01. Next base: position 28,679 of record JAJTBW010000004.1, read on the forward strand.
ATAGCGCCGGGCTCAAATGCATCGACTGTCACACCTCATACGAGATTATGGGTGATGGGAAACACTACCTCCACAAAGAGGATGCAGTTAAAACCTCTTGCTCTGACTGCCACACTACTAAACCATTAACAACTAAACCAGGAGAACTGCCAGATAATGAAAGCCGTAAAATTATCGCCCTTAACCATTTCCTTTCAGAGAGAGGAGGTCATCTTCAACAACAGAATGGCAAACGGATCTATGTAAACAGCACCTTAAATTCCAAAGGCGATGCGGTTATTGTAAACAGAGCAAATGGCAGACAAATAGGCTTAAAGCCGCCTGCCAAGATATGCACCGAAGGGCAGGCCCATAAAAACCTCTCTTGCCAGAGCTGCCATTCTAAATGGGCTCCAACCTGCCTAGGTTGTCATACCTCATATGATGCTAACCGAATTGGGTTTGACCACCTTAAAGGGATAGAACAGCATGGAACATGGATGGAATCAGCCGACCTCTTTTCTTTCAGACAACCAACACTGGGAGTCCGTGAAGAAAAGGGAAAGAAAGAGATCATTCCATTTATCCCGGGCATGGTTCTAACGATAGAAAACAAGGTAAGCAAAGGCACTCATTTCAAGAGATTGTTTGCTCCGATTGACCCGCATACAACTCAAAAAAAGGGACTAACCTGCAAGGAGTGTCATCTCAATCCTGTTGCGCTAGGTTATGGCGAAGGAAATCTTGTACTCCAAACCCAGAAAGAAAAGGGCATATTTCGCTTCTATCCGGCTTATGAAAACAATTCAAACGACAGACTCCCTGAAGATGCATGGATACCATTCCTGGGAGAAGCAGATAAAGTCAACTCAACAAGAACGAATACCAGGCCATTTACCATAGCGGAACAACAGAAAATTCTTACTGTTGGCGCTTGTCTGACCTGTCATAAAGATGACAGTAAGGTTATGAAAGATTGTCTCAAAGATTTCAAAGAACAACTTAGAAAGAGAAGAGCAGTCTGTATTGCCCCGTTTAACAAATAGATACCAACCACAGATATCCTCTTTCTCCTATAAAAAGCAAAAGGCCGAAGACCCCTCTGATCCTCGGCCTTTAATATTACTTCTCTAAAGAATTCGCTTTATCAAGAACCCAATAGTTGTATCCACCATCAAGGACTTTGACATTTTTAAATCCGACGATTTCATGCAATGCAAAATAACCTACCGAGGCAAGTACCCCGCTATTGCAATAAAAAACAACTTCACTATCAGCAGTTAATCCTGTAAGGGCAGGTAGAGCCATGATTTGAGAAGCTGTCAGGAAGTTACCCTTTGCATCCAGAAAATCTTTATAGTTTAATAAAATAGCACCTGGCAGGTGACCGAGACTCTTTCCATCAGAGCCATTAAACTCCTCAGGTTTCCTTGTGTCAATGAGTATAGGTTTATTCGCTAGAGCTTTTAAATCAGTAATAGAGATTCCCATTGCACCATTCAGAGTCACGGTAAAATTAACCGCAGTTCTTTTAGCTGGTTGAGAAGTAAGAGGAATTCTATATTTACCCCATTCTGCCATGTCTTTAGTGGTTATGGAGACATCTTTTGCGCCCAGCATTGTTAAAACAAACCACAGACGAGAGGTATATTTATTTGACCCATCATCATAGATTACAACAACAGTTGATTCAGAGATACCCCTTGAGCCAAATAACTTAGCAAGTTCCTCAGGGCTCTTAAGTATGCCATCAGGTTTCCCGGCAAACAACTCCTGCTGCCAGATGTTAATTGCACCTTTTACATGCTCAGTAGCATAATCAGAAGCACGCTGAGCATCAATAATGACAACTTCAGGCTTCCCCTTAATGATATCAGAAAACTCCTTTGCAGTGATGATACCGCCTGCATAAGTCATCAAGCTAACAAGCAACAAAACAATTGATAAAACAGATCTTCTCATCTTCTTGATTATTTAAGTTTTACTTGAATCTGAATTAGCAGGCAGTCATTTGGAATCTCAACTGAAGCAGTCTCTTCCGCCTTGTAGAGATAGTTCACTTGCAGACGAGTCCAGTCATTCAAGAAGTAATTTAAACCAAAAGTCATAATATTCTGCTTGTCTCCGTCGGTATCCAGGTCTTTGTCGTATTGCTCATACTTAAAGACCGGTTGGATATTCCAAGGGGTCATATACATGGCAGTAAAGTAGAAGCCATCGCGTTGTTTGTTACCAATCTTAACCACTGGGGTCGTGCCACAGCCACCACCTTCAGTATATGAACCTTTATCCTCTCCAAAAAGGTATTCCCCCTGTAAGCGGAAAGCACCCCAATTAAAATCTGCATCGACACCCCAACGAGTCTTAGTATCTTCATCAGTGACACCTTCAGCGGCGGGCTTCTGTTTTCCTGTGAGGTAACTTGCCCCAATACTTAAATGTCTCCAAGGGGTTAAAACAACACGGCCAGCATAGTTTTTACCTCCATTGTTATCAATAACTCCCAAGCCGGTTCCATTGGTAACAGCAAAGCTATACTTCAATAGGTTCACCGTTTCTATTCCAAAGATGGTCAATGTATCAGTAGAACCGTATAGACCAATACCTAAATCACGGTTGGGAGAGGTTAACTCATCAACCACCATAGAACGATTGATCGTATTTAATCCATTACATGGAGTAGACAACTCAAGAGATACGGGTGATTTAAATGAACCAGCAGAAAACTTCGCCCAATGTCCTAAACGGGTATAAGAGACAAAGGCATCAAGCATAAATGGATTACCTGTAAAGAATGAGCTAAACTCCACCAATGCGTAATATTCAAAATCATAAGGAATAGAACCGGCAACACCGATTCTCATGCGGTTAAACTTGAATGTATTGGTATTAACGGCCCCTGTCTTGTCATCAGCAGTAAAGTGGTATTCATATTGAGGCTGCAAATAACCTATAATCTTAGGACCATTACTTGAACCAGATGCTGGCTCCAGACAACCCTGGGCAAAGCTTATAGTTGAAAGAGAAGCCAGAAAAAAGATAGAAAGGATTTGTTTTATTTTCATGATCAATCAATATAATAAGGGCATCTAATGAGATCTTCTCCCGTTAGATGCCCTCAGTTAATAATTACTTACCAGTTACAAAAGTGTAGCCTTTTGAACCATGGAAAACAGTCTTTCCAGCAGCATCAAGTTGGTCATGAACCATTGCATTAGCACCAAATTTTATGCTCTTAACGTTATAACCCAGAACATTCAAATAAGTACTAACAAAAGAGCTGGTCATTCCAGTATAGCAATAGAGTTGTACAGTTTTAGAAGGATCAATGCCCTTAATTTCATCGGCAGCTAAAGTGATAGGATTGAGTCTATATGCACCTGCAAAATGGCCAAAAGTGGTATAATCAGATTCGGGCCAGTAGTTAATAACGGTATAATTTGCAGGGTTTGCAAGAACATCAGCAGGAGCTGTTGGAGAAAAACCAGCAGCAACAACTGCTGCTACTCTTTCAGCAAGAATACTTTTGCCATCAGTAGAGGTTGAAGTCCATGTAGGATATCCATATGATCCATTAGTCGGAGCAGCAGTGGTAACCCAGTTTGGAGAACCTACACCGGCATTCTGACCAGCTGAAACCCAAGGAGCACTAAACTGATCATTCCAACCTGCCATACCAAATTTTAAAACCTTAGCATTTGTGAAACCGCTTAAACGCAGTGCCATACATGCGACACCTGCAATTTGTCCTGTTGCACATACAACAAGTATGGGCTTATCAGTCATCGTCTTTGTACCTTCAATAATATTAGCTAAGGGGACATTAACCGCACCTTTAATATGACCAGCGGCATAAGTTGCTGCATCGCGAATATCAACAACATTCATTGTTGGAATAGAGTTGTCAGTAGGATCTACCACACCACCATCTGTGGTGAGTTTTGCCTCCATAATCCAATCCTTTAACATGTCAGTTAAATCCATGGAATTGCTAACCATGTAAGTCTTTAGAGTGGTGAAATTGCCGGTTGCTGGATCTTCAGTGTCACTGTCTTTCTTACATCCAGAGAAAACTACTGCTGATAATAACAGCACCATCCATAATTTTAGAGCGAACTTTTTCATAATTCAGATTGTTTGTAAAATTGGTTATTCTATTGTTATCCGATTCACAAATGTAGAGGGAGAACAAAAGCTTTCAGCAGAAACAATGGCGGCATTTCACCGTGTTTCAAATGATTTTATCTATACAAAAACATGATTTAGATCAGCTTTTTACATGATAAAACAACGGTATCTCTTTACTATCTCAGGTTTTCTATATCAGCCTTTCTTTCCCATTGCATAAGAGAGCCTTGAGAGAAGCGGGGGAAGCGGAGAGGCGGGGAAGCAGATTCAGCATCAATGTGGTACAAAATACCAAAAAAAAGGGTATCCATTTTGGATACCCTATTAAACTCAAACAAGGTTATCTTATAACTTGAATGTCATTCCAACGGTAATACTAAGACAGGTCATCCCTTTATCTTTAATAAAACCGGAATAGGTAGAAGGTGTAAGTGATGGGAAGAAGAGTTCATCACCAGAAAGAGTTAAGCCGATCAATTTAGATGCCTCATAACGTACAGATGTACCTACTCCAAAACCAAGAGCAGCTTTAACATCCGGATCACTCGATGACCCATATTCATCAAAATCGCCTTGCATTCCAAGTGCAACACCAACATTCCCTTTAACTAAACCGGTAAAACGATCTGATAGTTTAACACGACCAGTAAGAGTTGGTGCTAAATAGGAAATACTATAATAGTCATCACCTGCCTTTGAGATCCCACTATAAATACCATACTCAACTATGCCAAATCCAAGATTCTGATTAATAAAATAGGAATAGAAAATCGAACCTAGGCCTCCACCATTCACATATTCATTGAGATTGTCAACATAACCAAGAGTAAAACCAAACTCATGTTTTCTGATTCTTTCAGATGATTGACCATGCATCGCACCTGTTAGTGCGATCAAGAAAATAATAATACCAAGTTTTCTTCTCATAAAATTGATTTTAGAAGTGTTTTAGTTTGATTTAATAAATTTTGCAGTGATTAATTCATTGCCAGTATTTAAAGAAAGAAGATATAACCCAGACTGAAGATCATCAATATTTGTCACCGTAGTTTTCTCTGAAACTATAAATGACTTTACAACTTTTCCATTAAGATCAGTTATAGAAGCCATTGCCTTTGAGACAGGTTGCACTGCTAAATTCACTGAAAGTACATTTTGAGCAGGATTAGGGTAGAGCCCAAGTACCATTTTCCCATTAGTTTCTTCTATCCCAGTTAATACCATTAGAAGTTGCCAATCAGAAAATGAAGATGTTCTAAACGCAGCATCCACGGTCTGAGTACTCCAGTAATAGCCTCCATCACGAATTTTCTCTAAAACTTTGATAGTATCTTGACCAGCATTTCCCATTGCAGGCAAATAAATTTTCTCAGTTCCAAGATCACTGGCCACAGGCAAGACACTACCATCGTGAGGCATAGTACCAACAACAATATTGTAAGTAAGTGATTTATTTTGAGGGATTACCTCAACAGGAGCCCAAGAGAAAATTATATGCCATCCCAAACCCTCAAAATAGTTGACATTACTAACGATATTCTCAAGGGAAACAGTCGGAACTGGTGCTGAACCAAAGATATTGGACGATAGATCATTTTTATATAAAAGTGTTTGAGGGTAACCATTACCATTAATCCCGGTCAGGATTAAGTCTGGATCACCATCAAGGTCATAGTCGGCTGCAGCTACACTAGCATAGGTCATTGGAGGGAAATCAGTAGGTAACTCATTAAACTTCCCATTGCCAACTCCAAGATAGAGGAATGTAGCAGCTGACCCACACCCATTGCTCTTTCCTGTTGCAACAAAGTCGGTTATACCATCTAAGTTAAAGTCGGCTAACGAGATATTTCCTGTAAAAAGACCTGAGAAATAGGAAATTTGCTCAGTCCAGTTATCGTTTTGATTATTAATATAGATCTTAAAGATTGACTCCCCAACCAGAAAATCCATGCCCATGCTTATGATATCAGGATAACCATCTCTATTAACATCAACCAAGGCTATGCTTCCAGCAGTTGTCCCTTCAAAAGGCCAGGTTCCTTCAACAAACTCCATCCCATAATTATAATAGATTTTAGTGATATTTCCACTTCCCCCATCGCCACCAATAAGTATGTCCAAATCGCCATTGCAGTCTACATCACCAATTGTGATCATACTGCTAACCAGGTTAGGAATGGGAACTTCTAACTTCTGAAAACCATTGCCTTCAAGATTTCTATAAACAGCAGTAAAGGCATTAAGGCTCAATGTATCTCCTGATATGACTAAATCAGGATATCCATCTTTATCAAGATCACCCCAAGCTGATTTTCCACTGGCAACACCGGGAAATAGAAATTGTGACTTAACAAAGTTACCATTACCCTCATTTCTGTATAAAATAGAACAACGTTCATAGTTATCAGCGATACCCATAATAAACAGGTCTAAATTGCCATCTTTATTATAGTCCACCCAGTTTAAACATCCATCTCTGAGAGCAACGAGATTTGCCCCAATGTCAGTAAACACACCATTATCATTTCTATATATTCGTGTGGTAGCAACATCACTTACTGTGCCCCCTTGAATCGCAAGATCAAGATCACCATCATTATCATAATCCCCCCAAACAGTACTCGATTTACCCAATCCGGGAATAGATGTATTGACGGTGCTAAAAGTCTGGCTTTGAACTTGAGTTGATAAAATAATGAACCCTAAAGCTGCAATAAATGGTCTAATCTTAAGCATGACAATGAGATGAGTTAGATTTATCCACCAAATATATAGATAATAATGACTTATTCATGATGTTAAAACCCTAAATTAAACCCACAAAATGGAAACAATCATGACGGTAACCAGTCACCAGATGATATTGCTTACCTTTGCTTGGATAGCCAATAAAAGAAAAGAGTATGAACGGACAAATGAAAAACTCGGAGTTAATCCTTACACCAGAAGGAGAAATATACCATTTAAGATTGCGCCCCGGACAATTAGCCGATAAAATAATACTAGTTGGCGATCCAGGTAGAGTACCAATGATCTCTCAGCACTTTGAGAGAATTGAATATACAAATCAAAACAGAGAGATTTGTACCCATACAGGCTATTACAAAGGAGTTCGTATCTCAGCCATGAGCACTGGTATGGGAACTGACAATATCGATATTGTTCTTAATGAACTCGATGCTTTAGTAAATATTGACTTTGACCTCCGTGCCCCCAGATCTCAACATCACAAACTTGAGATGGTTAGACTTGGCACCAGTGGTGCCCTGCAGAAGCAGATAACGCCCGGCGACTTTGTTGTCTCATCATGGGGACTTGGTCTTGATGGACTATTAAATTATTACAGTGGTGAGAAAGAAAAGTTTAGCCATGAAATAGCCGGTGATTTTATAACGCACTCAAACTGGCCTGAAAGCTGGGCTACCCCTTATGTTGTACCCGCTTCTGAAAAGCTGTTTCTAAGAATGGGTAATGGGCTACCTTCAGGAATTACCGCCACCGCACCTGGCTTCTACGGGCCACAAGGTCGTCTTCTTCGTGCCGGTCTGTTACGTGATGATATGAATGAGATGCTGATGAGCTTTGATCATAACGGACTTAAAGTTGTTAATTTCGAGATGGAGACCTCAGCTATCTATGGGCTTTGCTCGCTTCTTGGCCATGAAGCACTAACAATCTGTGTTGCCATAGCTAACAGAGCTACCGGTGATTTCCTCAACGATTATCACCCCCGCATGGAAGCATTGGTTAAACATTGCCTCGATAATTTTATTAAAGAATAATGCAGCCATTAGACTACCGTCAACCACTCTTCATAGTTGATGAAAATGTAGCTAAGTTGAATATTCGTCGCATGAAGGCCAAGGCAGCCCGCCTGAATCTTAAGCTACGCCCTCACTTTAAAACTCACAATAGTGCCGAAATCTCGAATTGGTTTAGAGAAGAGGGCATTCAGACTATTACGGTCTCTTCTTCTGAAATGGCCACCTACTTTGCGTCAAATGGATGGAAAGATATTACCATAGCATTCCCAGTAAACCAACATGATATCTATTTCCTAGACCAGCTGGCATCAAAAGTTACCCTTTCATTAGTTGTCGCTGATCTAACTACCGTTGCTCTCATCAACGAGAAAATATCTCACAAAGTTTCCCTTTTCATTAAGTGCGATACTGGTTATGGAAGGGCTGGCATTAAGGCCGAAAACAGTGATCTATTTATTACGATTGCTGATCAAATTACCTCATTTGGGAGGCATCAATTTGCAGGGCTACTCCTGCATGATGGTCATACCTATAAAGCAAGCGGGTTTGATGAGATTGAAGCAATAAGAGAAGAGACCTCAAAAAAAATAGGCCACCTTAGAAAGGAACTGTCATTGAAGGGATATGATAACCTTATAATCAGTGCCGGTGACACCCCTTCATGCACGGTGAGCGAAAAGTGGGATGAGATAGACGAGATAAGACCCGGGAATTACCTCTTTTATGACTTGCAGCAATATTCAAAATCAATTTGCGAATCAAATCAGATTGCAGGTTTCTGTATCTGTCCTGTCATTCAAGTCAAAAAAGAGGAATCAACAGTGCTCATTCATGGTGGAGCCGTCCATTTTGGAAAAGACACTGCATTAATCAATGGCGAGCCTGTCTTTGCCGCAGGTTGGAAATTTCTAAGTGATCAGGAAGATTCCCAAACGAAAAATCATGCCTTTATTAAGTCAAAATCCGATGATAATTTTGGGAAAATAACACATCCTAGTGAGTTCAATTGCTTTTTAAGCACTGTCTCACAAGAGCATGGGACAGTAAAAATCACAGGAGATTTAATCAATGAGATAGAGGTTGGTGATCTATTGCTTCTAGTACCGGCACATAGTTGTTTAACGGCACGACAGTTTAACTTTTTCTACTCTGATTCAGGCAATAGATTAGAGACCGGGAACGGACTAATTCGCTGAACTCTGTGCTTGGAAAATTATTACCTTTAACGGGTAGAAATCTTCTTCAAGCCATGGATTCTAATGAGAACCGTCATGAACTGGAGGTCCTGATAAGCCTGTTAGATGACCCTGACAGAAAAGTTTATCATAGTGTTAGGGACAAAATATTTCAATATGGAATGAAGGCCTTACCAATTCTGGAGGAGGCCTGGGATCATCAGTTTAACCCTGTGGTACAAGAGCGCCTTGAAGACCTAATACAAGCCATTCAGAAAGAGACTCTGGCAAACGAAACCTCTCAGTGGCTGCAAAGTAACACACCCGATCTTCTTCAAGGAGCCCTATTGTTAGCCAGGTTTCAGTACCCTGAACTTAACTTTGAAAAATGTCGGTTAGAGATAGGAAGAATCATTCAAGATGTATGGCTGGAGCTAAATGAAAAGCTTACACCTCTTGAAAAGATCAAAGTGGTGAATCATGTTTTATTTGATGTTCATGGATTTAAAGCTAATGTTAGTCAGCCACTGGTTTTAAGTGACCTAATGATAAACAACGTACTTGAAACACGACGGGGAAACTCAATGAGCTTGTCACTTCTATATCTGATCGTTGGTCAAAGCTTAAAACTTCCAATTATGGGCGTAAACCTTCCTGAATACTTTGCCCTGAGCTGGATGCATAAAATGCCCATCCTAACACATGATTACACCACTGATGACTTAGTCTCTTTCTATATTAACGCTCCTGCAAAAGGGATGGTTTTTGTAAGACATGAGATAGAACGATACCTAAAAGAGACTAAGCACAGTCAGAATCTAATCTACTTTAGTCCCTGTTCAAACTATACAGTCATTAAAAGAATGGCTTTAGAGATGCTGGCCGCCTATGAACGTACAAAAGACGAATCGCGTGTACGTCTAATGAAACTTTACCTTGAATCGTTCAAGTTCTGAACGAGAAAACCTTGAAATTAATGAATCAGAAGCCAACTTTATTTCTTCTCGACGCCATGGCGTTGATATATAGGGCATTCTTTGCTTTAAATAAGAATCCAAGGATAAACTCAAAAGGATTAAACACCTCCGCAGTACTAGGATTTACAAATACCATCTGGGATGTTATTCGCAATGAAAAACCTTCTCATCTTGGAGTAGCCTTTGATACCCAAGCTCCGAGTCTTCGACACTATGAGTTCATAGATTACAAGGCAAATCGTCAATCGATGCCTGAAGAGTTGGCAGCCTCACTTCCCTATATCAAGGAGGTTCTTACAGCCATGAGGATTCCTATTCTTCAACTTGACGGTTACGAGGCCGATGATATACTTGGTACTTTCGCCATTCAAGCCTCCAATCAGGGTTTTCACACCTTTATCATGACCTCCGACAAAGATCTTGGTCAGATGGTCACCAATGATATCCAGATTTACAGACCGGGTAAATTTGGCAATCCAGCAGAGAAACTTGGCATTACCGAGGTCTGCGAGAAGTTTGGTATTAAAAGACCAGATCAAATAAAAGATATGTTGGGCCTCTGGGGTGATGCCTCAGATAATATCCCAGGGATACCGGGGATAGGCGAGGTTACCGCTCGTAAACTTCTGGAAGAGTTTGATACGGTTGAGAATCTTATAAAAAACGCCTCTAACATCACTAATGCCAAGTTAAGAGCCAAAATTGAGGAGAATAGCCATATGGCCATTGCTTCTAAACAATTGGCTACCATCATCACTGACGTACCTCTCGACTTCAATGCGGAGGAGCTTCGACTAGTCACTCCTGACATGGATCGGCTGAGAGCCATCTTTGATGAGCTTGAATTCAGAACTCTAGCCGACAGAATATTCAAGGATCTAAAAAAGCCCGTCGTTGCTGAACAGACTGACCTATTTGGCGAACAGACTGAAACCTTCGAGATGCCAAATGGTGCCTCAGAAGGATTAAAAACTATCTCAAACAGTGAGCACACCTATCATATAGTTGATTCAGATCAGAAGTGTTATGATCTTGTTAAATTATTGAAGCAACAGCCCATGTTCTGCTTCGATACGGAAACAACCTCACTTAATGAGATTGAAGCGGATCTGGTCGGTATGTCATTCTCGTTTGTTATTGGAGTGGCATATTATGTTCCTTTCCCCTCTTCGAGATCAGAGGCTTCGGCACGACTTGAGATCTTTCGAGAGATACTTGAAGATACTACTATCGAGAAAACAGGCCAGAATATAAAATATGACATGCATGTTTTGCTAAACTATGGCATACATGTTAGAGGGCCACTCTTCGATACAATGATTGCACACTATCTTATTGAGCCGGACCAAAGGCACAACATGGATGCTTTAGCCCGAACCTGGCTTAACTATGAACCTGTTTCGATAGAAACGTTGATAGGTAAGAAAGGAAGCCAACAGGGCAATATGCGGCATGTCGCTCTGGAAAAAATCGCAGAATACGCTGCTGAAGATGCTGATATTACGCTTCAATTAAGAAACTGCTTTGAACCAGAATTAGATCGAATCGGAGCACGCAAACTATTCGATGAAATAGAGATGCCTTTAGTTCCGGTCTTAATGGAGATGGAAAGAGCAGGAGTAAGACTTGATATTGAATCATTGGCCGATTATTCCCTTCAACTTGAACAGGAGACCAACGAAATAGAAGCAAAGATATACGAGCTGGCCGGTGAGACATTCAACATCGCATCACCTAAGCAGCTCGGGGTAATCCTGTTCGAAAAGCTTGAAGTTGCAGAGAAGCCCAAAACAACAAAAACGGGGCAATATGCTACCGGCGAAGAGATCCTTGAAAAACTCAAGCACAAGCACCCGATTGTTGAACTAATACTGGACTATAGATCTTTGACCAAACTACGATCTACATATATCGATGCCCTCCCCCTACTTGTAAGCCCACTCGATGGCCGTCTTCATACCTCCTATAATCAAGCGGTCGCAGCGACAGGCCGACTCTCCTCTAACAACCCAAACCTTCAGAACATTCCGGTTAGAACAGAAAGAGGCCGTGAAATCAGAAAAGCCTTTGTAGCCCGAAATGAAGACTATCTCTTGTTAGCTGCCGACTACTCTCAAATAGAACTCAGGATCATGGCTCATTTGAGTCAAGATGAGGCTCTAATCGAAGCCTTTAACAACAACCTCGACATCCATACTGCTACGGCAGCAAAAGTGTACGGCGTTAATCTTAATGAGGTAACCAAAGATCAGCGCAGAAATGCCAAAATGGTCAACTTTGGAATAATCTACGGAATATCTGCCTTTGGCCTTTCAGAGCGTCTTGATATCTCACGCCGGGAAGCCTCTGATATCATTGAAAGCTACTTCAAACAATATAAAGGGGTGAAAACGTATATGGACAAAGCCATAAGCCAGGCTCGAACGTTAGGTTATGCCGAGACCATCTGCGGAAGAAGACGTTACCTGCGCGACATAACCTCTGCAAATGCTACAGTTAGAGGCTTTGCAGAGAGGAATGCTATAAATGCACCCATTCAAGGTTCGTCAGCTGATATGATTAAATTGGCAATGATCAAGATCCATAAGCAAATTAGTGACCTCAATCTGCAATCAAAGATGATTCTTCAGGTACATGACGAATTGGTCTTCGATGTATATAAACCAGAACTAGAAACCATTCAAGAGCTTGTAAAAGCTGCGATGGCTGAGGCCATGCCTCTATCTGTCCCTGTTGTAGTTGATGCAAACTCAGGAAGTAATTGGCTTGAGGCACACTAAATTAATTTAGACAATCCACCCCTTTATGAAGATAAAGCACTTATTTCAAACAATTACTATTACACTAGTAACTAGTTTATTGGTATTAATATCCTCATTAACGCTAAATGGGCAAAGCACAAGCTGTATTGCCTATTGGCTTAAAAACGAATCACAAACCTATCGGGTTCATTATAAAAGTGGATCAGTGGTTAATGGGGATAGTCTAAACAAGGCTTCTATCGATTATAAAGTAAAGGTGAAGGTTTTAGATGCCTCAGACTCTACCTATATTCTTAGGTGGGAGCGAAAAATAGAAAACTTATACCCAACGGGATCACTTGAACTAGCACTTGCATCAAATACACGTGATTTTGACCTAATCTTCGTCACAGATGAATTTGGAGTCTTTGTTGGTGCACTAAATCAAAAGGAGATAAGAAAAAAAGTATTTGACAGACTCAATGATAAGGCTATTCCTTTCCCTAACAGTGAAACCAAGGAGATTTACAAATCAACTATTGAGCCATACTTTAACTCCACCGGACTGTTTCTTAATCAAATAATCCCTGAAACACAGCAGTTTTGCTGTTTCAACGGAATCCGAATCGAGAAAAGTAAACCAATCGAGGCTACAAGACAGATTTTCTCATCGGTAGCTGGTGCCTTAATTAACGGGAATACGATAATTGAATTACTGAGTCTTGATACTGCCAATTCAACAATGGTAATGCATAGCATGACCACCGGAGATGCTGAAGAGTCAGCCAAGGTAATCTGGACTCAATACAGCATGCAAGATGAGAAGTTTACAGAACAGTTTAAATCACCCAAAGATATGCCGCCTGTTTACATAACAGAGGAGGTAACATCTGCCATTCATTTAAAATCAGGCTGGCCTCTTTTCTCTTTACTTACCAGAGAAAACAGAATCGCAAACAGGGTCTTTTACGAAACAATCGAATTGGAACTTGATTAAGCAATACTACTTATCTTCTCGAGTCCTTCCGAATCAAGAATATGGATCATCTTCCCATCAATAGAGATTAGGTTTTCATCCTTAAACTCTTTAAAAATCCTTATCACACTCTCACTGGCAAGCCCTGTTAAATCAGCAAGATCATTTCTGCTTATGGCCAGTTCGAACTGAGGTGATTTATAAACCCTGTTAGCCAAACAGAGTAAAATATCTGCGACCCGGCCATGCGACTGCTTCATTGTTAAACAGAAAAACCTACCATAGATAAGTGCAGTATCCTCATTGAGGATGTTGATGATCTTAGTAGCAAATCTCGAATTATTACTCAACAGTTGTTTAAAGAGAGAAATATCAATAAGGCTTACGGTTGAAGCACTATAAGTTGCTACTGAATATATAAACCTATTATTCCCATCATAGATTGAGGGCAAACCTATAAGATGGTTTGAAGGAACAATTTTAAGAATCAGATCTTTGGGTCTTCCCTCAAGGTAAACCTTTACCAGCCCTTCATTTAGGAAAATAATATGAGATGCAAAGGTGCCTTGCTTTGCAAGGATTTCACCTTTCTTATAATTTAATTCTATTCTGTTTTTATTAACTAACTCTTGCTCCTCTGGCGTGAGATATTCAAAACAGGTAGTATGTTGGTTCTCAAGAAAGCAACTCGGTCCTTTAGCGGGATCATGACTCATTCAACGTGGTTTTTTAACAAATATATCATTTTCTAACTATTTAACAACATTCTAAGTTGCAAATCAGTGAAATAAAACAACCCAGCCCATAGCTAATAAGAAAAGAGAGATTAAATTGAATAGAACAAATAAAAGCCAATGTCATGAATATTGGGATGACTGGCAATAAAAAAAGTCCGTTAAGTAATCTAAAAAGAGCTACTTAACGGACAAAAAACTTCTTCCATTTAACGAATTATAAGTCTTAAGGTTTTAGTTTCAGTAAAACAACTCCATGATAGGGAACCTTAACGTTAATTTTCTCTTTAGATACTCCTAGATCGGTCTGTCGCCATAGATCTCTGACACTATAGTCACCCTTTTTAAGACCTAAGGATTGAACGTCTATTGATAACTCACGAGCTTTATCATTCTGATCCCAGGCGAAGTAATCTTCAGGAGCGTCAGCGGTTGATCCAACATAGAAAAGGCCTAAGGCCCATGAGCCATCAGCCAGTTTCTTAATCCATGCTTCAAAACCCTGCTGAAGAATAATCCTTTTAACTGGTTGAGCAGCTATATCTTGGTTTACAGCTAAAACCTCATCATTAGTTAACAATGATAAGGTAAAATCATCAAGCTGGGTCATATCACAGCCAATCAACAGGGGAGCCTGTTGTAAGGCCCACAGAGAGATATGAGTATACTGTTCATCTGGGGTAAGCCTAGTAGGATGTAAAGAGCTACTCCATCCAACATTACCCACAATCAGCATATCAGGATCATTCCAATGACCCGGCTTTAAATAGGGTGCTGCCTTATCTTGAGAAAAACCAATTGAAGAGAGGCTTGCCCAACTATCTGTGATATCACCGGTTGTTCTCCAGAGATTGCCACCAACCTTATCGCCCCACTCCCAGACATTACCCATTCCATATTGACAAAGACTATAGACAATATCACGGTTACACTCCCTGAGAGCCTTCTCCATTTTTTTATAGGGAGCCTGATACTCTTCTAAAGTGTATTTCTTCGAGGTCTCACCGTAAGAACACCAATCATACTTTAAATAGTCAATACCCCAATAGGCATACATCTCTGCATCCTGCTTTTCATGATCCAGACTGCCGAGAAACCCTCCGCATGTCAATGAACCAGGTGAAGAGTAAATACCTATCTTTAAACCGTCAGCATGTATATCTTTTGCCAGTTTCGACATATCAGGAAACTTCTCATTGCAAACTATTGACCCGTCAGTGAGGCGCTTATCAGCTTCCCAACCATCATCAATATTAATATAGCTCCAGCCATAATCTGCCAGACCTTTTTCTATCATCGCTCTTCCTGCATCGGCTACCCTTTGTTGAGTAACTTCCAATCCCCAACAATTCCAAGAATTCCATCCCATAGGTGGAGTTAATGATATAGCATCTTTCTTCACTACCAAAGTGATCTCCTTAGATGCCTTACCGTGATCATTCGTAGCGGTAACCACTAGTTTATACTTTCCCTCTTTAGATACGATCCCCCTTATAACTCCATCCTTATCAATTGTAAGGCCCTTTGGTAATCCTTTAACAGTAAAAGCCATGGGTCTCTTGCCACTAACAGGTACTCTATATAAAAAGGGCTTTTTAGGAGAGCCCCCAGTGAGTGAAGGGCCATTAAAACGGGGTGAAAGAGGAGCTGGTGGCGTCAAAATATAGGGTTGTCTCTGACTCATTACCACACTGGGCTTATAAGATTCCATTAAAAAGGATCCCATGAGCCAATCGGCATGATCCCAATAGTTTTGATCACCCCCATCAAGAACTAAAAGACCCAGTAGCTTTATTCCAGTAATATCGACATCAGCCTCTTTGGCAGGATCCCCAGCTTTCATTAAGCCGGATCTCCAGAGGATTCGTCTATCGCCCAAAACCAGAAACTCCACAGTCCCCTTACCTTGAGTCTCATCATCAATGCCAACGAGGCTTTCAAAACGTAAACCCTTTCCATTCAGGTTAACTAACATATGACTTACTGAATGGGTTCCAACACCATATTCATATGAGATTCCTGCAACAGTTAAAGGATTTCCATCAACACTCTTATTTGCCTTAGGACTGCTCCAGCCAGTCTCCATGCCACGTAAATCCATCTCATCTAAACGATATACTTGCCCTAAAAGGACATAACTTGCCAGTAAGAGTACGGGCAAGATCAAGCCAACTTTTCTCATAGGTGATGATTATAATTGTTCTTTGGTTGATGCTAAATTACTAAATAAACAATCTTACTCATCAATGCCCTTAAATTCCTCAAAATCCAACTCTTCATCCTCGAATACCTCCCTATCAAGGGGTTCAGCCTCCAGGTCATCAACAATAAGGGATTGCCAGGATACATGAAACCAATCATTAAACCGACTCCATGTCAATTTCTCTGGCCATGTCTCAGGATCTTGACACCATCCAAATAATTGATCCTCAAAAAACCGGGAAAAGTTCTCTTTTAACCATGAAGTAACCTCATCCCTGTTTTCAAATTCAGGAATCATATAAACCGCCATATTGTCCCACGCGAGAGGTTCAGCCAAATCCATCCTTGCATCCTCTGCAAACACCGAATTTACCCAGTCCATCAATGGCTTCTTGGGTGCTAACAACAAAGCACTGCGATTAACAACGCTACCCATATCTATTCTCTTTTAAATTTAACTTGCATTATGCTTAAACACTGATGGATAACCACTTTATCCTATTATTTAGCAAGTGACTATCTAAATATAATACTGGTTATTCCTCAGATACCTCATCCAGATAAACCTCCATAAGTGAGCAACTACCTTCCGGAAACATCCTAACCCATTCCAACACTGCTGGTATTAGTATCGTCTCACCCTTCGTTAACACTTCCACACCAACCTCAGATTCCAACCTAACGGCTCCATCAAGACAGATTAGAATAACGAAAGAATCTAAAGCTGAGTAATCTTTTGCAATAGGCTCAGTAACATCAACTAAGTTTGTTGTGAAATGAGGGCACTTTACTAAAGAGGTAGTTCCCTTTGGTTTTCTCTGATAAAGCGTCTTTGCCTGATTACTCTTCGAATAGTCAATGGCTTCAATTGACTCTTCTATGTGTAATTCTCTGGGATTTCCTTTATCATCGGTTCTATCCCAGTCATATATCCTGTAGGTTGTATCTGAGGTCTCTTGAATCTCCGCCAATAAAATACCGGGACCTAAAGCATGAACCCTACCGGCAGGCATAAAAAAGAGATCGCCTCTCTTTACCTCCTCATAGTTCATAACCTCTTTGACAGTTCCTTTAGCAATTCGCTCTTGAAACTCCTCCTGCGATATTTCCTTTAAGAAACCACTGATCAACTCTGCCCCCGGTTCCGCATCCAATACATACCACATCTCCGTCTTGCCCCTACCAAGGCCTCGTTCTGCGGCCAATTGGTCATCGGGATGAACCTGAACGGAGAGCCAATCTCGTGCGTCTAATATTTTAACCAATACGGGAAACTCATTGCCAAAACGCTCGTAGTTTGCCTCACCAACCAGTTCTCCCATGTAAACTTCGACAAGCTCATTCAACTCATTTCCCTCTAAAAACCCATTTGTTACCTCGGAGGAGTCTCCTTCAACCCCTGAGACAATCCATGCTTCACCACAATTTGGTAGAGACCCATAATCCAACCCCATTACACTCTTTATCTTATCTCCGCCCCAGATTTTATCTTTAAAAATAGGTCTAAACTTTAAAGGATATAGTTGATTCATTTTGTTAATTTTGCGTTCCTTTTGCAAAGCTAATCAAATCCGTAGGATGCAGAGTCATAGTAAGAAGAACATTTATCCCGATGATATCATCAGTCTCAGACACAGAATTCATCAGGATCCTTCTCTTAGTGGGCATGAAGAGAAAACAGTAAATCATCTGGTTGATTGGTTCTCCTCATTTAATGCTTCTATCACTCCTATTTGCGAAAGTAGAGGTCTATTGGTAACTTTTGATCACGGAATCTCCGGAAAATCTATTGTCTTACGAGCTGAGACCGATGCCTTACCAATCATGACCACTTCAAATAAAACATGGGCTTCAAAAACAATCGGGGTCTCTCACGCTTGTGGCCATGACGGACATGCTGCCACTTTAGCCTCACTGGCCGCTTTTCTTGAAGAGACCGTGTTTCCAGGTAAGGTGACCTTGCTATTTCAACCTGATGAAGAGCGAGGATTAGGTGCTGCAAGAGTATTAAAAGAGGAGGCTTTTAAACAGCTTAAACCGGATCTGATATTTGGTTTTCATAATTTACCCAGCTATCCATTAGGTACATTTGTGGTAAAAGATAAGGTCTTTACGGCAGCATCCTGTGGTGTAAAGATAAAATTATCAGGAGAGACAGCTCATGCCTCAACCCCTTATACCGGGGTATCTCCTACCCACGCGGTTATGGAGTTAATCAGATCTATTCCGGAGATGAGTCAGACTGAAAATCAAGATGATTTCAGACTTATTACACTAACTCATGCTAGGATTGGAGAGGAAACATGGGGTATTGCACCAGGTGAAGCAACCCTGTGTTTTACTGTTCGCACCTTTTCAACTCAAGAACTCTCACAGTTAATCAATGAGATAATGGATAAGTCTAAAACCATTGCCAGTAAGCATCATCTTGGGATAAACACCTCTGAACATGAGTATTTCAAAGCCACTTATAATCATATTGAACCCTATTCACAACTAATCCATTGCCTAAAAAGTAATGGGTTTGATTATATGATGAAGAAAGAGCCATTCCCATGGAGTGAAGATTTTGGTAACTATACAGAGCTAATAGAGGGCTCTTTTTTTGGAATTGGAGCCGGCTTAGATCACCCTGCTCTTCACGCCCCGGATTATGATTATCCTGATGAGACCATCGGTATCATGCATCGGTTTTTTCAATCCTTACTTAAACAATATTGGAGTTAAAATAAATAGTTCAACATAATGAATAAATCAGCCTGTATCTTCTGTGGATCAGCAATTGGAAATCGTCCACAATATCGACAGAAAGCCATTGATCTGGCCATAGAGCTTGTTCGTAACAATTACACCTTGGTATATGGAGGTTCAGATATAGGGCTTATGCGTGTCATTGCTGACACTGTCCTTTCAGAGGGAGGATATGTTAAAGGGGTAATGCCGCACCTACTCGCAAACAGGGAGATTGTTCATAGAGAAATTAGTGAGATGATTTTCACCGACACTATGGAGGAGCGAAAAAGGGTTATGGGAGAATTATCTGACTGTTTCATCGTAATGCCAGGAGGTATAGGTACCCTTGATGAGCTTTTTGAGGTAATGACATGGAATCAACTCGAGATTAGCGTCAAACCGATTGCCATATATAACGTTGAGGGCTATTGGAATGACTTAATAAAACAACTCGACCATGCATCTGCTGAAGGTTTTATCCGTCAGGAGCATCGTGATGCGATAATAATCAGCGAAGACCCTGCTGAGTTACTATCAAAAATCGCTGGATGGCACCCAGCCTCTTCTCCGAAAGAGTGGGTTGAAAAACTTAAAAGTGATACGGCAGAACTACATACTAACCTTCAAAACCAACCCAAATGATTGTCATAGGTATAACCGGGACACTGGGTGCAGGCAAGGGCACCATAGTAGATTATCTCGTAAATAATAAAAAATTTGCCCACTTTTCTGTAAGGGGCTATCTCTGTGATAGATTAAAAGAGCAAGGGTTAGAGATCAATCGCGATACTATGACCTCGCTAGCCAATCGGCTTAGAGCAGAGAATTCACCCTCCTATATTACGGATGAGTTATATCGTCTAGCTGCTAAAAGCGAACAGAATTGTATTATTGAAAGTATTCGTACACCCGGGGAAATAGATTCTCTCAGGAAACTTGGTAACTTTATTCTATTTGCGGTAGATGCTGATGCCTCACTACGTTATGAAAGGATTGTGATAAGAGGTAGTGAAACGGATAAGGTAAGTTTTGAGACTTTTTTAGCAAATGAACAAAGAGAGATGACATCAACAGACCCGAATCACCAGAATCTGGCAGCTTGCATTGCTCAAGCTGACTATCGATTTAATAATAACGGAGCTGTAGATGAATTAATTAAACAGGTAGACACTACCCTGCTCAATCTTAAATTTTGA
>JAJTBW010000193.1 GCA_021286705.1 Sphingobacteriia bacterium
TAGAAAACTAAATTTGTTTCTGCAAACAATACAAATAGTCTCTCCTGTTTGCTTTAACCAATTACAATTTACAAACCAGTGTTTTTTTCAAATTGATTAGCTAAGTGACCGGGGGTGCAGTCAAGCTGCCTCCCGGTCGATTTAGGAAAAAAGGTTTTGGCAAGACTGAATTCTATATAAGATAAAATCATCATTTAAGAAACGCATTAAAATAAGAAAATACAAACACCGCATTTTAAGAAACAAACCAAAGAACATCAAAAGACAGACCGTCATGAAACAAATTTTAGTAACCTTAGCATTGCTGATTTCATTCACTAGTCTTGTATTTGCTCAAGAGAATAAGCAAGATGAAAAGACTTTACAAAAACTTCCTTCTGTTACTTTAAAGACTGCTGATGGAAAAACCATAAACACAGCCGACTTGACTAACGATGGCAAACCAATGATTATTAGTTTTTGGGCTTTATGGTGTAAACCATGCATAAAAGAACTTACTACTATTTCAGAGGTATATGATGAATGGGTCGCTGAAACAGGTGTTAAGTTATACGCAGTTTCTATTGATGACAGTCGCTCCTCTGCCCGGGTCAAACCAACTGCCGATGGAAAAAACTGGGACTATGAAGTCCTTCTTGATGTAAACAGCGACTTCAAGAGAGCAATGAATGTCAATTTGATTCCTCATACCTTCCTTCTAAACGGAAAGGGTGAGATTGTATGGCAACACACCTCGTTTTCTGAGGGAGCTGAATTAGAGTTAATAGAGCTTGTTAGAAAAGTTGCCAGGGGTGAATCTTTGGAAGTTCACAACTAGAACACGATTTAAAAATCTTTGCTCGTTGAAATAGTAAATCATTACTTATGCTCCAAACCTAAAAGAGTTGAATTACGAATGGTTATTATAACGTCTCGTTAATTTGGGGTCACTGAGCAGTTAAAACAAACTTATTTATGATAAAATCGTTACAATATTTATCCATAGCCCTGTTGCTTACTTTTTTCTCCTCCTCACTATCAGCACAGACCGTACTTGGTGGAGAAGTTCATGGCAGTTTTGAAATTGATGGACAATTATACAAATCTGACAACAGTTTAGAAATTACTTCAGAAACTTTAAACGGCAAAAAAGCTGGATTCAATGGCTTTGGAAACCTAACTTATACCCTTGGTAATTTCACAGCCGGGATGAGATACGAAGCCTTCCTACCCCCTCTTAATGGCTTTTCTAATAATTATGAAGGATCAGGTATTGCAAACTGGTATGCTGACTATAAAAACGATCTACTTCAGATAACAGTTGGTAATTTTTATGAACAATTTGGTTCCGGATTAACACTTCGTAGTTATGAAGAGTGGGCGTTAGGATATGACAACTCGCTCAGGGGCCTTCGCTTAAAACTTACACCATTTAAAGGAGTTACCATTAAAGCGCTTGTAGGTTATCATCGGGAGTATTGGAAAGAGTATACTGCAAACTCCAGAGGGCTTGTTAAGGGTGCCGACGTCGAATTCTCATTAAACGACCTCATTCCTTCATTTTCTGAATCTAAAACAAGAATTACCATTGGAGGTAGTATAGTTAGTAAATACGAAAAGCCTATCAATAAGACCTTGGTTATTCCTGGTGACACCATTATTTACAAATATGATTTTCCATCTAACGTAGCCATGGGTGCAGGTCGAATCAACATTAACCATGGTGGTTGGAACTTCATGAGTGAGTATGCATATAAAGCAAACGACCCTAACGCAACCAATAACTATATCTACAAAGCAGGACAAGCTCTCTACTCTACCCTATCATGGAGCACAAAAGGTTTTGGTATTATGGGAGGCTTTAAACGCATTGATAACATGGGATTCAAATCAAGAATGACTGAAACAGGTCAGATTCTTGATATCAACTTTTTGCCTCCTCTGACAAAGATGCATCAATATAGTTTCGCTATGATGTATCCTTTCGCTTCACAACCTAATGGCGAAATGGCATTACAGGGTCAGGTTGACTTTACTATTCCTAAAAACTCCCTTCTTGGAGGAAAATATGGTACTCAGATTACACTAAACTATAGTAGGGTAACCAATATCGATAAACAACAAGTTGATGATGCCACTGCCATTGACCAAACAGGAACCTTAGGATATAAATCAGATTTCTTTGCTTTTGGCGGTGAATTATACTACTCTGACCTAAGTGTCATGATTGGTAAAAAACTAAACCACTCCTTAAAAGGAACATTAGGAGTTATGCTCCAAGAGTATAACAAAAACGTTATGGAGGGTCATAAAGACGAGTATGACAACGTAAAATCAACGATTATAATTGGTGATGTAACATGGAGGTTAAACAACCGCCATGCACTCAGATTTGAAAATCAATGGCTCTTTACAAAACAGGATAAAGGAAATTGGGTTGCTGGAACCATAGAGTACACTGTCTCTCCCAACTGGTTCTTTGCAGTACAAGACGAATATAACTATGGAATCAATGATGTTAGTTCAGACCATTCTGCAACTGAAGGAGAACTTGAGAAAATTCATTATTACAATCTGTCAGCCGGTTTTATTAAAGGGAATAGCAGAATTGCAGTTTCGTATGGAAGACAACGTGAGGGCCTTCTTTGTGTAGGTGGCGTTTGTCGTCAAGTACCTGCTGCTACTGGATTCACACTTACTCTAACCACAAGTTTCTAATCTTTAGCCTATTTAACTATGAATAAGATAATAAAATCTCTCCTGTTTACCTTTGCAACAGTAGCTATAATAACTGCCTGTGATAAAATAGATGAACCTTTCCTAAAGCCATCAGGGCAAACTGGTGGTGATGATACTACCAAAGTGGTAAAGAAGGTCTTACTTGAAGATTTTACCGGCCATAAATGCACAAACTGCCCTGCAGCTGCTATCATAGCTAAAAATCTGGCTACTCAGTATCCAGACAGGATTATTACCATCGGTGTTCATGCAGGCTACTTTGCAAAAGCTGATCAACTTGGTGATTTTACTGCCAGTTACTCAAATGCAACATCTGAAGAGCTTAATACATTTTATGGCGTTGAATCTAACCCTGCCGGGCTTATCAATCGCACAGCTACAGACGGACAAGTTGTTTTTGGAAAAGATCAATGGGAGACCTTAGTTAACCTAGAATTAGCAAAAGAGGCTGAAATGTCTATCACGCTTAAAACGGTCTATAATCAATCTACTCGTCTTTTAAACATTACTGCAGATGTAAAGTCCTTAAAAGACCTCTCAGGGCTTTATAATATCGTTTTTGCTATAATTGAAGACAGTCTGCAATCACCTCAGAAGAATGTTGATGCCTTTGCCGGAAATACGCCCATTATTTATGATTATGTGCATATGCACGTATTACGTGGGAATCTAAATGGTACCTTTGGTTCAGAATTAAACAGTACTGAAGGAATTTCCAGTGGCAGCATTATTACAAAATATGCATCAACTACTTTAGATTCTAAATGGGTTGCAAAAAACATCAAAATAGTAGCTTATGTTATTAATCGCAGCAGCGATAAATACCAGACTTCGGTTATTCAAGCTGAAGAGAAAGAAATCATTGACTAACCAAAGCTATTAGGTCATTTCCTCGAAAGTATAAATTACCATGATAAATAAACCTATCTTCCGATTATTCTTACTGACTTTACTGCTATTTCAAATAGTAAGTAGTAAAGCTCAGATTCTGGAACCTGTAAAATGGACATTTACTATTGAAAATGAAACTGCAACTGATGCTACTTTGGTTTTCACAGCTAAAGTCGACAAAGGTTGGCACGTATATTCTCAATATGTACCTGAAGGAGGGCCTGTTCCAACCTCTTTTTCCATAAAACCATCGAATGACTTCAAGGTGGTTGGAAAAGTAACAGAACAAAAACCCATCGAAGAGTATGATAAGAACTTTGAGATGAAGGTTCCCTACTTTAACACAAAAGCTGTTTTTAAGCAGAAGATTAAAAAAAATACTGATAAGAAGTTTGTCATAAAGGGTCTTCTTGAGTTTATGTGCTGTGATGACGAGAAGTGTCTTCCACCAGCAGAGGTTGATTTCCAATTCACATTAAATTCAAATGCCACAGCGGCTTCAAAAACTGAAGAGGTTGCCTCTACGACTCAAGCGCCTACCACTACAAGCAGCCCAGTAGTCGCTGCAGATTCAAATAAGGACACTACAGAGATTGCGAAACCAGCAATTGCTGATTCTACCACTACCAATATTCCTATTGAGGATGGTAGTGAGTCAAATGAAAGCATGTGGTGGTTCTTCTGGCTGGCCTTTGGGGCAGGACTAATTGCTATTCTTACTCCCTGTATCTTCCCTATGATTCCAATGACCATCAGTTTCTTTATGGGAGATAACAAAAGTAAAGCGCAAGCTAGGCTACAGGCAATTGTTTATGGCTTATCGATTATTGTTATTTACACAGTTATTGGTACCTTTGTGGCCATCGTATTCGGTGCTAACTTCGCCAATTGGCTAAGCACCCACTGGATACCAAATGTATTGTTCTTTGTCATCTTTTTGGTTTTTGCTGCTTCATTTTTTGGTGCGTTCGAAATCACCCTTCCTTCTTGGATCGTCAACAAAAGTGATGCTCAAGCAGATAAAGGCGGTATAACTGGTGCTTTCTTTATGGCTTTAACCCTCGTTGTAGTCTCCTTTAGCTGCACTGGTCCACTGGTTGGCTCTATCTTAGTGGCTTCAGCAGGTGGCGCAATCCTAAAGCCAATCATCGGAATGTTTGGATTTGCACTTGCATTTGCTTTACCTTTTACATTTTTCGCTCTTTTCCCTGCATGGCTTAATTCACTTCCAAAATCAGGCGGATGGCTTAATGCGGTTAAGGTTGTACTAGGTTTTATTGAGTTAGCTTTAGGCTTAAAGTTTCTCTCGGTAGCTGATCAGACCTACCATTGGGGAATCCTTGATAGAGAAATATACCTAGCCTTCTGGATCGTAATATTTGCTCTTATGGGATTTTATCTTCTTGGCAAATTAAAATTTCCTCATGATTCTGACGTTAAACACATAGGAATAGTAAGGCTTTTCCTATCAATAATCACCTTTACCTTTGTAATCTATTTGATCCCAGGAATGTTTGGAGCACCACTAAAAGCTCTCAGTGGTTACTTACCACCACAAGCTACCCATGACTTCGATATAAACACTATAGTCAGAGAGAATATAAGTGCTGCATCTTTTCAAGGAGGTAAAAGTGATGCAACACAATGTGAAGCACCTAAATATGGAGATAAACTTCATCTGCCCCATGGTCTTAAAGGATACTTCGACTATGAACAAGGCATGAAATGTGCGAAACAATTAAACAAACCGGTATTCATTGACTTCACAGGTCACGGTTGTGTTAATTGTCGCGAAATGGAAGCCAATGTATGGTCAGATCCTGTTGTTCTTAAAAAGCTTCGTGAAGAGTTTGTTGTCATTGCACTCTATGTTGATGATAAAACTGAGCTTCCTGAAAGCGAATGGATAACATCTACATACGATGGCAAAGTAAAATCCACTATAGGTAAAAAATATGCTGATTTCCAAATAAGTAAGTTTAAAGTTAATGCCCAGCCCTACTATGTAATTCTGGGACAGAATGGTGAACTTATGACCACACCATCAGCTTATGATCTAGATGTAAATAAATTCGTAAAATTCCTCGATTCAGGTATAAAGACCTATAACGAGAAATATAAGAAATAAAAATATTTAAGATACCCGGCCTTCGGGCCGGTCTATTGATAACCTGTTGTCTATGAGACCATGACTATTGCCTCCGTGAGGAACTTGTCGTGGATTGCCAAACCGCTTCCGGGTCTGCTTCCGTCAACTTGTCGTGAGACAATGGATGAAGCCCCGGAAGTATTTTTTTTGATTCTATCTTTGCAGGCTGCAAAACAAAACTCATTTCATATAAAGATGTCAAACCATACCACCGCAACCGCTCGCGCTAATATCTTAATGCTTATAACAGCTATGATTTGGGGATTTGCCTTCGTAGCTCAACGTGCCGGAATGGCTCATATCGGTCCTTTTGCTTATAATGCTGTAAGGTTCTTTATCGGAAGTCTTTCTCTTATTCCTGTCATCTATTTCATGGATAAAAGAGTAGCAAAGAGATCTTTTCTCTCTAAAACAGAGCTTTTTAGTGGAATTGCTGCCGGACTAATTCTTTTCTTTGGCGCTTCTTTACAACAGATTGGATTAGTCTCAACAAGCGCAGGTAATGCAGGCTTTATCACCGGCGTCTACGTTGTACTAGTACCTATTATTGGTATACTTTGGAGACACAAAACAGGCTGGAGCATCTGGATTGGGGTTGTATTAACTGTTATAGGAATGTATTTCCTAAGTATTAAAGAGCAGATGACGATAGAGCGAGGCGACCTAATGGTTCTTCTTAGCACCTTCTTTTGGGCAAACCATGTACTTTTTATTGCTTGGATATCTCCAAAGATTGATCCGATAAGGCTTTCATCAGTTCAGTTTTTAGTAGTTGCTATTTTAAGCGGGTTGACAACTTACATCATTGAGCCCTTTGAATGGCATTTCGTTTTAGATGCTAAATGGCCTATACTTTATGGTGGTCTTCTGTCAGTAGGAGTTGCTTATACACTACAAGTGGTAGCTCAGCGAGATGCTCATCCAGCCTATGCGGCAATTATTTTAAGCTCTGAGGCTATTTTTGCTGTAATAGGAGGAGTTTTTCTACTCAATGAGTCAATGACTATCAGGGCTGCTTTTGGGTGCTTCTTAATGCTTCTTGGAATGGTTTCAGCGCAATTACCAGATATAATTAAGTATCTAAAAAAAGAATAACAACATCCACTCAACCTTCAAACGGATGTTTTCATATGTATAAAGAAAGAGAGAGGCAACACTAGATGAAGCCTCTCTCTCAGTATAATAGATAAACTAAATTTCCTTAGCTTTTCTTAAGCGGCATTAAATAAATAGACTAACAATGTAATATACCCCAGCAGCGAGAATCATAGAAACAGGGATAGTGAGAACCCAAGCCCAAAGCAGATTGATAGTCACACCCCATCTAACTGCGGTGATTCTCTTAGTTAAGCCAACACCCATAATTGCACCGGTAATAGTATGAGTAGTACTAACAGGAATACCAAAGGCTTCAGTTCCAAACAGGAGAACAGCACCAGCACCTTCAGCAGCTACACCTTCAAAAGGGGTAATCTTTGTGATTTTACCTCCCATGGTTCTGACAATTTTCCAGCCACCTAACAAAGTTCCGGTACTAATTGCTGTATAACAACCTAAGACAATCCACTCAGGGATATGATGAATCTTCCCATCAACAGTGCCTATTCTGGCCCACTCCGGAATTTGAGATGCATCAACACCATTATAGTAAACCATCAAAGCAGCAGCAATAATTCCCATTACCTTTTGAGCATCATTACCTCCATGTCCAAGACTAAACAAGGCAGAGGAGAGCAATTGAAGTCCTTTAAACCATTTGTTAAGACGGTGAGGATTACCACGTTTTGTGATATGCAATAATAGTAAA
>JAJTBW010000194.1 GCA_021286705.1 Sphingobacteriia bacterium
CTTTGTTAAGGGTTTGTATTTTCTCCAGGGGTGGTCAAGTCGATCTTTAATTGCTTGATATGAAAACAGATCTTGTAGAACGATAAAACCCAGTCCTCCAAGTATTATAAGTAGAGCTATAACAAACTGAGCACCATAGCTACCCAAAATCATTGAATCGGCTAAGTTATTTGAGAAAATGGAAAACCCAGCATTATTGAAGGCAGAAATAGCATGAAACAGAGCAGTAAACCATTGATGTTTTAATGGTTGTCCCTCAAGCCACGGGGACCAAAGGTGAAAAAGAAGAAATGCACCAATTAGCTCTATAGTTACCGAATACAGGATGATACGTCGAAGAATACTTTTAGTATCGGCGGTTTTACCAGCGGTAACTATATCACGTAACACAACTTGAAATCGTAAACCCTGATTCTGTCGGTAGAAAGTTGCAAAGAATGTTGCGAATGAGAGAACATTTAACCCTCCGAGCTGAATCAGCAACATTAGCATTGCCTGTCCTCGAGTTGTGAACACTTTTGGTATATCCAGTACATTTAATCCTGTAACACAGCAGGCACTGGTAGATGTAAAGAGAGCATCTGTAAACCTGATTCCACCAGCATAGGTCATTCGTGGCATCATTAATAGCAATGAGCCTGACAGTATCAGAAAGATAAATGAAATTGCCATTAACCCTGATGGACCGATAGGAATCTTTCCGATCCATGGGGCTAATTGTCCTATCTCGTTCAACACCATTACCAAAAAGTAGAGCTGAAGGCCAATTAGATAGTAGGTTGAGAGATCAGAGTCTTGTTGAAGGTATGGCAGTGGTGCAAGATTATTATTTCCAAAGATCCAATTTGCCATTTGGCCAACGGTCACCAATGAAACGAGTAATATACCAAACCAATTATTGCGGAAATAGGTTTTTGGGTGGAGGTCAGTTACCCACAGGATCAAATATTTCAAGAAGTAAAACCAAATACTGATTTGGATGGTTGTCAAGATAAGTTGCAGCGAGAAGTCAGAAAGATAAAAACCAAAACCCAGAATTACAGATGAGAATCCACATAAGGAGACAAGTATATTAGCCCTATCTAGCCAATATTTTAAAGGTTCTCTTCTGTGATATAGCCAGAGCCTTCTTTGTTCTGTAATCTTGTTTAGGAGTATCTTTAGCATTTGAGGGAGGACTCAAATATTATTAGGTAGGTATTTAATCATTGACTTCGAAGAAACGCTGGATGTCATTATCTGTTCCAAATAGTACAAGGCGGTCTTCTTTTGAAAAGATATAATTAGGATCAGGTACCCCGACAATATGATAATCAGTAGTGGAGGTGTCTCTAAGATTGGGTTTAATTTTCAGTGTAATCAGGTTTAAGTTATATCTATTTCTTAAATCGATATCTGCTATCGATCGATCCACTGCAAGATCGGGTACAGCAACCTCCACGATACTATAATCGTCTGGGAGTTTTAATTGAGAAAATACAGAAGGCATTAAGAGTCTTTCAGCAACCAAGGCACCAACCTCCTCTTCTGGAGAGAGAATCTCATGGATTCCTAATTTTTCGAGAATCTTTCTTTGATTCTTTCCTGTGGCTCTGGCAATAATTCTTTTAACCCCCAGATCGAGTAATTGAGCTACAACAAGTAATCTATGCTCAAAATTCTGCCCGATTGCTACAATGACCGTATCAAAAGCGGTGATCTCTTGTGCTAAAAGAGCTTTCGAGTCGGTTGCATCTATAGCAACACAGTAAGCAACATCATCAGCAATAGATTCAATAGTATCAGTATCTGCATCAATAGCTAATACATCGGCTCCTTTTTGAGTTAATCGCCTGGCGATTGCTGCTCCAAAGTCACCAATTCCAATCACAGCAATTTTAGCTCTTTTCATTATCTGATATTAATTTAACCTTTATTTGTTCTCCGTGGTACCATTAAAGTACAAGGTTCATTTCAACTATGACCAACCTTTAAGTAAGATTGAGTTATATTTCATTTAACCTGATCACCGAATAGAAAAGACAGGTTTACAAATTTAATCTTTCTATGATGAGTAAGCAGTTCTCAGGGGGGTAATTCACTTTTTTTGAAATATTTATTGTTAGAACCAAACGGAGTATTACCTTTGCCGGTTTTCTGAAAACAAGGAAGAAGGAAATGAGTAATTCGTTGCATGAGAATAAGATACAAAAGCTAAGTCTTTTGGGTATTATAATAACAATGGGGATTGTTTATGGGGACATAGGTACATCGCCATTGTATGTAATGAAGGCAATTATTGCCTGGGGCCAGGATACAAGTCGGGATTATATACTTGGTGCTCTATCTGCCATTATTTGGACGCTCACTTTACAGACTACCATTAAATATGTTATCATTACGCTTAGAGCTGATAACAAAGGTGAAGGCGGCATATTGGCTTTATATGCTTTACAACGACGGTTAAAAAGAAAATGGCTCTATTTTATTGCAATCATCGGGGCAAGTGCTTTAATAGCAGACGGGATGATTACACCATCAATTACCGTTGTTTCTGCAATTGAAGGGTTGGACATGATATTACCAGGGACTCCAGTTGTGCCTATTGTGATAATGATTCTAACATTGCTTTTTGTTTTTCAGCAGTTTGGAACTCAAAACATTGGTAAGTTCTTTGGGCCGGTTATGATGCTCTGGTTTTTAATGCTGGGTGTACTTGGTGTTGGTCAAATATTAAAATACCCCCAGATTCTGGAAGCGTTTAACCCTTGGTTAGGCATCAAATTAGTTTTTACTAGTCCAAGTGGTTTTCTAATAATGGGTGCGGTGTTTTTAAGTACCACAGGCGCAGAGGCTCTTTATTCAGACCTAGGACACTGTGGAATCAGAAACATCAGGGCAAGTTGGGTATTTGTAAAGACTGGCTTAGTATTGAATTATTTGGGTCAAGGAGCATGGATATTAAGTGGGCACCAATCGGCGAAGGATATTATCAATCCTTTTTTTGGAATTATGCCCGAATCAATGTTGGTCTTTGGGGTATTAATGGCCACCATGGCTGCAATTATTGCCAGTCAGGCTCTGATTAGTGGGTCATATACCATCTTTTCTGAAGCTATGAGTTTGAATCTATGGCCTCGTTTAAAGATCAAATACCCAACAGTAGTTAAAGGTCAGCTTTATATCCCCTTTGTAAACTGGTTTCTCTATTTTGCATGTGTTTTTGTCGTGATTTATTTTAAAGATTCTTCAAAAATGGAGGCTGCCTATGGTCTGTCAATCACAATAACCATGCTGATGACGACTATTCTAATGCTCAGCTACCTACTAATGAAGAAAGTAAATATCGCATTGATATTTGTTTTTGCGATTACTTATTTGTCTATTGAGGGATCCTTTTTGATCTCCAATATGTTTAAATTCATGCATGGAGGTTGGTTAACTGTGCTCCTGGCAGGATTAATTGGCTGGGTGATGTATGTCTGGTACAATGCCCGGAAAATTAAGAATAAGCAGCTGAAATTTGTTAAGGTAAAAGATTATTTCAATGTTATCAAAGACCTTAGTGAAGATACGAGTGTTCCAAAGTATGCTACAAACTTAGTTTTCCTGAGTAAGGCAGATTATTTAACCGACTTAGAAAATAAGATTATCTATTCATTGTTGCACAAGCATCCTAAGAGAGCAGACCATTACTGGATTTTACATGTGCATTATATTGATGAGCCCTATAGTTTGAAATATTCGGTTGAAGAGCTAATCCCGAATGTGTTATGTCGTGTCGAATTTCGGTTAGGCTTTAGAGTTCAACCCTTGATCAATCAATATTTTAGGCAGGTTATTGAGGACTTAGTTGCTGAAGGGAAGTTTGATTCATTAAGCGGTTATCCTAGTTTAAGGAAGGCAAATATGCAGGCAGATTTCAGGTTTATTGTCATTCATCGTGTTCATAACTATGAGGCAGAGTTTACCTGGCTTCAAAAGTTGATTATGAATATGTATGGTGTAATAGCCAAATTTGGCCTAAGTGATATAAGAGCTCTTAATCTTGATACTAGTAATGTTAAGGAGGAGACAGTGCCTCTTGTAATCAATTATCCAAAGCGTTCAAAGATTGAGCGAATTGTATAACTTCACATTTGCCGTAATAATCACAGAGGATAGGATTAGATTGTTAAAGATCTGAGAATCGATAACCTATGCCTGCCTCTGTGATGAGATAGATTGGCTTGGAAGAGTCGGGTTCAATGATGTCATCTCTTCTTGATGCTGCATGGGGATAATCTTAAAGACCCATCGCTCTGCACGATTGAGAAACCTAAATCTGGAGGATGGTGATTCCTGAAAGATGTTTGCAATGAAATACCCTAATGGTATAGCTAACAGAATCAGTGAGCCGAGATAGATAAGGATGCTTAATGCCGAAATCATAGTTTTTTCTTTTCGGCAAAGGTATTTTGGCCGGTATAAGTTTCTTGTAAGGAAAAGATAGGTAGGTATAAAGAAAGTATAAAGATTGATTTAGCTATTCAATCTACTCTATTCCTAAAGAACTATAACTTTGTAGAAAAATGCTTACTATGTCAAGAACTATTTTTACGATCATTTTACTGGTCACACTCTCTTTAGGAGTCAATGCTCAAACTGTTATCAACGAGTCTCTTGTTAAATCAAAAGTCTATACTCTGCATCAGGTTGATTCAGTGGCGGCAAAGGGCGTTTTAGTCTACTCAAATAAAGGATGTGGTAGATGTGTTACAGGTAAAGAGTTGTTAAAGACGAAGGAGATTGCATTTGATGAACTTGATTTGGGTGAAGCTGGTAATAGGGAGGTAATGCTAAGCCTTGTATCACGTGCCGCCGGAAAACAGAATGTAGGTGCTATGTATCCCATTATTGTCTATAAAGATCTCGTATTGTATGGACAGGAAGATATGGCTCAATTTATAGATAAACTTAAGGCTCGACTTGATCAGGATGCTCAATTGAAGCCATTAAAATAAACCGGATTTTATTGCGTTACTGTGTCTGAATGAACTGATATAGAAAAATACCAAGACATGAGATTACTCTTTACTTTATGCTTAAGTCTGCTAAGCATACCCTTCTTTGCTCAGGATGGTGCTCTCTTCCAATGGACTGATCATTTGCCTTATAAGACCGGTATCAATACGGCTGAAGCTGGCGATAGAGTCTACTGTGCAACAAAATATGCGTTAGTTGCTTACGATAAGAACTACAGTGGCATCGTTAGGTATAATAAAGTCAACGGACTTAGTGATTCTGAATTGACTGACATCGCCTATAGTAGTGATGTGAAGACGCTTGTTGTGGCTTATTCCAATGCAAATATTGATCTCATTACTCCCGATGGAATAATCAATATTAGCGATATTAAGAGAAAGAATATTCTTGGTAACAAAACAATATATAGGGTTCTTATAAGAGGTGATAAAGCCTGGCTGGCTTGTGGTTTTGGTATTGTTGTTCTTGACCTGACAAAGAGAGAGGTTAAAGATACCTATATCATTGGCGAAACAGGTTCAAATCTTGAAGTTTATGATCTTGCATTTAGCAATACGGATGTTTATGCAAGTACTGCAGATGGTATAAGAAAGGCCTCTTTAACAGATCCTCTGATTGCTTTATACTCTTCCTGGAGTAAATTGCAGAATACCCCGGTAACTTTATGGGGAAGTGCTGTTTGGTGGAATAATCTGTTATGCATTCAATATCCCGGCCCTAACTATAATGATGATACCCTCTTCTTCTATAACCCTTCTGAGTCTAAATGGACTAAACTGGTTATTGATAATTTTTATGAAATCAGACGAATTCAAACTACTAAGGATGGCCGGTTAGCTGTTTCTTACGACGGAGCCGTTGATTTTTACAAAACGGATCTTAAAACAGACTATCGTATATATAACCCCGGTGGTTTCGGTTGTACTCCGGCTGGTGTAGATGTCTCCTCTGATGGCACTGTCTGGATGGCTGATCGCCAAAATGGATTTGTTAAGGTCACCAACTTTGGATATACCGGCGAGATTATCGCCCCATCTGGCCCCTATTCTAGCAACGTTTATGGCTTAACCCACGATGGCGAAAACCTGTATATTGCCCATGGTGGTAAAAACTCGGCATGGGGAGGTTTATATATTACGGATGGCGTTAGTGCTTATAATGGTTCAACCTGGAGCTATATTAGAAGAAAGTACATCCCCGCTTTTGATACGATGTTAGATGCCCTGGATGTCGCAGCTGATGCCTCTGCAAAGAAGGCATGGATAGCGATGTATGGTTATGGTGTTGTCGAATTGACCGATGGCCAACTGACGAATATATATAATCTGTCAAATACCCCAATGAAGCCTTTTTGGAATAGCTCACAAAGGCTTTATATTGTCGGATTGGCTCTTGATGCTAACAAGAACCTTTGGGTGGCTAATTCAGGCTCTACTGACTTAATTGCTCAACGTAAACCTGATGGCACTTGGGTATCTCACTACCTTGGAGGTAGTCTGAGCGGTAAAGACAACGATGTTCTGGGAATTATGTGTGATAGCTATGGTCAAAAATGGCTAACTATGCGTAAAGATCAAACCCTTGTCTGCTATAATGAAGCCAGTACAACAGGAACTAAGGTAAGAGTCCTGACTGGTGCAACCGGGAATGGAGCTTTACCAAATAATAAAGTCCAATCAATTGCTGAAGATCTGGATGGTGAGCTATGGATTGGAACAAATAGTGGTATTGCGATTATTTACAACCCTGGTTCTGTACTTGCAGGTAACGTAAATATCGATGCTCAACGTCCGGTTATAACACTTGATGGATATAATCAATATCTTCTCGATAACGAAGCTGTTACTGTCATTACTGTTGATGGTGCAAACAATAAATGGGTCGGCACTGAAAGATCCGGAGCTTACTTGTTAAGCCCAGACGGTACTAAAGAGATCTATCACTTTACCTCAGAAAACAGCCCACTGCTTGATAATGCAATTAACGATATTGTTATTGATCCTAAAGGGAATGTCTATTTTGGAACCCCTAAGGGTGTTGTCAGCTTTAAAGGTAGTGCCACCGAGGGTAACGAAACCAATGACAATCTGTTAGTTTATCCAAATCCGGTAAAGCCTGATTATAATGGCCCAATTGCCATTAAAGGATTAACCTCTAATGCCTGGGTCAAGATTACCGATATCAGCGGAGCGCTCGTATATGAGACCAGAGCAGATGGTGGGCAGGCAATCTGGTACGGGAAGAACATGCATAATGAGAAGGTTGAAACCGGAGTCTATCTTGTGTTTGTTACTGACGAAGATGGGACAGAAACAGCAACCACCAAGATTTTATTTATAAAATAAGATATCTCGTCTTTCCTTCACTTTCATAAATATATCAGGAGGGCATCCAGTAATGGGTGCCCTCCTTGTTTTTCGTTTCAGCTTGATTTCTTGAGAAGTTTCTCCTGACTTTCCTGACTTCGAAACAGGGACACCCTAAATAAAAGGCCAAAACACCCCGCCTCTCCGCCTCTATGCC
>JAJTBW010000005.1 GCA_021286705.1 Sphingobacteriia bacterium
TCCTCTCCCTATAAACTCGTGTAAGATAGGAACCGTATAGGTAGAGGATATAGAGTGGGTATTGACAGTATATTGAGAGGATGTCGAGGAGAAGTTGAGGAGATGTTGAAAGAGACATGAGCTGCTGGCTACTGGCCGCTGGCTAAATTCAAAATTCAAGAATTCAAAGATTTGCAAGCACCGAACAGCTACTGACATCTGACTTCCAAGTGCCGGATGCTCTCTTTATATCCGTTCATTGCGGCCCCCTTCACGGGAGAGGAACAATAGGAACTTAGAAAATCAGAAGGTTACAATGTCACGATCTAATGCGATGTTTAAGTGACTGAAATACAATTAACCATACAACTTCGTCTCCGAAAAACGAAATAAATACAACTATTATCTATCTTTTTTCCAAAAGAATAATACATTTGTCTATTGATTTTATAATTTTGGTATTGCTCTTCCCTAATAATGAACCAACCCCAAAATCTATTTCAAGGTATTATCCTTAGAGTGCAGTTGATGGTATTAATAGTTTTGCTTTCACTGCCTGAAATATTCGCCCAAAAGGAGGCTTACAACTGGTATTTTGGTTACAATGCCGGTATCACCTTCAACACGCCCGATGGCATACCGGTCTCTGTTACCAACAGCGCCATCGCGACTACAGAAGGTTGCGCTACTATTAGTGATGCAAACGGAAACCTACTCTTCTATTCCGATGGTAGTGTAGTCTATAACAGAAACCATGTGGTAATGCCCAACGGCACAGGTCTAATGGGGAGCTCTGATGCCACTCAGAGCTGCATTGCGATTCCTAAGCCAGGATCAAATCACCTTTATTACATCTTTACCGTTCCTTCTGCGTCTGGAATGAGTGGACTACGATATTCTTTAATTAATATGGAACTCGATAACGGTCTTGGAGCAATAGATAGCCTTGAGAAAAATATACAACTATCAGGAAATGTTACGGAACAAATCACCGCTGTACGACATGCAAACAACACCGATTATTGGGTGATCACCCATCAAAGAAATAACAATATTTTCTGTGCATTTCAAGTGATGGCAACCGGAATAAAAACAATCTATGTAGCCTCTCACATTGGATCTATACACAGCAGTAACTATGCTGGCTATATGAAAGCGTCACCCGATGGGAGCCGTCTATCCTGTCCTTATGAGTTAGGCTTGGAAATTTTCGGATTTAATAATACAACCGGCCAGGTAATCGGGCCGGTGGTCGGCTTTACAAATACGAGTTCTTACTATGGTACCGAATTCTCACCTAACTCACAATTGCTCTATTATAGAACTTTGGCTGGCTCATCTGTATATCAGGCGGATCTCTCATCAGGCGACTCTGCAACCATAGTAGCCTCTCAAATTCTTGTTGGTATGGTCAATGGCGGAGGATCTCTACAATTGGGACCTGATGGTAAGATGTATCTCTCTTCTACAACCCAAACAACACTCAGTCTTATTAATTACCCCAATATTGCCGGAAAAGGTTGTGGTCTGAAACCCAATGCCATTAATCTTACTGTGGGGTATTGTTCATTGGGTCTTCCCTCCTTTATTCAAAGCTTCTTTAACCCGCTCTCTTTTCAATTTGAAAACCTTTGTTTTAACGATACAACTCGTTTCTCACCAATAAAAATCTCTGGTTACGACTCTCTTTTCTGGAACTTTGGAGATCCTGCTTCAGGCTCATTTAATACCTCCTCGCAAGACTCAACCACCCATATATTCACTGCTCCCGGAACCTTTACAGTTACCCTCACTACATGGACTGCCGGTGCAAGTGGTACACTAAGCCACGATGTCGAGATAAAACCTCTCCCCCAACCTAACCTCGGAAATGATACCACTTTGTGCAGCGGAAACCCGTTACAGCTCGATGCCGGTAGCGGCTTTAACTCTTATCATTGGAATAATGGATGGAACCAACAAACCCTTCAGGTGTCTACCAGCGGTGAGTATCAGGTACAGGTAACTGATTCCAATGGTTGTCGTGGCAACGATGCAATTATAGTACTCTTCAGACCCATTCCCGGTACCCTGCTTATCAAGCACTATTAAGATCTATAAGCAAAAACTCTAATCTATTATGTCTTTAAAAACTTCTGCCTTAACCAGACCTTCATAACCGGATCTACCAAGGTGATCATCTTATTCTCATTCTCAATAAGGTCTTTCTTAACCAAAGCCTTCTTTATAATCGAGACATTCGCCGAAGATCCTAACTGATACCTGTTCAACATCTCTGCCGTTGTAAACTCACTCTGAAATCCATCAACCAATGCCCTCAGGAAATTCATCTGATACGACGATAGATTTTCTGTTTGTCTCTCAAATAACAGACTATTCTGGTCTATTAAATCCTGGCAGGCTCTCTGAAAATCATGCTCAGTTGCCTCACCATCCGTTTGAATCCATACCAACCAGGATAACTGCTGAACATAAGAGGAGTGATTTTCAACCATGCTGCAAATAGCCTCCGCCAACTCTTTCGATATACGCTTCCCTGTCGTTTCAAAACGTTGCACGATATACTCAATCCAATCTGATGTCGGAATCTTTGGTAATATCATAACATCTCCAAACTTATACAACGGAAGACTCCTTTTCTCAAAAAGCTCATTCATTAAATGCTTTCTACTACCAAACAGACAGTAAGAGACCGATGACTGATGCTGCCATACCGTCCGCAACTGTTTCTGAAATACCTTTGAATCACTAAACTCTGCAATCTGCTGAAACTCATCTATACACACCACTATCTGTATCTCTTTTTTCCTCGCTATATTCTCAGGCAACTGAAGCACCTCCACTATATCTCTATCCTTTGACTTTAACTCTAATGATATCGAAAAATCAGTCATTGGGTCTGTAGCTATAGTAAACTTCGGACTGATATTCGATAAAAACATCTTCACATCTTCCAGCAACTCATCAAACTTAGAGGAGGTCTGTTTTAAGACTGCCTCAACAAAACTCTTATAAAAATCAGCTTCTGAACGACAAGCAAAGATATCTATGTAAACCACCTTTAGTCTGTCTGACTCTACCAGCTTACCCACCTTCTTTACCAACGAGGTCTTACCCCACCTGCGCGGCGAGATCAATATCGTATTCACTCCATTTCTAAAATTGGACTGTAATCGGATTGCCTCTTTCTCTCTATCGGTAAAATTCTCTCCGGATGCCGCTTTACCAAAAACAAAAGGTCTGTTCTCCATAGTTTTATGCGGTTTTGTTTTTGCAAAGATAGCATAAAGAGAACTGAGTAATAATCTTATTAGTAATAAGTTTATTACTAATAAGATTATTACCCGATATACATCTATTGATCAATACCTTACTAAAGCAAGTGGGGAAAAACGCCGGAGGATACCGACTCTTTTATAAACTCTCGTTAAACGACCCTTTTTTAAACGCTCAATGATTTCATTCCAAAGGCAATCCTGTGAGAGCTACCTTAGAAACTTACTTTATTTGCATGCTGCACACCTATCGGAGTGGTAACCCTGCCAATCACTATTCCCTTCTTACCATTCGTTGAATAGACCTTCTGATGCATAGTACCCCCCTGATGTAAAATCCTTTCGCTGATGATCAGGGCTCCCCCTAAATCAAAGAGCTCTACCAGATAGTATCCGGGATCGCAATAGGAAGAACTTACGATTATGAACCCATCGTCTACAACAAACCAGGGATCTTGGTTTTCCATGCACTCACCCTGTTTTATAGTAAATAATCCGGATCCGGGACAACCATACCTATCCTTAAATTCGAGATATAAACTATCTGTCTTACCCTGGGTTAATCCTATGTAATCAGCCAGGTTCCATGAATTGACGGTTCCATCAGACCAAACCCAATTACTACTCCCATCAGGAGCTTTAAATTCAATCTTCTGGTATTCACAGAGAGTTGTATCCAACCTTATCGATGCCTCTTTCGGAAGATTCAGATGAAGTGTATCTGATACCTCGGATAGTAGGCCATAACCGACTACCCAGATGTTAACTTCCCCCTCTGCCCTATCATTCACGCCGGGTCTGTAACCCAGCCCACTCAAACCATTTGGAAGAAAGAGGCCATCACCATCTGATCTCCATCTGACTCTTTCAACAGCCTCCTTCGATAACCCCATCAAAATAAGCGAGTCAGTATAACAAATAACCGAATCAGAGATTATCTCAACCTTACTGGCCTTAGCAGGGGGTAGAACAATATCATCAACCCATACGGCATCCTTGCCCATCGTTGAGAAGAGATCTTTACTATATCTCCACTCCAATCGGTTATATCCACCCTTAAGAGCAGTTGAGACTTGCTTCCACTTGGTAAAACCACTCCATGAGCCGCGGATAGTGTCGTTGACAAAAAAGGTCAGATAGTCGCAATTCCGCTCTGTACTGGTCTTTATCCAAAAGCTGATTGAGTCTGATTTTTCAACATAATAGTTCAACTTGAATGATGTACTCTCTAAATCATCAATCGAACCGCTTCGTAAAGAGTATCTGCCAGATCTCTTCTCAATGTCATCAATTACCCATGCTGAATCACTACTAAGTATCCAGGGTAATACCCCGTCAAGTTTATTTTCCCAATCCTCTTGCAGCGAACAGAGTTGCCAGGTACGACTGAAGACCTCCTCTTTGCTATCTCGTAAAAAACTCAGCTTAGAGCGAAAACGATCTCCACACTTCGCCTTAGGATAGACCCCGGATTCAAAGGAGAGTACCACTGTATCTCCCGGGGCTAGTGAAGGAATATTCGAGGATGAGAGAGCCGGATAAACCAGTGTATTCTCTGTAAGACTATTTTTCGCAATCGTAGATGGCATAACTGTTTTGCCACTATTAGTGACAACCCAGTTTATCCTGAATGTTTCACCTTTTTCGGGAACCCCATTAGCATTAATACTCTCGTTTGATAAATAGCATCTTAAAACCTTGGGTGAGGAGCTCCAAAGTGGGGCATAATAGGTATACCTCCAGCTTACAGGTGAGTCTTCTTGCTGTTCAAAAGAGTCCTCCTCTAGATCAACCACTGAAAAGAGAAAGTCAATTTTAATATCCTTTGACATGCTGATAGAAGAATCGGCTTTAAATCGCCACATAACACTGCTAACCAGCGTATCTCCTGCATTAAGTGAAACGATAGTATCCCGAAAGGTCAATTGCTCGACCCCGGCGGTATGATTAAGTGCCTCTAATTTTACCCTATTCGACGATTTTAGCCCCGGATTGACCAAAACAGGACGCAGATAGAACTCACCCCCAGCCTCAACATGATCGACGCTTAAAAGGCCTTTAATTGAATCTCTCTTCAAAATCTGAACCCGCCTGATGGTAACCCCCTCTTCCGACCCTCCCTGATGTGCCCTGAAAGGAGAACACCAGCTGGCAGCCACCCCGTCTCTATTATCGGTCCAGACGGGAATAACCAGATCATTGTATGCCGAGATGCCAATATAATCTGTAAAATAGTCCATCGCTAAGCCGGGAATTGGCACCGGACTAAATACTTCATCTGATACTGGGAAATCTATCCAGGACTCTCCGGCATCATTTGATGCAGCGACCCAAACCCGACAATCGCCGGCGGTAAGGCCTCTCGAATCATAAAAGATCACGAATAACTTTCCAGTTACAGGGTCACAGGTTATCCATGGGAAGAAACGCTCTCCGCCATCGGCTGTGCCCGCAGAGGCTACTTTAATCGGTTCACTCCATGTCATACCCTGATTGGTACTTTTTATAAAGTAAACCTCCGGAGCCGGTCCCACATTCTCATTCGGTTTTCCGTAATTAGTCCAGACAATATAGAGGTTTCCTCTATCTGGTCCATCACTCAGGTCAACCGCCATTACCGGAAATGAGTTTGTACGAATGGGCGCAGCCAGACCAGTCAATCTTACCCCTCTGATTTGAGGACCTATCCTTCTTGGATTCTCAAAGGTCACACCCCCATCCAATGAACGGGTGAAAAGAAGTGCATTTTCATCCGACGGCCATGTCTGATAGCCCGCCCAGACGGCATAAACCTCACCATTAACCCCAACAGAGAGGTTAACGCCATGATTATAAACTATTCCCTCTACCCCTGCCGACAGATTAATGGGTTGACTAAAACTATTAGCCCTATCTGTTGACCTGGCTAAAAACACATGACCATAAAGTCCTGCAACATTATTGACAACAGTCCATGCTGAGTAGACATTCCCGAGGCATGAGCTACCCGGGCTATGGTCTACCGCAAGGTGATTTTTATCATGAATCTCATTTGGAACCGAAAGAGTACTAACCTGAGTCTCGTTCCACTCATCACCTCCGGGCAATCTAACCGCAACCGTTTGACATCTATTCTGGCCTATCCTGCCTACATACGTTGTGCCATCGAGGGCAATTCCAATTGCAGGATCGCCGTTATTCTCTCCACCAACTCCCTCTACCTCTCCTTCCCACTCTTCTCCGGCATCCTCTGATTCAAACCGATTTGCTCCGTATATCTCTTTTGCCGGATTAAGATTACTATTTGATGATACTATGATCCGCTCTCCATCTTTCGTAATACCAACTGAATTCTCAGATAGCATCATCTCTTTATCACCAATTCTTTGATCAGGGGAGGGCTGCCCGAATGGCTCGGACAACCCTCTTATCTGACCTTCTCCTTTTTTGTGCTTTTTCACAGGAAGTATTGGGCTATATGGAATCTTTCCTTCTCTGGCTAACTTAATCCAGTAACCCATATTATCAATTCTGGTATCAACTGACTGGCTTAAAACAGTCTTTGGAAATAACAGAATCAAAAGTATAGCCCATGCTCCGGTAAAAAAGAATCTAGGCATTCACATCGCTAATTAGTGATAACAATTTTCCTGTTGAGTTGATGCCCCTTCTGACTCAACTGCAAGAAGTAGATACCTGCTGGTAAATTCTCCGCAATCATTGTTGATGAGATCTTATTTTCGCCCTCTTTCAGGTCAATACTCAACATCTTACCAAAGATTTCACCATTTGAAGAGATTAGTCTAACTACTGCTCTTCCGGCGATGTTTGCATCGAGTAGAATGTCAAATACTCCGTTTGATGGATTTGGATAGAGTGCAACCGCAGGCATTGATACTGATTCTATGCCAATGTGATTGGTAACTTTTAATACCACATGAATAGAATCAAGTTCTCTATCTGGATCGTTAGATGCTATCTTCAGGTAACCATCAAGTGTACCGGTGGTTAAAGAACCAGGATTTAGATTTACTACTACACTGGAGGTTCCTCCGACAGCTATAACACCTGTTGACTGAGTAGGTACTATCCATGAGGCACCGGTTGCGGTGATAAACGACCAATCAAGAGCTGCAGCACCGGTATTCTGTAACTCGATGGTTACACTCACACTAACACCGGGTTCGGTCAAAGTATCGATAGACGATGGTGTATAGGCAATATGCGGATGGATTGCAGGACCAACTACAAACTTATGAGGATCGGGT
Source organism: Sphingobacteriia bacterium (assembly GCA_021286705.1). GTDB lineage: Bacteria > Bacteroidota > Bacteroidia > Bacteroidales > TTA-H9 > JAJTBW01. The sequence goes on from JAJTBW010000005.1 coordinate 7,502, forward strand.
TGTCCGATATAGGGATGATTCTCTGATCTTCCTGATGAGTCGGCGGCATGAATATAATAGCTGATCTGACTGCCTTCAAGTTGTCTTGGAATCAAAGCCTTGTATATATAACCCGATTCATGGATTAAAGCTACTTTTTGCCATGCTCCCTGATTAACGCTGTAATTTACAAAACAGGAATCAGCATATAGTCCTCTTTGGCTTATTGGAATGATATCGGTCTGAATTAGATAATCTTCATCAGCAGGCTTTTGAGTCAGAATAGGAATATGACGAATCAGGAGCATACCCCTATCTGCCATTTCGTGAGTACGACAATGAAGAGCATCAGTCGATTCCCAAGGTGTTGATGCATTGCCGATGTAACCGGTAACAGTATATCCCGGCATAGCATCACGATAAACCGCTAATGCAGGTGCATCGTTGGCAGATCCCTTTATTGGAACGTAAACGTATTTGTTTAGAATCAATGAGTTTGTATAAGGCTCATTGTTCGGAGTATTTACCCTGAAAACCTGATACGGCGTTCCATACGATGAGATTGCGCTTTGCCAGTAAGCAGCTGCAACTTCTATTTCATCATATTGCGGATGAGATTGCGGAACAGAACGAATCAATATTTTGTCAGTATCTAAGAACTTTGCCCAACAGTCGATATGATCGATATAGGTATTGTTAGGATCGGGTCTTACATGGTACTTTTCTATACCGAGAAAGTCCTTCACAAGCTGCTTAACAGTAGTACTATCATTACCATTCTCCTCCCAAACCAGATCAGTAGAAGCGGCCATACTAATACCATCACTCATGTAGTTGCCACCGGTGTGGCTTACATTCATTCCAAACAAAGGAACATTTAACTGATTGGCAAGGACTTTAGGCACCTCATCATCATTAGGACGCGGGCGGTTATAAGGAAAATCGACAATTCCTACACGGTAATCAGCATCTATAACATACCAGGGACCAAAGTCGCGCGTCCAATAGCTATCAGTCTGAGTGATCAAGAACTCACAATTAGCAAGATTGACTCCATTACTAGTATATTGATTAATGACCGTAGTCTTTTCGCTCTCACTTTTAACGATAGTCATCATCTTGCCATGTGCCGCAAGATCTTTTATCAAAGACATCGGAATTCCAAAAGGGTATCTGATCAATACCTCCTCGCTAGGCATAAACTCTGCCACACTGAACACAGGGGCAGGAGGGGGGGCTGTAGGTACAAAGTTCTTTCCTATCTCGTGTTTTCTTAGGATTTCATCTGGCGTCATCCAATGTGTAAGTGGCATTGTTGGTGCGGTCTGCTGAGCAGCAACAGAGAGACCAATCATCCATAGAACCATTGAAAAAGTAAACTTAAAATTCATAGACAGATTAATTGATTTGTTTAAGATTTATTGATAATGAGACCTATCAAAGATATAAATAACATAGATTCGAAATAGTTGCCTCTGTTTATTTTTAATGTTGATTACTTCGAAACGTTTCAAATGCAAAAGGCTAACTCGAATTGAGTTAGCCTTTTAGTAAATCAGATTATAGATTTCGCTTATAGTAATCTTCTATCTTTCTAACTAAATGGGTTCTATCAGGGCCTGCCACGTTATGGTCATGTCCCGGATAAACGAAATAATCAATCAATACCCCGGCTTTGATACAGGCATCCACAAAGCTCAGGCTATTTTGCCATACCACAACCGGATCAGTTGTACAATGAATTATCATCAAACGAGCCTTAAGATTGGTAACTTTATCGAGTAGTGAACTATTCTTAAAGCCTTCAGGATTAGTCTCCGGTGTATCCATGTATCTCTCACCGTACATAATCTCATAATATTTCCAATCAATAACCGGCCCTCCTGCTGTTGCAACCTTAAAGACATCCGGATAGTTTAATGCTAATGAGATTGTCATAAAGCCACCATAGCTCCATCCATCTACACCTATACGCTCTGAATCAATCCAACTATGACCCTTAAGCCAGTTTACACCGGTCATTTGATCCTCCATCTCAAGCTTACCACATTGTCTGTGAATTACACTCTCAAATTCAAAGCCTCTGTTTGCTGAACCACGATTATCAAGAGTAAAGACAACATATCCCTTTGACGCAAGATAATTCAAATAGTATCCTGCTCCGGCTAACCAACTGTCTGTTATTAACTGAGCATGAGGTCCGCCATAAACATATACTATGGCCGGGTACTTCTTGGTAGAATCAAAATCAGGAGGGGTTATCATTCTGCACCAAAGATCTATGCCCTCTTTATTCTTAAGGGTAAACAACTTGGTTTGACCCATATCATAATCAGCCACAGGACTCTTTGCTCTAAAAAGCTCCTTTGATTTTAAGTTATCCGTTTTGATTAGGAGTTGAGCTAAAGCTACATCTGTACTAGACCATTGATCAACTATATAACTTCCGTCAGAACTATACTTAACTGAGTGACTACCATGCTCTGGTGTTAACCTCTTCATGGTGCCGTTCTTTAGATTCAGGCTATACCCATTTTTCTCCAGAGGACACTCTTTAGTTGAGGTGAAATAGAGCATTCCTGTTTTAGGATTATACAGATCAATGGATAATACCACCCATGGACCATCGGTTAGTTGCTTAACTAGTTTCCCCTCTGTAGTATAACGATAGATATGATTATATCCATTGCGTTCACTCAACCATAAAAATTCGCCTTTTGTTCCGGTCAGGAAGAAGGGTCCCTCTTCTGGCTCAACATACCTTTCGTTTTTCTCCTCAAGTATTGTTGATAGAAATTCGCCCGTCAGAGCACTATATCTGTTTAGTTTTAAATGATTCTGATCTCTGTTTAGAACGGCAATCCATACTTCAGTACCTTCAGGATTCCAGGTAACGTTAGTCAAATACTGATCCACCGGTTCTCCGGTTTTAAGATAGATAACCGATTGATTACGGGTATCATAAACACCAACAGTAACCTGATGGCTATTCATACCTGCCATAGGATACTTAATGTTATTCAGCTCGGCGGGTCTGGGATTTATATCAACCAAAGGATAATTAGTAACCATGGTCTGATCCATTCGGTAGAAAGCCAACTTGTTACCATCAGGACTCCAGAAGGTTCCTTTCGAGATACCAAACTCATTACGATGCACATTCTCAGCACCATAAACGATCTCCGGGTTTGACTCTTTCGAGATATTAACCGTATCTGATCCAACTACCACCAACAGATTATTCTTTCTCGTGAAGGCTGCATAATGGGTATTATTAGCCAGATCCAGATTAGCGGCATCGGCGGGCCATTCGCTTACCTTCCTGATTTGTTTAGACTTCAAGTCTATAGATACTAAAACCTTATCGCGTTGAATTAAGATCTCATTACGATTCTTAAAGTTAACCGCAGGAAACCTGGAGGGAGCTTTCAGAGTAAGCTTTGCAAAGAGATCTGTTAACTCTGATAAATTCAAAATGGTATCGCTCTTTCCATTTGAGGCATCGGCTACAACCAGCTTATTCTTAGAGATAAAAGAATAGTCATTTGATTCAGGAATCCACTGCAGAGCTGATAGACCTCTTGCATAGAGTACAGGGTTTTGATAGGCAGCATCAGCGGGAGTCAGATGCTTTTTCTCTTGACCACTCAGGGGCAAGGCAGTCACTCCCAGGAAAAGAACAACCGCTATTGACAGGATATATCTTCTCATTTTACAAGATATTTGATTAAAATTCACTTTTCGATTACAAAGATGATAAATTCCGTGCAAGGCATTTAAAGATTTTTGAAGTTTAGGTCTTGGTTAAGTCTGATCCGTTATAAAAAGCAAAAAGAGCGACTCTGTTGAGTCGCTCTTTTTTTAAGATTTTTATGAGCCTATTTCTTCTCAGGTGTCACAAATTCAATTGATCTGAGGATTGATTCAACCTGAATCATCATATTACGTTTCTCGCCATTAGGATTGTAGATATATCCTTCAGCACAGATAATCTTCTTTTTATCAGGGGATAAGAAGGCATATTGAACAAAGGGGCCTCCCATAAAATCGTGAGCCATAGCCCAAAGACCTTTAGATACCCGAACATAAGGAGAGGTTGAGTTATTGAGTACATAGCTTTTAACTGGAATGACCTCATTCTCCGTTAACATGTAGCTTCCCTCGGTAGGGCCGAAAATATACTTCTTGCCTATTGAATCACGAAGTGCCATCAGGTTTTTTTGACTAAGCTGTGATGTGTCACTATAGTCGGCAGAATAGAAAAGTAACCCTATCTCAGTGTCTTGTTTTGTTCGATGAATACTTTGCCTTAGCCAAATCAAGTCGGGTTTATTGACAGCCATCGTAAAACTACTAGGAAGGATAGAATTGAATCCAAAAGTAGTTTTTAATAGTGCTTCGGTTTTAGCATCTTGAGAGACTCTATAGAAGTTGAGTGTTCGGGACAGTTGACCATCTCTGAATTTCTTTTCAATGGTAGGGAAGTAATGTCTCAGGGCTCTGAAAAATGCTGTATCAGAACCGGCTTTGATGGTTAAAACCAGCTGAGGTTTACTCCAGATATCATTCGAAAATACGACTTCGGTTTTTGAATATGAGGGGTCTATATCAGCAATGAAAACACTGTGATGCTGTTTAAAGATCAGGTTTTTATTAAATTCGCCTAGAGGAGCGTGCATGAGATCGAAGAGAGGCTCTGGCTGAGGTAATCCGTCTGTATTTTGTGCAAAATAGGCTTTAATGGTATCTCCAACTGAGCCTTTCCAAATCTCAGCTGACTTGGTTACGACCATAATCTCTGAGGTACTTCCACTTGACTGTGTTGACAGCACTGTGTTCTCTTCACAACCAGTAATCAGCCCCGTCAACAAAAGCATAAGAGTGAATACGCTAAACACCTGTTTCATAGCATGCATTTTTTAGTTAAGACAACTATCTGGAACCTTTAACGAGCAATTTCTGACCAATTTTAAGCGTACTCTTCACCGTAAGATCATTCAACTTCAACAGATCATCAACTGTCAGGCCTTCAAACATCTTAGCAATCTTGTAAAAAGTATCACCTTTTTTAACAACGTAATATTGAGTCTTTTCGTCTGAAGATTTCTTAGAATCTGTATTTACTGATGACTTCTGAGAGTTCTTCTCTGTTTTAGAAGCAATAGCCTTTTCATCGTTCTTAGACTTTGAAGTTTCTGAATTAGAAACCTGGTTATGGTCTTCAACCTGATCTCCAGTTGTAGGTATCTGTAAGTACTTACCTGCTGCAATTGAATTGCTGCGAAGGTTATTTGCCTTTTTTAGATCGGCAACAGTAATATTATACTTTGCGGCAATAACACCAAGACTCTCACCTGATCTGACCTTATGGCGGGTTATTGCTATCTTCTCTTCGGCTTTAAGTTCTTTAGGAGCAACTTTAGCAATATGTGATGTGTCCTTTTTCCCTGTATCAGCTTTAGCTATAACGGTTTTCGCAGTGTCTTTTTTTACATGGTTCTCACTGGCTCTAAGCTCCTCCATTGGACTGGCACCCGGATAGATTATGAGTTTCTGTCCTTTTCTTACAGCTTTTTTCTTAAGTTTATTCCAGGCTATAATCTGCTGAGATGTAACGTTGTATCGAGATGCTATTCGGGCAAGAGTCTCACCCTTTCTGACGACATGAAGTGTACGCTCCTTAACTTTTTTGATGTCCTCAAGAAGTTTCTCTCTTTGGATACCCTTTTGGGTCTTAAAGGCATAAAGAGCTGTCTCATTATTCATAAAATCAGCAACGTAACTTCTTGGTAGCCTTAAGACGAAAGGAGTTGCCGGAGTAGCAGGAACAATACCCTCTTTGTAAGAAGGATTTAAAAACTTTAGCTCATCACGGCTAATTCCGATTAACTCGGTGATCTGATCGAAAGAGAGGACATCTTTAACCATGACCGTATCAATTCCTTGATACAGAATACCGGGATGAACCGGGAAAAGATTATGCTCTGGGGCATGCTCCATTACATAAGCCACGGCGATAAAAGCAGGAACATAACCTCTGGTCTCTTTAGGAAGATAAGGCCAAACGGCCCAATAACTCTTGTTACCACCGGCTTTGCGAACAGCCTTATTTACATTTCCTGCACCTGAGTTATAGGCAGCTAAAGCAAGAGACCAGCTTCCGTAGATGTCATAAAGATCTTTGAGATGTCGGCAAGCAGCATCCGTTGCTTTATATGGATCAGATCGGTCATCAACATAAGAGGTCACCTTCAGACCATACATTCGACCCGTGTTATACATAAATTGCCATAACCCCTTTGCACCTACCGGTGATTGAGCTGTAGGATTTAATGCTGATTCAACAACAGCTAAATACTTTAACTCGAGAGGCATATTGTACTTATCCAACATCTCCTCAAAAATCGGGAAATATATCTTTGATAAACCCAGCGCACGACTGGTCAATCCCCTTTTTCTCACCGCATAGAGTTGAACAAAATCTTTAACATATTGATTATATGTCAACTCTATAGGTGTATTTCGGTTCATCTCATCAATTCTTCTCTCTACAACAGAATCAATGATTGGAGGAACCGGGCCTTCGGTAAAAGAAAAGCCATTGTTAAAATCCACTGTCCCTAAAAGCCCGTTCTCAGAGAAAAACTTCAGATTTGCCAGACTATCCAAAGCCCTAACTACTGGGCTATCCTTTACTAAGTCAACCCGCGTTGGAAAAGCTGAGTTAAAAGTTTCACGCTTAAGCAAAACGGTGTCTTGCATTTCAAGCGTATCTGAACTGGGTATAACGTTCTGAGCGGTCACCTCACCGATAAAAAAGATGCCACAACAAAGTAGAATTGTTCTATATGCTCTTTTCAAAATAATCTGATTGTTGATAAGCAATAACTTATAAATAGGGAAAATTTATATACGTAGATTTTGCACCCATTATTGTGCCAAAAGCTTTTCTCAATTCTAACTTCTTACAAAGTGAGGCATCTCTTGTGGAATTTCGAAACTGATCTCGGTCAAACCACCAACACTACCATCTTCTTTAAACCATGCCTGTTGATGGATCATCTTCTTTATTCCATTCTTAGAAATGGTATAGTTATTTGTTGTTCCTTCTTTGAGTAATTCTCTTATTTTCTCAGAAGATTTAGGATTATGACAATCGTAAAGACTATTTCCAATCAAGTTTCCACCACGGCCGCTAAAGACTTGTCTGGCTCTCTTGTTCATGAAAATGATGATTGCGTTTTCATCGCACACGGTGATTGCAGCCTGTGCGTTTTCAGCCCACTCGAAAGATGATTTGTCCATATTTTCCGTTTTATCCGTTCATAATTACAAACCTACAGATTTTGAATAAAAAAACAACTTTTCTGTATGGCAACATGGTATTTTATATCAAAAGGTTCGTTAGCCTTTAACCATGATTTTTACTGTCTAAATGAAATATTCTGAAAAAAAAAGGAATCTTTTTCAGATTCCTTATGAGCCACTCATGGGACTCGAACCCACGACCCGCGCATTACGAATGCGCTGCTCTACCGACTGAGCTAAAGTGGCTTTTTTATACTTGAGGGCAGCAAAGATAACAAAACCGGCCGAAGGCCGGAAAATTTTTTTTCTTTGAGCTAACAAGTAAAAATGGATTCTCTACTTGATAATTCCTTTTTCGATACTTATATCCAGCATCCTTCGAATTGGTTGATATGCTTTTTGAATCAATTCATCCTCTAAAACTATCTCCGGAGTTTCATTTAGCAGGGTTGAATAGAGTTTCTCAAGCGTATTCATTTTCATGAATGGACAATCATTGCATGAACAACTCTCGTCTGCCGGTACCACAAAGAACTCCTTATCTGGAGCATCTTTTTGCATTTGATGAACAATACCGGTTTCAGAGGCTACTATAAACCGCGTAGCGGGCGATTTTTTTGCAAATGCAATCATACCATTTGTTGAACCAATGTAATCGGCAAGTTCCAAGACAGGGGCATTACATTCTGGATGCGCTATAACTAAAGCATCCGGATGCTTCTGTTTTTGCTCTATGATTAGTTGGGTATTGAGCTGATCATGTACTACACAGCTGCCTTGCCAAAGAATCATATCTCTTTCAGTAACTCGATTGATATAACCTCCTAAGTTTTTATCGGGTGCAAATATCAATGGCTGATCTTTTGGAAATGATTCGACTATCTGAAGTGCGTTACCTGAGGTACAAATTACATCTGATAAAGCTTTTACTGCTGCGGTACTGTTTATATAAGTGATTATCTTATGATTAGGATGTTGAGACTTAAATTCTGCGAAATCTGCTTCAGGTGCTGAATCTGCCAAACTACAGCCGGCCAGCAAATCAGGTAATAATACTTTTTTTGAGGGATTCAGAATCTTAGCCGTCTCTGCCATAAAATGAACACCGCAAAAAACAATTATATCTTGTTCTACTTTGGTAGCAAATTGCGATAAAGCAAGACTATCGCCGATGAAATCGGCTAAATCTTGTATCTCAGGAACTTGATAATAATGTGCAAGTATTATGGCATTTTTTTCTCTTTTCAATCGTTTGATTGATTCAATGAGTTCTTCATTTCTGGGCATCGCTCTTTATTTTTATTCTTAAATTTTAAAATAATAATTAAAGAATGGCTGTTAGTTTGGTTAATAACTCTTGCAGCTGCACTCTTTGCTCTATCTTGTTACCGAATTATTAGAAGGTTTTCAACGTACTATTGATAAAATTCGATTTGAAAATCAGAATTTAAAGATGGTTTTCAACAATTGTTGATAATCATGAACTTTCTGTTTTTAACATCAGAAAGTGGTTCTTTAGATTGTGAATAAACCAGCTTGAAACTTTTGATAAGTTCGAGGTTATTAACAACTATGTTTGGCATGCTCATTTTATCAACATTTGTCTAAAGTTCTTAGCTAGTCTATTAACAACATTTCAACAGTTTTTCCGGGTGTTTGTTAATAACGTTATAAATCTATATCTATCAACCAATTATTCTTTTGATAACTCTATTCTTATGATCGAATAGTCTATAAATGAGGCTGATATTAATACGTCTTTTATTGTTTAACTTTGTAACTCCAAAATAATTTACTGAAATGCAAAGTTCTAAAATTTTAGCGATAGCTTCTGATCATGCTGGTTTCGAACTCAAGGAGGCCATCAAGGGTTGGCTTCAAATTACTGGTTATGAGGTCATAGATTATGGAACTAATTCAAGTTTGAGTATGGATTATCCTGATACTATTCATCCTTTGGCCAACGATATCTCATCTGGTAAGATGAAAAGAGGTATAGTTATCTGTGGAAGTGGCATAGGTGTTAGTATCGTTGCAAATCATCACAAGGGTGTCAGATGTGCACTGTGTTATGAAGAGGAACTTGTTGTTTTATCAAGGCAACATAATGATGCAAATATTCTTGCTATGGGTGCCAGATTTACCAGTTTTGAAAAAGCTACTAAATTAGTTACAGCTTTTTTAAATACTGAATTTGAGGGTGGAAGACATCAGACTAGAGTTGATAAAATTGACTGTTAAATCAAACGTTTGATAATGAGCAATGAATTTGATTTTAAAAAGGACTGTGATAAGATCGCTTTTGACAGAGGTCATCGTGCGAAACTTAAGTTCAATATTGGTAAGTATGATTTAGCTGTTAAAAAAGGGAAGGCACAATATTCTAATCTTGAATTGGCAAAAGATCGTGCTGGATTAATCAAGTACAGAGCAGTAAATGATCTTGAAAAATATCTGGTGGAATTTGAGGCCAAATTTACTACCAGAGGTGGTAAAGTTATATGGGCTCAGGATGCTAAGGAGGCTCTTAAAGAGATTGAGCAAATAATTAGAAAATTCGGGATAAAGCGTGTTGTTAAAAGTAAATCGATGGTTTCAGAGGAATTGGAGCTCAACGATTTTCTTAAAAAGAAGAGTGTAAATTCGGTTGAAACTGATCTTGGTGAATATATTGTACAGCTCGCTGGTGAGAAGCCTTATCATATTATCACTCCGGCGATGCATAAAAATAGGGAGGAGATAGCCTTATTATTCAATCAGAAATTTGGATTAGATAAAGAGGCATCGGCTTCCGAGATAACTCAATTTGTCAGAGAACGTTTACGTGAAGAGTTTCTTTCAGCCGATTGTGGTATTACCGGTGCTAATTTCATTGTTGCTGATAGTGGTGCAATTGCTCTCACAGAGAATGAAGGAAATGCTATCAGGTCATTGTCTAACAAAGGTGTTCATATTGTTATAGTCGGAATTGAAAAGGTTCTTCCATCTGTTGATGATTTAGATCTTTTCTGGCCATTGCTTGCTACTCATGGAAGTGGACAAGAGTTAACGGTTTATAACAGTTTAGTTTATGGACCCAGGCAGGAGAATGAGACAGATGGTCCTTCTGAGATGTTTGTTATTCTACTGGATAATGGTCGAACGAATGTACTTGCAAAAGAGGAGCAAAGAGTAGCACTTGCTTGTATACGCTGTGGTGCCTGTTTAAATGGTTGCCCTGTTTATAAGAACATTGGTGGATATACTTATGGAACCACTTATACTGGTCCTATTGGAGCAGTCATAGAACCTCATTTAAACGGAATAGAGAACTTTTCTCATTTAAGTTTTGCCAGTAGTCTATGTGGAAAATGTACTGAAGTATGTCCTGTTCGTATTCCTTTGCATAAGCTCTTATTAGCCAATAGGAGGGAGGCTGTGGAGGCTGGTTTTATGCCCGGTAATTGGAATACAGGTATGAAGGTATCTAAAACATTACTGAAGAAGCGGAGATGGCTTGATCTACTAAGTGCTAACCAAAAGAATTTCCTCTTGAAGTATTTTGCTGCTGGTTTATGGGGTAAAAGGCGAGAATTGCCATCAATTGCTAAAAAGAACTTTTATCAGCTTTGGAAAGAGAATAAGCTGGATTAGTAAGAGTTTAATTCCCTTTGGGTACTTTTTCATTCTCTACTCATTGATCTGTTATCTCTCTCCTATTCATCTCATATGCCTCTACCTATCCTCTTTCGATCTTCTCATGATCCTCTACCTAGTTTAATCCTTTCTTACAGGAGTTAACAGGGAGAGGATAGGGAGAGGATAGGGAGAGGATAGGGAGAGGATAGGGAGAGGCATAAGAGGAGAACAGGAGAGGAACAAGGGCGGGACTAGAGATCAATGAGATAGGATCGAGAGTGTAAGGATATAGACATGAAAAAAGCGAAGTTGCTTAACTAACAACTTCGCTTTATATATAAATGAAAAATTTCAATCAAGAATAGTATACTCAGTCAAGATTTACGATTGATTGTCAGATAGTAGTTTTTCTAGTTTGCCAGCATCAGTAAGATCTTTCGATAATGAATCCATGAGATTTTTAGGAGCATTCTTTATATCCATAATCATCAGGGCATCGAGGCAATAATTAAATAGAGGATCTATATTGAAGCCGATTGTCTGTGTATTTAACATACTAACATACTGTCTTACTAAAATTGGTGTTGTAAATTCTGAGTCAATATCTTGGATATACTTGTCAAGTTTAGCAAAGTCACCCGCAGTTAGTTTGTGGAATATATCTAAATCGATTTCAGGGCTTAGTTTAATTTGAGTCTTTTCTCTGTTGGTGATATGTTTAGCAATATCTTCATTGTAGTAGTTCTGTTTTAAGAACTCCATTGATAGAGCTTTCGCCACGTTAGAGAATTTTCCACTGATGCTTACGGGACCGATGAGATATCGATATTCGTATTTTAAAAGCATAACTAGTAGAGCTTTCCAAAGAAGATATAGTGGCATAGCTTTTCTTTGGTACTCTTTCATAATGAAAGATCTTCCCAACTCTAATGTTTCACGGAAAATAGGTACTAAAACATCATCTATTTTGAATAGAGTGTTGATATAAAATCCTTCAATACCGTATTGATCGATAATGTCTCTACCCATTCCGATACGATATGCACCAACCAGTTTGGAGTTTGTTTCATCCCAAATGAAGAGTTGGTAGAAGTATTTATCGAACTGATCAGTATCTATTTCATTGTTGGTACCTTCTCCGACCTCTCTATAGGTAATTTCGCGACTACGTCCAATTTCGAGCATCATGTTAGGCACCTCCGAGGATGGAGCTGCATAGACAGCGTAATCTTTGACTCTAAATAGGAAATATTGATCGGAGAGCTTTGATATCTCGTCTAGTAAGATTTCAGTAGCGATAGGAGGTATGATCGGTTTTTCTTCGGCTAGAATAATATCTGAAGAAGAGGGTTGTTCATGGAAAGCGATGCCTAAGTTATAAGTTTTATTTCTTAGCATCCGGGTATACAGCTCCTGAGTATCGAATTGATTTTGATCCTTTACGCTTATAGCTGCTCCAATTTTGGCTTTTAATGGAATGTTTTCTTTATTTAGGAACTCTGCGGGTAATCGTAAAGTTCTTAACATGGGATGTATCATTCCTAAAGTGTAGAAAGTTTTGCTATTCTTTCCTTCGAAATATACCGGAACTACAGGAACGCCTGCTGATCTTATAAGTTTCATTATTGTAGGCTGCCATTCGCGGTCTGCGATAACACCTAAATCTTTGCGATAGCTAGATACTTCACCAGCCGGGAAGATGCAAAGAGCATGACCCTCTTTGATATAGTTCATTGCCTCTCTTAAACCGGCAAGACTCGAGCGAACTGATTTAGCATCTTCAAATGGATTTACCGGGATATACCATTTTGATAATGGTTTGATTCTGGTTAGAAGAAAGTTAGTGATAATCTTAAAATCTGGTCTTACCCGGCTCATGATTTTTGTTAGAATAACACCCTCTTCACCTCCAATTGGATGGTTAGCAATAATTATAACGGGACCGGTTTTAGGTATCCGTTTTAGTTCTTCTTCTTGAAGATTGTACGAGAAATGGAATAGTCTTATGACTTCATCCAAAGCCTCTTCAGATTCGAGGTCTTGGACTTTATCATACTGAGCATTAATTTGATCTATTTTAAGCCAACGCAAAATTAGCTTTGCAAGAGGCAGTCCTCCAGAATATCGGAGAAGTTTACTTGCACTTACTAATTCTTCTGGTTTTACTAGAGGCATATCTTCTTTTCTGGTAATTTGGTAAACTGTTGGAACCAAAGTTTTCACAGTTAAATGCAAATTTAAGAATTTATCGTTTGTTTTTACGGTTGCTATTTAGATCGTTTGGGTTCCTTGGTCATGGAGACAATGTTTATGGTATTTTTGCATTTCATCTTTTTCGTCTATGATTGATACAAGTTTTTCTATTGAGAATAGTTTAAATGCGTTCATAAATCGCTTTCACTATACTGAATTAATTCGAGGTTTGGTTAAATTTTTTATTTTGTTGGTGATTAGTTACGGATTATTATGGGTGACTGATTCGATTTTCTTTTATACACTGCATCAGCGATTAGTAGCGGTTATCCTATTTTCTGTTATAGGTTTTGTCTTTGGTTTCTTTTGGATTATCAAACCGTTATTAGCTCGTTTTACCAATTTGGGCAGGCTAAGTTTTTACAAAGCGATTGATTTGATTAGTCAAGGTAATAGCGCTCTGGAGGATCGTTTAATAAACTGGTATAATCTTCGTTATAGTCAGTCAAACTGGGAGAGTGACTTGTTAGTAGCTGCTGTTAAACAGCAGGCAGTTACTGTTGAGAGGTATGATTTGGTTTTTTGGTTAAAGTTTTGGCCATCTAAAGCTTTACTTATTAGTCTTTTAGCTGTATTTGTGATACAGTTATTGCCTATAATCTTTTATACGGATCAATTTTTTGCTGCTACAAACAGACTAATGCATCCCTCAACCGATTTTAAAGAGGTCGCGCCATTTAGTTTTGTTTTAATTAACAAAAACTTAACTGTATATAAGTATGAGTCCCTCTCTATCGACCTTAAAGTAAATGGCAAGGTCGTACCTGATGAAGTTTACCTTAATGCTGATTCCTCGAGATATCTCATGGCAGCTCTTGGGAATGGACAATTTAGGTTTACGTTTCCTCAGGTTAACAAAGACTTTTATTTCCATTTTCAAGGCGGGGGTTTTGATAGTGAGAGATTTAATGTCAGAGTTATTGAGAAGCCAATTATTGAAGCAGTAAAGATGAGCGTGACCTATCCTGGATATTTACAGATGGTTCCTAAAGATTTTGAGGGTGCGTCAGATCTTGAAGTTCCGGAAGGTTCAAAGGTTCGGTGGACTATTCGTGCTGGGTTAGCTTCTGAAGTTCAAATGAATTTTCAGTCATTAGGTGATATAGTTTTAAATGATGCCAGGCCAATTTTTACCTTCGATCATCAAGTTATGATGAATGATGATATCAGTATAAAAGTTTTAAATGATAAAAGTCTGTGTACAGATAGTCTTTCAATGATCGTGAAAGTTATACGCGACGAAGCTCCTTCAATTAGTGCCAGTATAGTTGAGAATGATGTTGTGAGCGGGCAGTTTTCTTTTGAGGGTGTGATATCAGATGATCACGGTCTATCTGGTTTGAAATTTGTTATTTTGAGAGGTGAAGAGTCAGTTTCTGAGCAGAATATAGTTATACAGCCAGGTGCTTTCTCTCAGCACTTTTTTTATAATATCAGTGTTAGCTCTTTACCTAGTGTACAAGGTGTTGATCTTATAGGTCAATTTATTGTAACTGATAATAATTTTGTTACTGGTCCAGGTAAAGGATATTCTCCAACATTTATTTTAAAGAAATTGAATGAAGACGAGGTTGATAAATTTGCTGATAGTTTGGGTAATGGGGTTAGAGGTAAACTTTCTAAGCTGCTCGATGATAGTAAAGCAGAACAGGATAGACTTAAGCAGTTAAAGAAAGATTTTAGAGGAGATGGAAAGTTTGATTGGAAGGAGAAAAAGGAATTGCAGTCTCTTTTAGAATCGAAGAAGGAAGAGATTTATTCTATTGAGGAATTAAGGAAGAGGCTTCTCAAGGAGAATGAGATTAGGCAATCTTCAAAAGAACCTATATCTGAAGTTTTACGTGATAAGCAGGAGAAGATACAAGAGTTAATGAAGGAGGTATTTGATAAGGATTTATTACAGAAGATTGAGCAGATTCAAAAGGCTTTGGATAGTTTGTCAGTCGATAAAATAGGTTCTAAGCTTGAGGAGTTGGAGAGTCTTATGAAAAAGACAGAGCAGTCATTAGATCGTAATCTTAACTTGCTTGAGCAGTTAAAACGAGATATGGAGATTGAGAAGCTTGCCTCTAAAATTGATAAGCTAAAAGAGGCTCAGAGCGATTTGAATAAGAAGCGTGAAGAGAATTCTAAGGCAGACATGTCTGGATTGCAGGATTCATTAGTTAATAAGCTTGAGAAGGATATTTTAGATGATATAAAAAGTATAGATTCTTTGAGTAATCGTATTGAAGCAAATGAGATTAGTAAGGATGTTAAAGCTCATCTTGATGAAGCTAGAAAGCAGATGAAAGAGAGTAGTAGTTCTGATAAAAAGGGATCTAATAAGAAAGCTGGTGAGGCTGGAAAAAAGGCAGAAGAGGAGTTAGAGAAGGCTTCTGAAGAGATTAGTCAGATGATGTCTGAAGAAGAGGCTAGTAGCGCTGAGGAGGATTTCGAAGATATAAGGCAATTAATTGAGAACTCATTAGAGCTATCATTTAGACAAGAGAATCTTATCAAAGAAATTAATGGAATTAGTTTAAGTAGTCCCAGTTACGTTGATATCGGTAGAAAGCAGAGATGGATTAAGGATGACGTGCTTGGTATAAAAGATTCTTTGGTTGCTTTAAGCAGGAAGAGTGTAAATATTCCCGAGTTTATTTTCGATAAGTTAGATAATATAAATGGACGGTTGACATCTGTCTTGGCGAATCATCAGGATAGAAAAGTTTCTGATGTAATGAGTGGTCAGCAGTTTGTTATGTCAGAAATGAATAATTTGATTTTAGTTTTAAGTGAGGTTGAGAATCAGATGAAGCGTCAGAGTCAATCTATGAATAGTTCTGGTCAGTGTAAGTCCAATAAGCCATCTAAGGGTGGAAAGGGAAAAGCTTCTTTGAAAAAGATTAAAGAGATGCAGAATCAACTTGGCGAAGAGCTGAGTAAGATGCGTGATGGTATGAAGAATAAGCAGAAGGGGAAAAATGGAGAGGGAGACCAGGGTCAAGATGATCAATTTGGTAAAATGGCTATGGAGCAGATGATGATTAGGCGGCAGTTAGATGAGTTGCGTGAGTCAATGAAACAAGAAACGGGCCAGGCTTCCGGAGATTTAGACAGGATTGGAGATGAGATGGAGAAGTTGGAACAAGATTTGTTGTTTAAAAGACTCAATGATCAAACTTTGAAAAGGCAGGAGCAGATTGAGACTCGCCTTTTAAAGAGTGAAAAGGCATTAGAGGAGCGTGAAATGGATAATAAGCGAGAAAGCAAGAGTGGTAATCTTGATCAAATAGGTAACCCTTTAGAAAATATGCAGTATAAAGGGAATAAGAGGAATGCTGAAAATATTCTTATCCGTGAGAATATTCGATTAGCACCCTATTATCGATCCAAGAGTAATGAATATTTAAACCATAACTTACAGTATGGAAAAGACTAGGACAATCTGCTTAGAATCTAAGGTGTCATCAATAAGTGAACTTGAGCAGTTCATTGAAGAGGTGTGTGAAGCGTATGATGTCAGAAATGCCTATCTGGGGCATATAGTTATTGCAATTACTGAGGCTTTTGAGAATGCGAGACTTCATGGAAACAAGGAAGATTTAACTAAGAAGGTGATCTTAGGTTTTAATGCTGTTCGTAAGGGTTTAGAATTTTCTATCAAAGATGAGGGGGATGGTTTTGACTTCAAGACGTTACCAGATCCTATGAACGATGATTCGGCTGGTCGTGGAATATTTCTAATTGATCAATTGGCTGATGAAGTAAGTTGGAAAGATGGGGGAAGAAAGATTGTCATTCTATTTAAGACAACCAGTATGAATTTTGAGGTTGCCATGATGAGAATCCGTTTACTTAAGGAGTATCTTGGAAAGCATAAATTTGTACATAATTAAAATATGGCTATTGGATTTTTTGTAGAAGGAATTAAATACAATGTTAAAGATAAGCTGGTTCGCAAGAGCTGGCTTAAGGAGGTTGTATTAGCAGCTGGTAAGAGAATAGGGGATATTAATTACATTATTGTTAGTGATGAGTATCTTTTGTCTATGAATCAGCAATATTTAAAGCATGATACCTATACCGATATTATCACATTTGATTACTGTGAGGATAATGTTGTAAGTGGGGATATGTTTATTAGTATCGATAGGGTTCGTGAGAATGCCCAGATGTTTAATGTGGGTGAAGATCAAGAATTTAATCGGGTTTTAGTCCATGGTTTACTTCACTTGCTTGGTCAGAAGGATAAATCGAAAGGTGATTCTGAAGAGATGCGGAGAAAGGAAGAGTTATGGTTATCTAAAATGCAGAAAAACAATTAATTAGATGAGTGTTTCACGTGAAACGAAGAGTATATTTCCACGCTACAATGTTATAGTTGTCGGAGCTGGTCATGCTGGTTGTGAAGCTAGTTGGGCAGCGGGGACAATGGGTTCTAAAGTGCTTTTAATTACCATGAATATGGGTAATATGGGGCAGATGTCTTGTAATCCAAGTATGGGTGGAATAGCCAAAGGACAGATTGTTAGAGAGATTGATGCACTTGGAGGGCTATCCGGAATCATTACCGATGAGACTATGATTCAGTTTAGAATGTTGAATCGCAGTAAAGGTCCCGCTATGTGGAGTCCTCGTGCCCAAAGTGACCGATATAAGTTCTCTGAGATGTGGAGAGAGCGACTAGAGTCAAACGAGAATATCGACTTTTTGCAAGATACGGTCCTAGAAGTATTAGTAGAGGATGGTCGTATTATTGGGGTCAAGACCTCTTTGGGGTATTCAATTTATAGTGATTCGGTTGTTTTAACCAATGGAACGTTCCTGAATGGGGTAATTCATATTGGTCAAAAGAGTTTTGGCGGTGGAAGAATGGGTGAGACTGCTGCTGTTGGTTTGACCGCCAGCTTAAATTCACTAGGCTTTAAGAGTTCTAGAATGAAGACAGGGACTCCTGTTAGAGTTGATGGTCGTACTATTGATTTCTCTAAGTTAGATGAACAGTCGGGTGATGAGAATCCGGGAAAGTTCTCATATATGCCTACTACTCCTTTAGGAAGGCAAAGAAGTTGTTTTATTGCTTATACTTCATTAGATGTTCATGATGTCTTAAGGACAGGATTTGATTTTAGTCCGATGTTTAGTGGACGAATTCAAGGAATCGGCCCCCGATATTGTCCTAGTATTGAAGATAAGATTGAGAGATTCAGTGATAAAGATCGTCATCAGCTGTTCGTGGAACCCGAGGGTAGGAATACCATCGAGTACTATATAAATGGTTTTAGTAGTAGTTTACCTGATAATGTCCAGGTGGAAGCACTTCGGCGAATAGTCGGATTTGAGAATGCTAAGATATTCAGACCTGGATATGCGATTGAGTATGATTTCTTTCCTCCAACTCAGTTAAAACATAATCTTGAGACACGATTAGTTCGTAACTTGTTCTTTGCTGGTCAAATTAATGGCACAACCGGATATGAAGAAGCAGCAGCTCAGGGGTTGATGGCGGGCATTAATGCCCATTTGTCTATTAAGAACGAACCTGAATTTGTACTGAGTCGTTCAGAAGCCTATATTGGTGTACTTATTGATGACCTTATAACAAAGGGAGTAGATGAGCCATATCGTATGTTTACTTCAAGAGCCGAGCATCGCACATTATTAAGACAGGATAATGCGGATGAGCGATTAACAGTACTAGGGTATAGATTAGGATTAGCATCATTGGAGCGCTATGAAAGATATGAGAAGAAACGAAAAGGTGTTGATCGATTGAAGGAGTATTTGCAGACTAAAAGTATTCAGCCGGAGACAGTAGAAGACTATCTCGAATCTATTGGGAGTACTCCACTTCAACAAAAGCAAAAGATAGCTACCTTTTTATTGCGTCCTCAAGTAAAGTTAGTTGATTTGCTTAATCTCAGACCTGATATTCTTTCTATTTTGGATGACCTTGATGATCTCAAGGATGAGGTAATTGAGGAAGCCGAGATTCAAATTAAGTATGAAGGCTATATTCAGAAAGAGCAACTCTTTATTGAGCGAATGAATAAGTACGAAAATCTGGTACTAAAAGATACTATAGACTATTCTCTTTTGCCTTCATTGACAATTGAGGCTAGGCAGAAACTCAATAAAATTAAACCTAGGACAATAGGTCAGGCTTCACGTATTAGCGGTATTAGTCCTGCTGATATCAGTGCCCTTCTGATCTATATTACCCGCTAAATTGTTTCATGTGGAACACACAACTTTATTAAAAGATTATCAGTGTATTAACTGTGGAATGCAGACTGGTGAAATGGTTCTGAATCTTAAAGACCATTATCTTACAGGTGAGGATTATTTAATTGTGAGATGTAGTAAGTGTCATCTGTTGCAGACACATCCCAGACCTTCTTATGACAAAATTGGTTTCTATTATGCGAGCGAGAAATATATCTCTCATAGTGCAAAGCATGAGAGTTTATTTAGTAAAGTTTATGGTTTGGTGCAGACAATCAATTTCTCTTCAAAATATCGATTCGCTATCAGAGATCGTAGAGCTGGAGCAATTTTAGATATTGGTTGTGGAAATGGAGCAATGTTAAATCACTTTGTGAAAAAGGGGTGGAGCGGTACAGGCATTGAACCAGGTGACTCTGCAAGAAATATAGCTAAGTCAGAATATAAGTTGAATGTTTTTGATGAGACTAAATTGGCTGAATTTGAAGATAAGTCTTTTGATGTGATTACACTGTGGCATGTTCTTGAACATGTCTATAATCTGCATGAAAGACTAGCCGAGATTAAGCGGTTATTAAAATCAGATGGTACATTAGTTCTAGCCCTACCTAATCCTCGATCCTTTGATGCCCAGTTTTATGGAGCACATTGGGCCGCTTATGATGTGCCGAGGCACCTATATCACTTTACTCCCGAAATAATTGAGAAGATAATGCTTGATTATGGTTTGAAATTGCAAGATACCAGAACACTCTGGTTCGATTCTTACTATGTATCTCTTTTATCGGAGGAGTATCTGGGAAGTGGATTTTTGGGCAAAATTAGAGCTATAATGATTGGGGGTTATAGTAATCTGATTAGTCTAGTGAAAAGGAATAGAGGATCTAGTCAAATGTATCGATTTAAGTTTTAAATTGATTTACGAAGCAGAATAGTAGTGGCTATTCTGCTTTTCTGTTCTAGAAATTGAAGATTGGTTCGATCTGTCTGATGGAATATTAAACATTTGAAATATGGTGGTGATGAAAACAAGAAAGTCACTTTTAATACTTGGAGGTTTAACTTTTATCCTGGCGATTGTAATATTTGGATCTAACTTTTGGTTCCAGAGTAGTTATTATGACCAATTTCAAAGATTTAGAATCCAGAGTTTTACTACTCATGTGCTTAGTAAATATTCTAAGGTGGAGTCAATTATTAAGACTATTCCTGATAATGAATTGTGTCATCGTGTTGATCTCGCATTATCTCAACGAAATATTGATCTACCAGTACGCACGAATTTTGTTTATTACTATAAAGGCATTCTTTATGATTGGAGTACAAATTCTTTTATTTTTCCAGATAGTCTAAAGGATCTACATAATGAGAATGGATTTATAAATTTGAAAAATGCTTTTGTTATTGGTAGATCAATCAAAGTGGGTGATGGAGAAATTATTCTCTTTCGGACGCTTGGAACTAATTATAGTATAAATAATCGATTTCTAAAAAGTACGCTTATTGACGTTTTTGCAAATACTGTTTCAATTGATACTTCTCGAAATGCTCATGACGGTTATATCATATTAGGATTAGACGGAGAGCAATCATATAGAATCAGTATTGATAAAAGTAAAGGAGTAGGGGAATTGTTCAGCTGGGTTATTTTCACATGTTGGTTACTATTCTTTCCAGTTTTGATAACTTTTGTCTACATTTTTCTACTCCAGAGACGTGTATTGAATTCTTTATTGCATTATCTTTTATTTGCCATAGGTATAGTTCTTTTGAGAATTATTCAATTTAAGCTCGGTGTCCCTGATGTTTTGTCGCAAACAATATTTTTCCAACCAAGTATATATGCATCCAGTCTTACTCTTCCTTCGTTAGCTGACTTACTTGTAAATCTTATTCTGTTATTATGGATTGCAACGCTTTTTTCAAATCGTGTTCGTCTCTTGAAGAGTAATAGAAGTTTCTATTTTTGGATGAATATTGTAATCGTTTCATTCCTTGGCGTATTTAGTGTAAGATTATTGCAGTTTTATTTTCATAATTATGTTTTTCATTCAAGTCTTTCGCTTGATTCACAAAATCTATTTGCGCTGACAAAATTGGATTTTTTGGCCTATCTAGCATTCTTATTAACCATTTTACTTTGGATACAATCGTTAAGATGGATTTGGAATAACTTTAGGATATTTAAAATTAGTCCGTTAAATGGATTATTGGTATTTGCCATTAGTACTTTTTTCTATATCCTTATTCAAATTGTCTGGCCAACTGAGAATTGGTTTTGGAGTCTTATCGCCGTAGTTGGTGTGCTTATAGTTTTACTTTTCGAAGCCCATAGTATCACTCCAATCGTAAGGAGTTCTATGTATTCGCTATTATTAGCACTTGGTACTTTGCTTGTTATACCTGAAATAAGTACCCGTATTGAAGATCGCCTCCGAATCGATAGAGAAAATTTAGCTAATAGCCTTGTTTTAACTCGTATTGACCCCCTTGCTGTCTCAATGCTAGACTTAAGTTATGATCAGATTAGAAGGGATTCTGTTGTTAGAAATCTTGCTAAGGCATATACTAGTGGTTCAATCGAAGAAAGTCGACTTTTAGACTATATTACTAAGAAGTATTTTCGAGGTTATCTTTCAAGGTTCCGTGCTCAGCTTACGGTTTGTTCTTCAGGAGATAAGCTATCCATTCAGCCTAATAATATTCAGGTGGATTGTAAATCATTTTTTACATCACTTAAAGAGCATGCTTTGGAAATAGTCCGTGATTCCTCGATTTATTTTATGGATTATGGACAGAATCAAAGAGGCTATCTGTTATCATTTAGCTTTAGAACCATTAAGCCTATAATAGAACTCAATATAGAGTTATGGCCAAATGCCTTTAGTAGAGATATGGGTTTTCCTGAATTATTGATGGATGATAGACATATTTCAAAAGTTGATCTTAGAAATTTTTCATATGCAAGATATGAGAGTGGTAAACTATATAGCAGAGCTGGCGATTATCCATTTGAGAATCTTTTGTCGGAAGATTTTAAGCAAGATATGAGACTTAGATCGTTTGAAGAAGATGGTTTTTCTCATACTGTTCTAAAGGTCTCTCCTGATCTAACGCTTATTGTATCATCTACTTCTCGTACTATTTGGATGTTTATAACTTCATTTTCTTTTTTGTTTCTGCTTTTTGCAGCTATAACCTATCTGGGAGTTTTAATTGGATCAATTATTCATGGCGAATTTAGGCCTCATCTATCTTATAGAGTACGTATTCAATCTGCAATTCTGTCTATTTTAGTTGCTACTCTATTGATTTCTGGGTTTTTAAGTTTTGTTTTTATTAATACTGTATTCGAAAAGGGTAGCAAAAATGAGCTGATTTCTAAAGCACATTCCGTGATTATTGAATTAGAAACAAAATTTCCTGAGTTAACTTCATTTAATGATATAAATCGAGAATTGCTTACCAATATGTTAGTTCGTTTTAGTGATATCTTTTTTTCAGATATTATGTTGTATGATCTCAATGGAAAGGTGATCGCTAGTAGTCGTGATCAGATTTTTGACGAAGGATTGATTGCCCCTGTAATGGATCCTAAGGCATATGATGCACTGAATGTACATCCCGGAAGCATTTTCTTACATAAAGAGAGCATTGGTGAACAAGATTATTATAGTGTTTATTTATTGTATCTTGGTAAGAATGAACAAGTTATTGGTTACCTTAACCTTCCATACTTTGTTAGACAACACGAACTACGGACAGAGTTAGGTAGCTTTCTTAAGACATTTATCAATGTATTTGCGGTTTTACTTTTAATAGCAAGTAGTATTGGATTTATTTTGTCGTCCATCATAACAAGACCAATGGATACCATTAGTAAGTACTTGAGCAGTGTTAAACTTGGTGTTCCTAATCAAAAGATCCAATGGAATCGGGATGATGAGTTAGGTCAGTTGATAGATCAGTATAATAATATGATTGATCAACTCGAAGAGAGTGCATATAGACTGAAAGCTTCTGAAAGAGAGTCGGCCTGGAGAGAAATGGCACTTCAAATTGCTCATGAGATAAAGAATCCATTAACACCAATGCGTTTAAGTGTACAGTATCTTGCCAAGATTTGGAAAGATAATCCTGCTGATTTCGATCAGAAATTGCAGCGTTTTTCTCAAACAATGGAAGAGCAGATAGACACACTTAGCGCTATAGCAAGTAGTTTTGGTGACTTTGCTAAACTGCCTGATCCCCGGCCGATTAAGATTGATTTAAATGATTTTGCAGCAAGAACAGCATTACTCTATGGAAATGAGAGAGATAGCCTATCTATTGAGGTGTCACAGCATACTAGTCCGGTCTATGTTAACGTTGATAAAAACCAATTAACTCTCTTGGTTAATAATCTAATGACCAATGCTATAGAGGCTATTCCTAATGATAAGATTGGTTTAATTAGATTGATAGTTGAAGTAGACGATTCATTTGCACTATTAAAAGTCGAAGATAATGGAACTGGAATTAGTGAAAATCAGATCAATAATATCTTTATGCCACATTTCACAACCAAGACTAAAGGAAGTGGCTTAGGACTTGCTCTGGTAAAAAGAATTGTACAGCTTAACTCAGGATCGATTGCTTTTAAATCTAATCCGAATTTAGGTACAACGTTTATTGTTCAATTTAAAAGAGTAGATATCTAGGATATTATATCACACCATTCGATATAGTATTTTAGCTTAGAAAGCCTCAGTTAGCTCGAACGAAAGATAGAGTCTTTTGATGACTTGAATTTTAAAAATATTAGATCTATTAGGGTACGAATCCATAAGGATTCTACAGAAGTTAGGATGATGTGTATATTTGAAAGTTACTTTACTTTTGCAAAAAAATAGGTGTGAATCCTTTAAAGAAGCTAGCAGGTCAAACAGCGATATATGGATTACCTTCAATTGTGTTGAGAATTGTTGGTTACTTTCTTACTCCGTTATATACTCGAGTATTAGATGAAGGAAACTATGGCGCTGTAGTCTATATGTATTCATTAGTTGCATTTTTTAATGTAATTCTCACCTATGGACTTGAAACAGCGTTCTTTAGATTCATTAATGGTTCAAATGATAAGAGAAAGGTCTATGCTTCAGCATTTACTTCGTTGTTTGTTAGCTCCTTACTGTTCTTAGTTATTGTACTCTTGTTTTCTAGATCAATATCAGAAATAGTTGATTATCAGTCGCATAAAGACTGGATTGTTTATTTTGGCCTTATACTAAGTCTTGATGCCCTTTCTGCTTTACCCTTTGCACGATTACGAAGTGAAAATAAGGCTTCTCGTTTTGCTTTGGTAAAGTCAGTGAACATTTTGGTTAATGTACTATTTAACTTACTGTTTTTAATAGCTTTACCGGCTATTGCAAAGACTAGCGATTCAAATCCGTTTGGTTATCTGGTTCGATTATTTTATTCAGATCAATCAAAAATTAGTTACATTTTTATAAGTAACCTAATTGCCAGCTTAATAACCTTATTTATGCTTCGTAATGAGATGAGAATTAAACTGCAAGATTTTGATTTTGTGATTTTAAAGAAGCTATTACGTTATGGAGTACCATTGCTATTTGCAGGATTGGCAGGTATAGCAAATGAGACTTTAGATAGGGTACTTCTTCGTCATATGTTACCGGAAAATGTAGCCTCAATTCAATTGGGCATATACGGTGCTAATTATAAAGTAGCAATATTAATTACCCTTTTTATTCAGGCATACAGATATGCCGCCGAGCCTTTCTTTTTTAGTCAAGCAAAAAATGTTGATGCCAAGAAGACATATAGTCAAATGATGACATACTTCGTTTTGATTATCAGTTTTCTGTTTCTCGCCACAATGCTTTATCTGGATGTGGTAATGTATTTAATTGGTAAGCCATTTCGGGTTGGCCAGCCGGTTGTTCCTATTCTGATGCTCGCTAATATTTTTCTAGGCATTTATGTGAACCTTTCAATTTGGTATAAACTGACTAATCAAACGGTATTTGGAATGCTGCTCTCCTTTGGTGGAGCTTTTGTAACAATATTGTTAAATGTTCTTTTAATACCTAAGATGGGCTATATGGGATCAGGATGGGCTACTTTTGCATGCTATTTTGTAATGATGGTTCTTTCGTATTATTTTGGGCAGAAATACTATCCAGTACGCTATAACTTAAGAAAGATCGTTCTATATCTTGGATTGGCGCTTTTCTTATACTTTATTACCTTTTTGACGGATGACCTTGATCTGATAAATCGTCTAGTTATACATACCATTATGATGGTGTTTTATTTAATGGTAGTTTTGATAATTGAGTTTCCCAATCTTAAGAGACATAAACAGAGCGAGAACTCTTTGTAAACAATGTAGCATCACAAATATGAAATTATAGTATGAATGTAAAAATTGTTAGCAATTCTAAACACCCTCTTCCGAACTATGAAACGGAATATTCTGCCGGTATGGATTTGCGTGCATCCATAGATGAGCCAGTTGTGATAGAGCCTTTTAAAAGAGTTATAATCCCTACTGGATTATTTGTCGAATTGCCTGTTGGATATGAAGGACAAGTCAGACCGCGTAGTGGATTGGCATTAAAGCATGGGATTACTGTTCTGAATAGTCCAGGAACTATAGATGCAGATTATAGGGGTGAGATTAAGGTGATTCTAGTAAATCTTTCGGATCAGCCTTTTGTTGTTAATGATGGCGAAAGAATTGCACAATTAGTTGTTTCAGCCCATTCAAGAGTTTCATGGATTGAGACAGATCAACTTACTTCAAGTGATCGAGGAGTAGGAGGTTTTGGTTCAACAGGTAAATAAATTGTAAATAAAGAATTATGTCTAAATTGAAATATTATTCTTCACTAGTAGTAATAGCTCTGTTACTTACTACTTTTAGCAGTTTTGGAAGGGGATCTGTAGTCTCTCTGTTATCAGTGCCTGACTCCGTTAGTCAAGCGTCTTTAAAAAGGAATGCTGATGAATTTAGTGCCGCTTATAAAAATCTTTTGTTAGGTGATAAAAGTGAGGCGCAAAAGAGATTCGAGGATCTGGTTGTAAAGTATCCGTGGGATGCTGCGTCACGATATGAACTTGCTAAAATCTATGTTGAGAATACAAGATATGAGGATGCCTCTGGACTTATGAAGACTGCAACAACTTTAGATGATAAAAATGTCTATTATTTCGAGTTGTTGGCACAAATTTCAGAGGCCTTGGGTGATTCAGAGATGCTTATGGCATCACTTGAGCATTTGACTATTTTGAAACCTGAAAAAGGCCAATATCAAATGGCTTATGCGCAACTATTAGCCAAAAATAGAGAGTTTAAAAAGGCTTTAAGTGCTACAGCAGAAGCTGAAAAGAGTTTAGGTTTTACTGAAGAGGTTGCTTTCATGCGCAGAGATATCTTTTTAGCAATGAACAAAGAGAAAGATGCTATAAAGGAGTTAAAAAAGCTTGCTGAACTAAACCCTGATGAGCCTAAGTATAAGACAATGGTAGCCGACTTCTTTGTATCGGCTAAACGTTATAAAGAGGCAAAGAAAGAATACCTTTCCATGATTCAGGCTGACTCATCTAATGTGTACACATGGATTTCTCTGGCTGACCTATATCGTCAAATGGGTGAAGAATCGGATATGAATGAGGCTCTCCAACAAGCCTTTAAGAATCCATCTCTTGGATCGGACAGTAAATTGCAGCTTTTGTTTACTTTCTACACCACGGAACAACTGTACGGTACCAAAATAGATAATGCTAAATTACTAGCTAAAGCCTTAATGACTGCCCATCCAACTGATAGTAAGGTTAATGCTTTCTACGGTGATCTGATGTTTAGAATGAGGGATTATCCAGAGGCGAAAAAAGGCCTTTTAGCTTCGATGGCTGCTGATAGCAGTAGATATTTTGTTTGGGAACAGCTGTTAATTATTTTTTCCACTGATGGTGACTCTAATAATTTGGATAAATACAGTAAAAGAGCTGTTGAGCTTTTCCCGTACCAGCCTATACCATATTATTTCTATGGATTAAAACAGTATCGTTTAAAGAATTACGCTGAAGCTTTGAAACTGTTTAAATCAGGGGTGGATCTTGTTAATGAAAATCCAGTTCTTTCTGGTGAGTTTTATAAGTTCATAGGAGATATCTCTCATGAAATAGGCAATGTAGAGGAAAGTGACCGTGCATATGAGAAGAGTCTTCAATATGATCCGGATGATGGTTATGTACTTAATAACTATGCTTATTATCTGGCTCTGAGGGGAGAAAACTTAGAAAAAGCTCTTAGCATGGCAGAAAGGGCTGTTGAACTTAATCCAGGTAATTCAAATAATCTTGACACTTATGCTTGGGTACTATTTAAAAGGAAGGATTATAAGGAGGCCTTAGTTTGGATCCTTAAAGCTATAAAAGCTAGTAATTCACTTAATGGTACTCTACTTGAACATTATGGTGACATCCTTTGGTTTCATAATCAGAAAGAGGAGGCAATTAAGTTATGGCAACAAGCTAAAGAAGCTGGAGCAAAAGGAACTACTCTTGAAACAAAACTATCGGAAAAGCGATATGTGGAGTAATTTTTATGATCACAACTTATTCTTCAATAACTGAAATGACCCACTTTAAATTGTTTTCTGGTTCTATCAAGAATTTTATACTAATGCTAGTGGATAAGTTACACCTTGTTAGAACAGGTTTCGTATTTCTAATACTTGTTTCTATAATTGTATTAGGCTCATGTGCTGCTGAGAAGAAGATGTTGCGTGCTCCTTTAAACGAGCTTGGAGACGACTATTTATTCCAAAAGATGGTTGACAGCCAGCCTGACTTCTCTACTCTTAGTATGAGAGCCTCGATTCAATATAAGGACAAGAAGAACGACATGGATCTGAAAGCAAATATCCGCATCGCAAAAGATAGTGCTATTTGGATTTCAGTCAGTCCGTTATTAGGAATAGAAGCTGCCAGGGTGATGTTTACAAAAGATAGTGTGAAACTGATTGATAGGTTTAATAAGGCCTATTTTTCTGGAGATTATGCCTTTTTTGCAGATTTTTATAAACTTGATTTTGATTATGATATCATACAGAGTTTACTTCTAGGCAATGATGTTAAGGGTTATGATAGGGGTGAACTTAAAGCGAGTGTGGATAATAAAATGTACTATCTAAGAACATCTCATCGTCGGAAATTCAAAAAGGAGGTACTCAATCATAGAGATGATATTAGATGCTTATTTCAAGATATCTGGCTTGATCCAACGATGTTTCGTATAAATAAGATTAAACTTAAAGAGGTCTCAAATCAGGATAGGGAGTTAATCGTAGAGTATCGTGATTTCTCAAAATTCTTGTTGAAGCAGTTAGCCTCTGTAATTGATGTCGAGGTTGTTGATAAAGAAAAAATTAATATTGTAATCAAATATTCAAAGGTCACGGTTAATGAGGAGATAAGTTTCCCCATATCGATCCCTTCGGGATATGAGCCTATTCATTTTTCAAAGGAATGAAAATGAGTAATTCAACATTTTATGTTAAGATTTTCAGTTTGTTAATGCTAGTTACTCTTATACTAACTGGCAATGATATCTATGGTCAATCATCAGCTAGAAAAAAGCTTGAAAGCCAAAGAAAAGGTATTGAAAATGAGATTATTAATTTGAATAGTGCTCTGAAGGAGGTTACGAACAATCGTAAGGAGGCACTAAGACGTGCAATCATTTTAGGTGCGACTATCCAAAAAAGAGAGGAACTGATAGGAACTATTCAAAAGGAGGTGGATCTATTAGATCAGCGTATAGAAGGTGCACAAAATCAAATGAATCGATTGAACAGTGAACTTGTCACACTCAAAAGTGATTACGCACGAATGGTTTCCGCCGCATGGATAAATAGAGGGAAGTTTAACCGTTTGATGTTTTTGTTATCATCTCAAAGTTTTAATCAGGCATATCTGCGCCTGAAGTATTTTCAGCAATATGGGGAGTTTCGTCGTGAACAAGCTCGTTTGATAGTTGCCACTAATGATAGTATAATGATTCAAAAAAGGCAACTTTCAAATTTGCGATTGCAACGACAAGGATCGTTAGTAAAGCTTGATAATGAGAAGAAGAATTTGGTCAATGAGCGTTCTGAGCAAGAAACGAATGCTATAAAACTGGCTGGCAGACAGGAGGAGATAAAGCGAGACATTGCCAGGAAAAAAGCTGCTGAACGTGAGCTAAAAGAGGGGATTGAGAAGATGATTGCTGAAGAAATTCGACTCGCCAACGCCAAAAAAGCAAAATCCACCAAGAAAAAGATTTCTAATGATAAAAATAAAACCAATGCGCCTTCTAAATCTGATGTGTTTGAACTGACACCCGAGGAGAAATTACTAAGCCAGAATTTTGCAGGTAATAGGGGAAGACTCCCTTGGCCCGTTGAAAAGGGGTATGTTTCTGAACCTTTTGGTGAGCATGCACATCCGATTGTGAAAAGTATTAGAACAAGAAATAACGGTGTCAATATCGCCAGTCCAAAAAATACTGAGTGTAGAGCTGTTTTTGAGGGTGTTGTTACAAGAGTAATGTCTATTCCAGGGTATAATTCTGTAGTGATTATCAGACATGGTAATTATTTATCAGTATATTCTAACCTTTCTGAGGTATATGTAAGTCAAGGTTCTAAGGTTTCTAACCGCCAAACTCTTGGTAGAGTTGCAACAGCTGAAAATGGTGTTGAAACAGACTTACATTTTGAAATATGGGATGGAAAAACTCAGATTAATCCGATGTTCTGGCTTAGCCCTAGATAATAGATCTATTTTGGATTAGTTACAACTAGGCAGATTATTTATCTTCTGAATACATATCAGTTTTATTTGTATTCTGTTTTATACACTTTTGAGTAAGACAGAATAACTTTTCCATTCTTTGTTCTCCATGTTTTATAGAGTCTTCCTCCTCCAACCGTATCTAGTTTAGCCATGGTATCGTATGGCTTTTCATTAAATGATGCTAGCAACCAAACCTCTTTAGAATAATCTTCTGATTCTTGAGAAAACCTCCATTTTCCAGTTTCAGTCCCACGAGCTGATGTTAAAATGATCTCTTCGCCATCTAATTCAATCCGGATTGGAGCATCCACCGAATCAGGCAAGGTTAATTGATTTAAAGGTACAGCTACATCTGAAAGTTCTCGTGTTACTCCTGTCATACGATATTCTCCTTCTGGGTCAAATGCTTTCTTCTTTGAACAAGAGGATAGTAATAATGCGATAGAAAGTATGGTGGTTAGTAATACTAGACTTTTAATTCTGCTCATTGGTGAATAGGTTTATGTTAATTTTTTGCAAAAGAATACAAAAAACTTGACATGTCAATCTATAAGATATACTTTTGCCGAAAAATTAAACCAAATGGTTAAACATAGTAATCTGTCTAAGTAATGAATAAACAAGATACTACAACTGAGTCTACCATTCTTGATGCAGCTCGAAGGGTGTTTATAGCCAAAGGATTTGAGGGTGCTCGCATGCAAGAAATAGCAAATGAAGCAGGAATTAACAAAGCACTGTTGCATTATTATTTTAGGAGTAAGGATAAATTGTTTGAAGCTGTTTTCGTGGATGCATTTGTTCAATTTGTCCCGGGTTTGCTTATTACCTTGAATAATCCTCTTCCTTTATTTGAGAAGATTCCTTATTTCGTCAGTCACTATATTGATGCATTAAGTACAAATCCTTTTATCCCGGGATTTATCCTTCATGAGCTTGGTAACAATCCTGGAAGAGTCGCAAAAATAATCCGGTCTTCTGGATTAAATCCAGGACAGTTCTTAGAGCAAGTTGAGACCGAGAAAAGAGCTGGGACTATCAGAGATATTGATGGAAGGCAGTTGATTGTAAATATGTTGGCATTATGTATATTCCCTTTTGTTGGGAAGCCAATTCTTAAAGCTGTTATGTTTTCCGGAAATGAAGAGGAGTTTAATCGTTTTCTAAGCACCAGAAAAAAAGAGGCCGCTGATTTTATTATAAATGCAATTAAAATTGACCAGAATGAGAACATTAGCGAAGCTTAAGACAATTAGACATGGTTTAGTGAGTTCGATTTTTGTTATAGGTTTATCGATACCTGCTTTTAGCCAATATTCCTTAAATACCTTAATAGACTCTGCAACTCAGAATTATCCGGGACTCAATCAGAGGATTCTTAACTCTGAGATTAAGGATAATGGTAACTCAGGATTGAGTAAAAGATTTCTTCCCCAGTTCAATCTTACTGCCCAAGGAAGCTGGCAATCTGATGTAACCTCTTTGCCTATCTCACTTCCAAATGTGAAAATACCCGAGATGCCAAAGGACTCTTGGAAGGCTCAACTTGAAATTCAGCAACTCATCTATGATGGGGGTAACATCCAAAATCAGAAAGATCTATTAAATGTTCAAAACCTATTAGATGATAACGTACTGGCCGGTGATCTTTGGCAGTTGACTTCTCAAGTAACGGATCAATACTACTCCTACTTTATCCTGATTTCGGCTAATGAGCAATTATTGGCAACAAGAATGGTGCTCAATGAAAGAAAAAAGATCTATCTCACTTCTTTGAAATATGGTTCAACCTCTGAGGAAGAAGGGCTAATCTTAGATGCTGAGGTGTTGAAAATTGATCAGCAAATGGAAGAGAATTCATCGACCAATGATGGTATTCTTAGAACGTTAGAGATTCTGACTGGATTACACTCCATTTCTCTAGCGAGGCCAGCTGTTGATATCGCTCTTCAACCCGATGTAAATATTCAGAATAATCGCCCTGAATTGGCTCGATTCTCTTTGATGCAACAACGCCTTGATTTGAATATTAAGAATAGGCAAGCGATAAAGCTGCCTCAACTGGGTGCCTTTGTTCAAACTGGATATGGCCGTCCCAGTCTTAATATGCTAAATACTGAGTTTGATTTTTATGCAATGGTCGGCATTAAGGCTTCATGGAATCTATTTGATTGGGGTATAGTACGTAAAGATAAAGCTGTCTTATCAGTTCAAAAGGAGATTATCAGTTCTCAAAGAGAAGTATATAATCAGAAGATTAATAGCCAAAGCGAACAGCTTAAAAGCGATGCTAAAAAGTATAGTGATTTGATTCTTCTTGATAACCAGCAAATAGAATTAAGAGAGAGGATTGCAAAGATTGCAACGCTTCGTTTTGATGAAGGCGTAATGAATGCGGCTGATCTTGTTGCAAGGTTGAATGATGTGACCATTGCTAAGATTCAGCATCAATTACATTTAATTAGATTACAGCAAACTATAGTAAAGTATAATCAACTATTTGGTCAGAAATAATGAAGACAGAAATGAAAAAGAATACCGTTACAGTTATTATTGGATTAGTACTGGGTTTTATTGCCGTATCATGTTCTAGTGACAAAGGACAGCCAGATGCTTATGGTAATTTTGAGATTACAGAGGTAACTGTAGCATCTCAGGTTAACGGGCAGGTAATGTCACTTTTAATTGATGAGGGACAACAGGTTAAAAAGGGTGATACATTGGCTATAATTGATACAGTCTCTTTGAAAATAAAGACTGACCAGATTTTGAAGCAGATTGAGTCTGTTCAATCTAAATTGTCATCACTTGAGGCTCAAGAAAACGTTTATGTTCAGCAAAAAGAGACTTTGGTGATAGATCGTGATCGTATGGTCAATTTATTAAAAGGAGGGGCTGGTACTCAAAAACAACTTGATGATTTGAATGGGGCTATAAAGCTTGCGCAACGACAACAGGAGGCTGTTAGGGCTCAAAAGAGCTCTGTATCAGCTGAGGTTTCAGTACTTAAAGTTCAGTTGGCGGATGTTAAGCTTGCGATTGACAGATCATATATTACTGCGCCAATAGATGGTGTTATTCTTACGAAGTTGGTGGAAGCAGGTGGATATGCTATGGTTGGTAAGGGGCTATTTCAAATGGCCAACATTGCAGAGCTTTTTCTGAGATGTTATGTTTCTGAACCACAATTACCCTTTGTAAAAATTGGTGATTCTGTAGATATAGCTGTGGATAAGAATGAGGCACTTGCTAAGTTTCCGGCTGTCATAACATGGGTCTCAGACAAGGCTGAGTTTACCCCTAAGACTATTCAGACCAAAGAGGAGAGGGTTAATTTGGTCTATGCCGTGAAGGTGAAGGTGGAAAATAAGAAAGGGGAACTTAAAGCTGGTATGCCAGGTGAATTGTATCTAAGGAATAATTCGAATGATTAAGATATCTAATGTCTCGAAAACGTACCCTGGGGGTGTTAGAGCATTAAATAATATCTCCTTGCAGATAGAGGATGCTGAGCTATATGGGTGTATTGGTCCTGATGGAGCCGGTAAGAGCACGCTTTTTAGAATGATTGTATCATTGCTTATACCAGATGCTGGTACCATTGAAGTAAATGGTTTAGACATTGTATCGAATTATAAGCAAATTAGGTCGAAAGTTGGGTATATGCCAGGTCGATTCTCACTATATCCAGACCTTTCAGTAAAGGAGAATATTAACTTTTTCGCCTCCATTTTTAATACAACATTTGAAAAGAACTATCATATTATCAAAGATATTTATGATCAATTGTCACCTTTTTCAGATCGACCGGCAGGTAAGTTATCAGGGGGGATGAAGCAAAAGTTAGCTCTTTGTTGTGCTTTAATTCATAATCCGGAAGTTCTTATCTTGGATGAACCGACAACAGGTGTTGATGCTGTCTCAAGAATTGAGTTTTGGCAGATTCTTGCAGGGCTGAAAGCTTCGGGAATGACTATTGTAGTCTCAACTCCCTACATGGATGAGGCGACCCTTTGTGATCGAGTTTCTTTGATTCAAGGGGGTGAGATTTTGACCTCCGGTACGCCGGTTCAAATCACTGAGGCATTTCCAGCCGCTTTATTTAGTGTTAGGACAAGGCATTCAATGTATTCACTGGTTGAGGTTTTAAGGCAGATGCCTGAGATTAGTTCAGCTTTTTTATTTGGGCAGGCAATTCATGTGGTATCAAAAGATATGACGTTAACCAGTGAGATGTTACAAGCGATGTTGAATCAATCACAATACGAAGAGATCGGTGTTTCAAAAATTACACCTACTATTGAGGATTGCTTTATGTATTTAACGGATCAAACTAACATCAGCCATGGATAGAGAAAAGGTTATTGAGGTTAAGAACCTCGTCAAGAAATTTGGATCATTCACGGCTAACGATAATCTGACTTTTGATGTCTATAAAGGAGAGATTTTTGGGTTCTTAGGTGCGAATGGAGCAGGTAAGACAACTGCAATGAAGATCTTGTGTGGCTTGAGTAAGCCTAGTTCTGGTGATATAAGAATTGTGGGATATGATGTTTATCATGAGACTGAAAGGATCAAAAACTCTATAGGGTATATGAGTCAGAAGTTTTCTCTCTATGATGATCTTACAGTTTGGGAAAACTTTCGATTTTTCGGTGGAATCTATGGGTTAAGTAGAAAAGAGATTGAATCGCAAACTCAACTTCTTTTAAACAGACTGGGTATCTGGAGTTATAAAGATAGAATTATCTCTTCTATACCTCTAGGTTGGAAACAGAAGCTTGCTTTTTCTGTAGCTATTATGCATCGGCCAGCAATTGTGTTTCTGGATGAGCCAACAGGAGGGGTTGATCCGGTAACACGTCGACAGTTCTGGGATCTGATATATCAAGCTGCATCAGAAGGCTATACTGTTTTTGTGACTACTCACTATATGGACGAGGCTGAATATTGTGATCGGGTTTCGATTATGGTGGATGGTAGAATTCGGGCTTTGGATACCCCCGAGAATTTGAAATCGACATTTGATTGTCAAGACATGCAGGACGTTTTTATTAAACTCGCCAGAGAGGCAAAATATCAGTAATAATGATTGCTTTTATAAAGAAAGAGGTGCAGCATATCTTGCGTGATTACAGAACAATGATCATTCTCTTTGGCATGCCATTGATTCAGGTTTTGATCTTTGGCTTTGCAATTACAAATGAGATTAAGAATGCTAACCTTGTAGTGATTGATCATGCAAAGGATTATCAATCCGTCAGGCTAATTCAAAAGATGACAAGTTCGGGTTATTTCAAATTGTCGGGGTATGCCTCGACTGTTGATGAGTCTGAGCAGTTATTTAAAAGCGGCAAAGCCAAGCAGATACTCGTTATTGAGAATGACTTCGCAGAAGGGTTGAGACAAAATAGTGCTCGTATTCAAATTATCAGCGATGCTACTGATCCAAATGTTGCGGAGCAGCTTAAGAATTATACCATTGGCATTATCTCTTCATTTACAGCTGAACAGAGGGATCTTCCTTCTCCAGCTCTGAAGGTGAATGTTAGCAGTCAGATGTATTTTAATCCTGAATTAAAAGGGGTCTTCCTGTTTGTTCCAGGTACTATGGCCGTTATATTAATGTTGGTTTCGGCCATGATGACCTCAATCAGTATTGCCAGAGAAAAGGAGACAGGGACAATGGAGGTGTTGTTGGTTTCCCCGTTAAAACCTTGGCAAATTATTGTTGGAAAGGTTACTCCTTATGTGGTTCTCTCTTTTATAAATGCGTTAACTATTTTGGCTTTAGGATTCTGGGTCTTTGGCCTGCCTATACAAGGAAGTTTTATTCTTTTATTGGCAGAGATTCTACTTTACATTATCATGTCTCTTTCCCTTGGTATTTTTATAAGTACAATAAGTTCAACGCAGCAGATAGCAATGATGCTTTCTATGTTTGCTCTTATGCTCCCTACAATTTTATTGTCTGGTTTTGTTTTTCCAATCGAGAATATGCCGTCGTTTCTACAAGGATTAAGCTGCATCATGCCATCACGTTGGTTTATAATAATTGTCAGAGACATTATGTTGAGAGGTAATGGGTTAACCCATATTTGGATGGAGACAATGATTCTTTGTCTTATGATTCTCTTCTTTTTGGGATTGAGTATTAAAAACTTTAAGGTGAGGCTGCAATAGTTATGAGAAAACTGATATTTCTAATTCAAAAGGAGTTCATACAGATATTTAGGGACAAATATATGCCCCGTATGATCTTTATTCTTCCCATCGTACAGTTGTTGATTTTATCTTACACAGCAACATTTGAGATAAAGACCACAAGATTAGCGATTGTGGATCAAGATGGATCTGTTTCATCAAGAGATTTGATTTCGAGTTTTTCTGGAAGTGGCTTCTTTAAGATTAAGCAGTTTTGTAATTCTGTGAAAGAGGCTGAAGAATTACTCTATTCCAGAAAAGTTCATCAAATTTTAGTAATCGAAAACGGTTTTGAGCAGAATCTTAAAACGTCTGAAAAGGGTGGTAAAATTCATCTCCTAGTTGATGCAGTAGATGGCTCAGCCGCAGGAATACGAGCAGGTTATGCACAGCAAGTGATTAATCAATATGTCAAAAAGATTAATCTTGAAATATTAGGTGTATCAAGATTTCAAGAACCCATAACAATAGAGTATTCGAATTGGTATAATCCAATGATGAAATATACGGTCTTTATGGTACCTGGTATTTTGGTTTTACTGATTACATTGATAGGTATGTTTCTAACATCCATGAACATCGTAAAAGAAAAGGAGATCGGTACTATTGAACAGATTAATGTTACACCTATTCGTAAGTGGCAGTTTATAGCCGGAAAGCTATTTCCCTTTTGGGTTATCGGATTGTTTGAGCTAGCTTTCGGTCTGGTGGTAGCCAGGGTTGTTTTTGGAATTACGGTTGCCGGGTCTTATCCTCTGCTGTTTTCTATTGCTGCAATCTATCTGATTATGGTGATGAGTCTTGGTTTACTTGTTAGTACATTGGTTGAAACTCAACAGCAAGCGATGTTTATCTCTTGGTTTTTTCTTGTGATCTTTATTCTGCTCAGTGGTTTGTTTACTGCCACAGAGAGTATGCCTCAATGGGTACAGTATTTTAACTATTTTAATCCAGTAGCATATTTCATCAAAGTGATAAGACTCTTGGTACTCAAAGGAGCAGGCTTAGCGCAATTGTATAATATAATTCTGGTGATGATAGCCTACGCCGGGTTAGCATTAACACTTGCTGTTTTGCGTTATAAGAAAACAGTATAAATTACGGTTAGAATCAAAAAAGGAGATAACATTATCTGATAGAATCTGCACTATTTAATTGAACGATTGATATAGTCGCGAATGTCCTCATCAAATTTCTCTTTATCAGAATTATGGAATGCAATTTCGATAGGGATATAAAACACAGGAAGTTTATTTAAGAGATCCTTTAAAGTGGGATCACTAAGCCTCATAGCATCTTTTTCAGTGGTGACGATAATCTTCTTTTTACTGAAAATATCGTTGAAACGATTCTGAATAGAGTGTATATCGCTAAGACGATATTGATAATGGTCTGGGAAAAGGATTGTTTCTAATTTATCAGTTGTTTTTCTGATATGCTCCTCCAAAGGATAAGGGTTTGCAATACCTGCAATGAGAAGAATGTTAGTTGATTTGTCAATAGCTGTATTTTTAGCAGCATCTGTAAGTGGTGTTAGCTGACCATAAGAAATATAGGAGAAGTAAAGTCTTTGATGTCTTTTAGGCTTAATTTCTTCAACAAGATGCTGTCTTAACATCGAGGGCAAGACTTTATCTGTTTTAGTGACAATGATGATATCAGCACGATTTGATCCACATCTAAATTCTCTAAGATTCCCAGCTGGTAGTGGATAGTTTCGGGTATAAAGATTGCGATAATCTGTAAGAAGAATCTTTAATCCCGCAGAAACGTATCTATGTTGGTAAGCATCATCAAGCAGGAATAGATTCGTTTTAGGCTTAATTTTAAGAATGGATTTTATCCCTCTTACCCTGGATTCATCTACAGCAACAGTAATATCAGGAAACTTTCTAATAAACTGTGCAGGTTCGTCGCCGAGTTGTCTATAGTCGGAGTTTGAATCACCTAAAACAAAACCGGAAGTTTTACGCTTATATCCACGACTAACGGTTGCAATATTATAATCTTTTTTGAGCAACCGTATGAGGTACTCAACATGGGGCGTTTTGCCAGTTCCTCCGGTCGTTAGATTTCCGACACTGATAACCGGTACATTGAATTTCTTTGAAGGTAATATTTTAGTGTCAAAGAGTAAATTGCGTATAGCTGTAGCAGTTCCGTAAAGAAGGCCAAGTGGCAGTAGAAATGGAGTAAAATGATTCATACCCGAAAATTAAAAATTCTTCGTTTATAAAACAGCAATTAATACGATAAATTTGTAGTACGGGTAAAATGCGAAATAGGTTACGCTGTCTCGATATTTTACCTAATCTATTCTGCTTATAATATTAATTGTTTGTTAAGACGTTATCTATGCCAAAAGTAGGAGAACTTATAGAGGAACTGAATCGCTGGGTACCATTTATGATGCAAGAATCATATGATAACTCCGGAGTTCAAATTGGTTTTTATGATCATGATATTTCAGGAGTAATTATTACTCTCGATTTATCTCATAATGTGTTAGCAGAGGCTATAAGGGTTGGTGCGAATGTGATTATCTCACATCATCCCTTACTCTTCAAAGGTATAAAACAGATTCATACACACAACGAAAGAGGAAGAATAATTATTGAGGCCATTCAAAATCATATATCAATCATATCAATACATACGAATATTGATAATTTTAAATTAGGTGTGAATTTTGATTTAGGTCGTAGGTTGGGTTTAGATAACCTGAAAGTCTTGCAACCGTTAAATGGGAAACTTAAGAAGTTGGTTGTCTTTGTCCCAGTTCAACATGCTGAAAATGTGAGATTCGCATTGTTTAATTCGGGTTGTGGTTCAATTGGGAACTATGATTCTTG
The DNA here is from genome assembly GCA_021286705.1 of Sphingobacteriia bacterium. Taxonomy (GTDB): domain Bacteria; phylum Bacteroidota; class Bacteroidia; order Bacteroidales; family TTA-H9; genus JAJTBW01. The sequence goes on from JAJTBW010000005.1 coordinate 46,777, forward strand.
TAGTTTTAATACAGAAGGATTAGGCTCATTTAAAGGGCAAGATAGTACCAACCCCTATGTAGGACAACCCAACATTCTTCACTTTGAGCAGGAGGTGAAAATTGAAACCATTGTTACAGATTGGAACCTTGAAGGTGCAATTAGAGCTATGAAAAAGGCTCATCCTTATGAGGAGGTTGCTTTTGATGTTATTCCTCTTGAAAATGATAATCTCTTACATGGAGCAGGTATGGTGGGCGATCTGGATCAGGAGTTAGATTTTTTTGAGTTTCTATCAAAAGTAAAGGAGGTTCTAAACATTAGAATGATAAAACACTCAGCTAATCCTAAATCAACAGTTAAACGTGTTGCATTTTGTGGTGGAAGTGGGTCATTTTTAATCAGTTCAGCTATAAAATCTGGAGCAGATCTGTTTATTACGGGAGACCTGAAATACCATGATTTTACCGAAAATACTAGTCCAATGGTTTTAGCTGATGCAGGACACTGGGAGACCGAACAGTTTGTTCCTGAATTAATAGCTACGCATATATCTCAAAAATTTAGTAATTTCGCAGTTCTTATCGCTCAATCACATCAAAATCCGGTGTTCTGTTACTGAAGGCCGGATGGGTATGTTTGGTTGAATTTTGTTATGTAAACTCTTTACCTTGCTATGAAAGATAATATTGAAAAACCTTTGGCTCCGGTTGCAGCTGAGAATGATGAAAACGTTGAGGTAACCATTGAGAAGAAACTCATTGCCCTCTACAGTCTACAGCAGGTCGATTCTCAAATTGATAAGATTAGAATTATTCGCGGTGAATTGCCGCTCGAAGTTCAGGACCTTGAGGACGAAATAGCGGGTCTGGAGACTCGTCTCGATAATTACATCCAAGAGACTGCTAGTCTGGAACATAAGATTAATGATCGTAAAAATGCTATCAAGGATAGTGAGGCCTTGACTAAAAAGTATGAGGATCAACAACTAAATGTTAGAAACAATCGTGAATACGATTCTTTAACAAAGGAAATAGAGTTTCAGGGTCTTGAAATTCAACTTTCAGAAAAGAAAATCAGAGAGTTCAGCCATAACTTAGGTGTTCTCAAAGATGAAATTGAGAAAGCAACCACTACCCTTGATGAGAAAAAGAGTGATCTTGAGATCAAGAGAAACGAATTAGAGGATATTATCGCAGAAACTGAAAAGGAAGAACAAGCTCTCATTAATCGCTCTGAAGAGAACAAAAAGTTTATCGAAGATCGTTTAATTACTGCTTATACTCGCATCCGAAAGAATGCGCGTAACGGATTGGCTGTTGTTCAGATTGAACGCGACGCTTGTGGTGGCTGCTTTAATAAAATTCCTCCTCAACATCAACTTGATATCAGAATGCACAAGAAGATTATTGTATGTGAGTATTGCGGCCGTATTCTTGTCGATCAGGAAATTGTAGATGTCGTAAAATCTATGTTCTAAAAGAGATTTTCATCTATTGCTGGAAGAGGGTACTCATTATTGGGTACCCTCTTTTGTTTCTCAAAACGACACGCCGAATGAAAGGCCAAAACACTCCTATCAGCCCAAAATAGCCACACTTTCAACCATCTGATATTCAGCATCTCCAAAGCTCCCCTCTTATATCCCTCTTATATCTCTCTTATGACTCTCTTATGTTC
>JAJTBW010000195.1 GCA_021286705.1 Sphingobacteriia bacterium
TGTTTTTAGTGTTTTTCGTGGTTAAATGTAATCTGCGATTTAAAATTCAAAGATTGGCTATTGGCTATTTGCTGCTGGCTACGGCACAAAATGGGTTAATTTTACTATGGGACACCCAAAAGAGTGTCCTTGTGTTTTTAGATTATTGTTTATCAGTGTAATACAAAACATGCTCAATAAAAGTGTCGAAGTCAGGAAAGAGACGGAGAGGCAGTGTTCCTATGTCGAAGTCAGGAAATAGGTACATTGAGACAAAAATCCATTTGTATCTAACAAGAGAGCTCCATGTAAAATCGTTTACATGGAGCTCTCTTTGAGTGCTATTCTTGCAGGAAAGTCTTCCTACTAATTTAAAGTTTATCTCTTTCTGATCAGCAACTTTTGATTATCTGGTAATGAATATTGTACCAGCATCGCACGAAAATCCTGAAAAGATGCAGTTGGAATAATAGCGGGAAGAATCTCCATTCCTCTCTTAATGGTAATGGTATTACCCTGTTGAACAAATAATACTATCATACTTCCAAAGTCATTCTCAATTTTGATGTTTTTGGGATTTTCGAGAGTATAACCGTCCGGTAATTCTACTTTAAGTTCTACATACTCTGAAAAAGGATTTGTCAGATTAACAGGAGCTACTCTATCGGTGTTTAGCCAAGGTAAGAGACTCCAATTGGTAATGCTTGCAACACTCTGAGGTATTACAAAAGAATACTCATTAGTTGTGACCTCAGCTAAGGCTTTTCCCCATTTGATATTTACCTCACCAGTTGTTTCACGAATGAAGTTCTTCAAGACTTTGGTCTCGCTAATGGCAGCAGCTGGCAAAGAGGACGAAAAAAGCTTGGCAAGGGCTTTATTATCAGTAGACGACAGAGGAAAAGAGTTTAAGGCAAACATACTTTTCACAGAGATAAGGCCAGTGGCAGTCAGTTGATCATCTATTTTAAGTGTTCCATTTCCTTTAAAAGTTCCCAGATAACTGCCTGCTTCCCATTTTCTGAAGTTCTCAGCAGCAGGATCAAGTAAAACAAACCATGAGCCCGGGAAACGATACATTACGTTTCCGGTAACCTGCCCACAAGCGTCTACATATAATGCATCATCCTGATTTACGTTAACCCGAACTAAGAATCGATTAAACTGCTCTAACGAGGCGGCAACGGTAGATTGCTCTTTTTCGGAAACAATCCCAATAACTTGAGCATTAATATCAAGTTCATTTAAAACGGCACAGAGCAACAGAGTCTTCTCAACTTGGGTACCATTGGCTTGCTGCCATATTTGGGTGGGGGTTCTGAATTGATAGCCTTGTAAATCAGGACTAACATCCATAGTTCTTACTTGGCCATTGATATAATCACGAATAGCGAAGACTTTAGATTCCGTATTTGGACAATCCTTAACCAATTCAACAACTCGTTTCATCAGATCAGGGTTCTGCACCTTCGTCTTAAATGATTCCTGATTGGTTAGCCACTCAGTAATTCTAAACATATTTGGGGCGGTACCAAACCAAAGGGTTGGAAGCCACAGTCCTGCCTCAGGTGCCCACCTATCTAACGGTGCTTCTTTAATGGATCCGATATTCCAAGTGTAGACATCATATCCTTTTTCTTTAGTAATCTCAGGAGCCAGCCTAAGTTCACTCATACGATACTGAAGTTCGGTACCCGTAGGGACTTTTACGATGATTTTATAATTGTCGATAGGCTCTTGTCGCGGTAATACTACTCTTTTGCCAAAAGGCAATCCCTTTACATCAGTAGTAATGGAATATGCAAAATCAACAGTAGCATCACATTCTAAGCCAGTGTGAGTTACAATCATTTCACGTAGTCCAGAGAAATAACCTGAACCAACCGCTTGATGAGGAAGAACATCATTATAGGCATTAGAGGGTGAGGATATTTTTTTCCCATCCTTCATTGTTGTAACGGAACGTTCAACTTTAAGCTTTTGAAAAGATGGATTATAAACAATAAAATCTTCTCCATATAGATCGTGGAACGCATCGTAGGTCAGATACTTGAGCGTATGATCGTATTTATAAACCATGGTCCCGTCAGTATTCAGAATCCAGGTTTGGGTTAAATTTAAATACCGACCGTCGGTCTGACTTTTCTGAGACCAAACAAACAATGGAAGTATTAGCAGGAGACTAATTGATATTCGCTTCATTGGTATTTGTTATTGGGGGTTAACGCTAAACAAATGTAGGAAAAGCATCATTAAGTTGGGCTTAATCATCAATGTTTAAAATACAGATCTTCCTGTAAGAGTAGTGAATACCTCTAACGCTTTTGTTCCGGCAAGACTATTCCCTTGTGAATTCAATGCCGGCGACCAAACGGCTAAGGTCATGACGCCAGGAATTACACCAACGATACCTCCACCCACGCCACTTTTAGCCGGAATACCAACCCTAAACGCGAAATCTCCAACCGCGTCATAGGTTCCACAAGTCATCATCAGGGCATTTACACGTTTGGTTTCACGGAAGCTCAACACCCTATTACCATTAAAATCAATCCCTTCATTGGCTAAGAACGAAAACATCCTAACCAAATCAAGGCAATTCATCGATAAAGAACAATGGTGGTAATAGGCATCTAAAACATCATCAATTGGATTAACAATGTTACCATAGCTTTTCATGAAATTTACCAAAGCAGCATTTCTGAAACCTGTCATTCTTTCAGAAGCAGCAACACTAAGATCATAATTGACTGTAGGATTTCCAGAGAGCCTTCTTGCAGTATTAAGAATCTCATCCTCTAGGTTCTTAAAGACCGAAATCAGACCATCAGTAATAACCAAAGCGCCTGCATTGATAAACGGATTTCTGGGTATTCCATGTTCATACTCAAGTTGAATAAGCGAGTTAAAAGGATTGCCAGAAGGCTCTACCCCAACTCTATCCCCAAGTTCGAGACCGACTTGCTGAATGTACATGGTTAACGTCAGAAGTTTAGAAATACTCTGTATGCTAAATGGCAAATCAGCATCACCGTTAGAAAACTCCTCCCCGGAACGTAACCTTAAGGCCATCCCGAAATGATTAGGATCAACTTTAGCCAATTCTGGAATGTAATCGGCTACTTTTCCTTTACCTATATACTCCTTGATCTCTTTGTGAACCTGTGCTAAAACTTCATTCAAATTAATCATACTCTAAACCAATCAAATTTTTCGCAAAGGTACCCAGATAGATCATTGTTGTGTCAATTTATCATTGCAGAAAGAATAAACTGTTTGTGTTCCTATCATCTCTTGGCGAAAGGAGCAGATTCGTCAACTAATCTTATTAATCTTCATCAATGCCAAGAGAGACCGCCAATCCAATTCCATCCTTTATGTTTATATGAACAATCGAGATAAAACAGTGTTAGAGTTTAATATTTCATTCATTAGACAAATAATTCTCAAATCTTATTAAGAACGAAAATCAAGCTGACTATCAAATTTCTTTAAGGTTGCTTCTATCGTTCTTTTCATTTATTCAATCTCAAAATCACATCATTAGCGCAATATCTCTGGATTAATCAGGTTCATTACACATAAGTATCAAAAAACAACACGTTCTGAAAAATTAAGTCTATGAAAGCTATCAAAACAATCTCATCAGGATTGATCATCCTTGCTATGGTTGTAACAAGTGCATCATGCAAGCATGATATTGATCCATCAGACATCCCATCCCCAACCCCTGGAGATACCGTTCCCAGTCAGGTTAAATGTGACCCTGATACTATCTATTTCTTAAATGAGATAAAACCCTTATTGAATTCAGGTTGTGCTGTTTCGGGCTGTCATGATGAAGCTACTGCAGAGGAGGGAATCATTCTTACAGATTATAACAAGATCATGATAACCGGAAAAGTCAGACCGGGTAATGCAGACGGAACCAAAATAGTAAAAGTCCTTACAGAAAGTGGAGAAGATCGTATGCCACCGTCACCCCGAGCCGCTTTTACCGCCAGCCAGATTAACAAACTTAAGACATGGATCAATCAGGGAGCACTAAATAACTCTTGCACAGAGATGAATTGTGATTCAACAAATGTAAGCTTTGCATCAAAAGTATGGCCTATCATTGAATCTTCATGCTTAGGTTGTCATAGTGGAGCCTCTCCCTCCGGAGGAATCCGCCTCGCAGGGTACAGCGATATTGCAACCGTCGCAGCAACAGGTCAACTTCTAGGTGTGATTACTGATGCTTCCGGGTATTCATTGATGCCTCCATCAGGAAAATTAAGTGATTGTCAAATAGGTCAAATCAGAAACTGGATAAAGAATGGAACACCTAATAACTAAATCAAGGTTACTAGCCCTACTACTTCTTTTAGGGATAGCCTTTACAGGATGTTATAATGACAGCGAAGAGGAGCTCTACCCTGAGATTCCAGGGTCTCAATGTGACTTAACTTCGGTGACTTATTCCTCTACCATTGCACCAATCATGGCTACTAACTGCAATAGTTGCCATTCAGGAGCTTCTGCCTCAGCAGGAGTGGTAACTAATACTTATGAAGGTCTGTCCATCATTGCAAAAAATGGGAAACTTTATGGTTCTGTAAGTCATGCTTCCGGCTATTCAGCTATGCCGCAAGGTGGAGCGATGCTCTCAAACTGCAATCTCGATAAGATTAAAACATGGGTAGATGCCGGAGCACTTAATAATTAACCAGCAACACGTAAGACTATGAGCAAGAAATTAATTATTATCCTATTGGCTATTTTGGCAATAGCACTTGTCGCAGGTGCACTGGTTTATAAGTTTGTCTATAATAAACCTCATCCTGACTATATCTCTCTTAAACCTGATTTTACTCTTACAGCAGAGAACCTTTTCAATGCCTTTACTTCAGACCAAACGACAGCCTCAACCACCTACAATGGAAAAGTAGTCGAACTTTCTGGTAAGATTTCTAAGACTGAACAAGCAGATTCGTTGGTTATTGCTGTATTTGTCTTTAAACAGGGTGACTTTGGTGATGAAGGGATTAGGTGCTCAATGGATCCACGTGAGAACCAAAAAGCACTTGGTTTGACTCCCAATCAGGATGTAAAGATTAAGGGCTACCTAACTGGATACAATGGCACCGACATTATCCTTGAGAAATGTTCAATTAGTCAATAATTCAGGGGGGGGGAATCATTTTCATACTGGTATACCTATGCAAAAATAGATCCGGATTCAAGGAAATATGTATTGAAATAACAACACAAATAACATACTATGAACAGTCTTAAATTCTTTAGCCTAGTATTGGTTCTGGTAGCTTTAACCGGAAGTATAAACGCCCAAAAATACCTTACCAAAAACGGAAATATCCGCTTTTATTCTGACACTCCAATGGAGAAAATTGAGGCTATCAATAAACAGGTAAATGCGGCTATTGATCTCTCAACTAATCAGATCGTATTTAAAGTCTTAATGAAATCATTTGAATTCGAAAAGGCTTTAATGCAAGAACACTTCAATGAAAACTACGCCGAGTCAGATAAATATCCCAATGCAACCTTCAATGGGAAAATTCTAAACTTTAAAGCAACGGATCTAGACAAAGGCAAACAAACCGTTGATATCGAAGGTGATTTAACTATCCATGGAGTTACAAAAAAGATTAAAACAAAAGGCACCCTCGAAAAGAAAGGCGAGAAAATCATCGGAAATGCTGTATTCCCAATTAAACCGACTGACCATGGCATAAAGATCCCATCTGCTGTCGTAAAAAACATTGCCGAGTCAATCGAAACTACTGTCAATATCTCTTTAGATCCTGCAAAATAAATTATCCCAAAATGAAATTTACCCTTGATATTACGAGGGTAAATTTCATTCGGTCAACCACTGTGAATTAAATGAACAACAAATTGATCTGACTATGAAAACGAAAATTCAAACGTTTCTTTTTCTGTTCTTGGTTCTAGTCATTCCTAAAAGCTATGGGCAGGATCTAATGGACGAGTTCGGTAAAGATGACCCTACCACAGATTACGCTTATGCTACCTTTAAAACCAGTAGAGTAATCCTAAACCATAGCGTCCAAAACATTGCCCCTAATGAGATGCTACTAATCATTTCGCACCATTTTGGTGCATTGAATTCAGGAGCTTATAATATGTTTGGATTAGACCAGGCTACCATTAGAATAGGATTAGAATATGGAGTAAACCGCTGGCTTACTATCGGTGCCGGAAGAAGTAGCTATAAAAAAATGTTCGATGGGTTTGCTAAATTCCAACTACTCCGTCAAAGTTCCGGATTAAAAAATATGCCGGTATCAGTAACCTACTTTACCTCAATGGGTATTAACACACTAAAGTGGGAAAATCCTGATCGAGCAAATCACTTCTCAAGTAGATTAAGCTATGTGCATCAGCTTTTAATTGCCAGAAAATTCAATAACGCATTCTCTTTGCAACTGATGCCAACCCTTGTACATCGCAACATTGTACCTCGTGTAGCCGATCAAAACGATGTATTTGCTATTGGAGCAGGTGGTCGCCTAAAACTGACCCAACGTATTAGTGTAAATGCAGAATACTTTTATCTTCTACCGGGAGAGACTGCTGATAACTACCAGAATGCACTCAGCCTTGGCCTGGATATTGAAACCGGAGGACACGTCTTCCAACTATTCTTCACCAATGCTACTCCAATCAATGAAAATGCATTTATTACTGAGACAACAGGTGATTGGTTCAAAGGAGATATATTCTTTGGCTTTAATATTACCCGAACATTTAGTTTTAAGGGCAGATAATATCGATATTCTTTCTCTGATAAACCATTTACAAGACCAAGGTCAAAGTCAGAAGTCATAATAAATTTAAAAGAGGCGATCTGTTAAATCAAGATTCGACTCTTTTTATTAATGCTCAGGTGACAAATGCAACAGCATGGTTATTACCTACATTTAAACCATCATTCTTAGTTAATCAAAAAACTAGATCAACCCAATTTCTCTTAAATTCGACAAAATCTTAGGCAAAATAGTAGGTATTAAGGCGCCAGTCTAACGATATCCCATCCATCTGGGTCAAGAGCCTTATAGACAACCCTGTCATGAAGTCTGTTCTCCCGACCCTGCCAAAACTCAATTCGGTTAGGTATCAATCTAAACCCACCCCAAAACGATGGTCGAATAGGTGACACGCCCTCCTTATAAACCACTGAGCCACTATTATAAAGCTCCTCTAGATATTCTCTTGAAGGGATAACTTTACTCCTGACTTCGACACAGGGACACCCTAAATAAAAGGCCAAAACACTTCATCAA
>JAJTBW010000196.1 GCA_021286705.1 Sphingobacteriia bacterium
TATGACTGGGTGGATATGACCGAAATGACTGGGTGGGTATCACCGAAATATGCACAAACAGTAGAGTAAAGCCTCGTGTTATGCTTTAAAATAACCTGAGATACCTAACTATTTATCCTCATAAAAAAAACTCAGATCCAGCTTCAAAATCGATCCAAATATCTGATTTACCATCTTGGGGATCAAAGTTAACCTCTTGTATAAACCATGGTTTCTCCACCATGAGTGCCTTCGCAAACAATTCCTTTTGACTGAACATCCTTGGCCTTTTTTGCATTTTCATTCAAATTTACCCATTCAATTGGACAAAGAACCGCATCTTAATGAACCGCTGTATACGAGACCCGTACGTATAGTGGTGTGTGAGGCTCTCCCCGTCACTCCTTACTGGCGGGCCAGTCTACTCGATTAGGTGCAGGCTTTCTTATTTCATTTTCTAAATCTAATTTTTTTATCATAGCTTGAACCTTTATTTTATTTTCTCCTACATATTCATGTTTCATAAGTGATTCTTTCAGAATTTCAACAGCCTCGCTTCTCTTGCCCTTTCCAAACAGCAATTCACCATAATACATTAACGACCTTGCTTCCTCTCTTATATCATTAACCTTTCGGCTATGTTCAATCGCCAATACGATATATTTCAAAGCTTTATTCATTTTTCCAATAATTTGATAGTTGTTTGACAAACTAGAATAATATATACCAAGAAAATAATCTTTACTATTTTCTAACTGACTAAAATCTTTAATCAGTTCTATTTGCTCTATAGCTTCTTTAATTAATACAATAGCTTGTTCTGCTGTACCAAACATGGATTTCTGATGTAAGATATAAGCTGTTAATTTTCGATACCTGTCCTCAGAATAAACATGGCTATGGTAACATGCTTTTGTTTTTTCAAGGCATTTATCAAGATATTTTAAACCTGTTTCTTTTTGCATTATTCTACTTGAATAAATGCTAATTGTAAAATATAGGCTTGCTAAATCATTAGGAATATTGTATGCTTCTAATACTGGCACATAATCAATTAGTTGTTTAAACATTTGTTCATTTTGAAAATCATTGACAGCTAATGAACCTATGTAGGAATCAAGAGCTTTAATAGCACCAATAATATCACCTCTTTCTTTTGAATTTTCAAAAACCAAAAGTAGTAACTTATGTTCATAATCATTAATCCTTTTGATGACCCTATTATAATTTAAAACTAAATAGTTTATAACATTACTTGCATAATCTGAAAATGTAACAAATTGTGGGTTTGATTCATAGAGGTTCCTTAGGACTTTTAATAAAATCTTAGCTTTTCTAAATTCCTTTTTATGCAACAAATTATCAATTGCTTTGGCTAAAGCGATTTTCGCTATGTTATATTCTTTTAGTTCAATTGCTTTAGCAAATATCTCTTTTAGCTTATTAAGATTGTTGTCAATTAGAAGATTTAATTCAAATCTGATTTTATTCGACTCAGATATATTAACTTGATTTAGTCCCTTCTGCCATAAATATCTAGCCTCATTATATTTATTAAGGCGGTAATAGTATTGACCAAGTATACAAATAGCCCAATCAGGTTTAATTTTCTTCAATTCTAATTCAATTCCATTTTCCCATGTTATATTACCATCAGCTTGTGTTATGAAGTTTTTATGTTTTGTTGCCAAATCAGATGATGCAAATAAGTCTTTCATATCTCCTTTAAAGACATGAAACTTTTCTCCCCATTCTTTTTTTATAAAATAAGGAGGAGAATTAGGTTGTATTTCTGTAAATGAATTCCAGTATAGTTTTTTTGTAGAAGGATTAAATTGGGGGTAGTTTAATAAAATAGGAAATAAATCATCATCGTAACCACTATAACCTAATGTTAGAATATCGTATTTACTCAGTATGTATTCATATATAATCTTTAAATATTTTGATACACTCAGTTTTGCAACATGATGAATGGTATAACACAATGTCTCTATGTGTTCGCAATCTCCATGAGGTTTCCAAATCACTACCTTTTTGCTTTTCACGATGAGACTAATAAGTTCTTCAACCTCTTCCTGATTAGAAGGTGATTTATAATAAACAGTAAAATCTATCTGAAAATCATTTAATGCTATTTCAATACATTGGTCAAAGTTTGTTGTAATGATGAGTTTTACCCCACTATTACACGTGTTTGCGATATTATAATGATTTTCATTTGGCAGAGCATTTTTAAATCCACTTATTGGATTAACATCATCGTTTAAATACTCCCAAATAATTTGTAATAATAATTCTGGTTTAGTATCAATCTCAAGATTATTTACATCAGTTGGACATGAAAAACGACAAAATAGAGCATCTATTAAATAATCACGTAGACTATAAAAAGAAGGTAAATTTGTCGGCCAAGCTATAGATGCTCCAGCCCCAACAAATAAGACTAAATTAGTATTTATAAATCCCCTTGGTAATACAGTCACTAAGCTATTGTTTGAAGGTCTCGTTTTTTTAACTTGCATCTAACGGTCACTTGTATGTGGTCGGGCGGGATTTCGAACAGAAATCCTGTCAGACCCGCAGGAAAGTGGGCACGAGGTCTGACTTGTCAGACCGCTAAAACCCCCGCCTGCCAAATACAAATTGTTACCGCCAGGCGTTTATTTTTTCCACTCATTTTATATTCATTTTCTGCCAATTCGTGCGCAGGATTGGCAAGCTCTTTGGCTGGTTTTGGTTTTGCATTGGATTATGCAACCTGCCAATATACTTGACTAATTAGCGTTGGCTGTTTATCCCAATCTAGTATTAGTAACCGTGCCATTTATCCAAATCTATCTTCTTTGCAACCATTCATTTATTGGTACTACTTTCTCGTTACCATTTACATGTGGATAAACTACGTAAGTTCCTTGACGTCTGTAAAGATTCCTGTAAGTTTGGGAATAATCTAGGTTAAAAATGTAAGGGTATATTTCTAAATATTCGCTTCCAGAAAAATCAGAATAGTCATTCTTAACAGGAAGGATAGCAATGTTTTCAATATATTTTGCGGCATCTCCTAATCCTAATTCCCAGTTACACCATTTGGAATTAATTGCTCCTTCAGTAGCTAAAAAAATAAATTTATGATTATCACTGATTTTTTGCTTGATTCTAACGGCTGTATAACCTGAGGTTGTTCTTGGCATCCCTTCATCTTGCCAATCAACGTATATGTCAACACCTAAATTCTTTAGAAAAAATATTGCTCCCTCAAGATATTCTAACTCATCGTGCTTGTGAGATAAAAAAATCTTTGTTTTGTAATAAGAACTTTCATTTTTGAAATTTTTTAAGCTTTCGTTTAAGGTCAAAGAATAGCTTTTGGTAGACCTTCGATAATTTTTAAGTTGGGATTCTGAAATAAAACTCATGATTACTTAATATTTTTAGTTAGGTTGAATTCATCTTCTCTATCTCTCAAATCAATTGCCTTGTCAATATAGATTCCCGGACTGCTTATAAAATCTTCCCATTTGATTGATTGGATATAGGAAGAGTCTCCCGAATAAACCCAGTATCCGTTACATAATCGTCTATTAGGCTCTTTTACATTGAACATATTATCTCGTAAGATTTGAAAAAGGAAAGGTGTGTTATATCTTGTACAGTTACATTCAGAGTCACTTATAATATAATATGAATAGCTTCCTAATTCATCTGGTAATACAACTGCTATAACTCCATTGGTTTTGCTTCGTTTATTTTGTCGCCTTTGTTCTTTTAATGAATAAGAAATTTCCCAAGGTATCCATTGATCTTTTTCAGGGAGAAAGATATTTTTCATTCCTTTTGAAACTAAAACAACTGTAACGCTGCTGTCAAAGATTTTATCTCCTAATTTTGAACTAATTGTGGAATCGGCAAGTGTTGCCATACTTTGCCCGTCATCCTCACCTTTGTAAATATTATCATCATCTTCAAGTTTTTCAGCTATTTTATCTACATAATGACGAGCAGTTGTTTGAATTTTTTGTCTAAACTTAGTTCCTGAGAATTCTACTAATTCATAGATGTCTAAATCTCGGACTTGTGAGTCTGAGTATTTGTATGAAACAAAAATCTTTCTTCCCATAGGTTTAAATTTTGTCAATTAGTAAATCTTGAAATAAGGATAAATATCCATAGTCATTATGTAACCGGCTATTTTTTGAGTCATCGGTTAACAGTTTAACATAGACAATTAAAGATGCCGCTCCTGTACTAGCAATAGGTAATAAAATAGCGTTTGGATGAGCTTCCTTTAACATGTTAAATTCAACCTCAATTCCATCCATTCCTCCAATAAATATTCCTGCAGAGAAATCATTTTCTGAGAACATTCTCTTCCTCATTAAAAGAATACTTGAGTTGATTTCTCCTGTATTTTCTGTGAGCACAACATTTTTAAATTTATTGTTGTCCTCAGGAAAAAGATGTTCAAAATACTTGGACTGATATAAAGTTATATGCTCTTGTATATTAAGATTCAGTCTTTCCATTACATAATAGATTATTGGCGTAATTGATGGATGACCTCCCCAAACTAACCTATGTTTTGGCAATACTACAGTTGCTAGTGCAATAACTGCATCTCGAATCGCAATAATATCAGCAGTATCGTAATATTTTGCATGTCTTTCCTGCAATGGTATACTTGCAGAAAGAAATATCGTTTTTAATTTTTCTGAAGCCATAAGTCGAATTCCTGTTTTTTAATTGTCTGAACATCTAGATACTCATTAAGGTACTCCAAATGTTTTAACCATTTTTCTCGGATGCGTACATTATCATAGATTAAATAAACCTCATCAACGAAATATTCTTTTATCTCCTTTTTTAAAACTGAAGACTGATTATAATCCATTGATTGAGGAATACCAACAGATGGAATAAAAATCCGTCTTTTATTTAGTGCTAATTCTTCTGTTATGAATCTTTCAGGCTGGATGCTTACATTCTTTCCATTCTTTCTGGCGATATTAAGAAACTCCGTTATTAAATTATCTTGCCTTGCTGCTAAATTCCTAGCTCTTATAGATTCAACTTTTTGAATAATACTTTTTAAAGTAGTGTCTGTAAGCCTTGAAACATCTTTATTATCAACTACACCATCAATAAAATCGTCTGGGTGCATTTGGCGTAGAAAACAAACCTCAGCCATTGATGCCAGTTTATTTGTAGGCCATACTAATTGTAAAACACCAATTTGTTTTACATTAGCTTCAGCTATTTCTTTTTCGCACCATTCACTTTCTAAAAAATGCGGTGTATTTAACAAAACAATAACATCACAATCTGTCATTCGATGCCATAATTCGTCTTGAAAAGGTTCACCTTGTTTTATTGAATGCGTATCGAGGAAAACGTCAAAATTATTTTTTTCTAAAGCCTCATATAGTTGGATAGCAACAGAAGAAGATTCATCTCTTTTATAACTTATGAATATCTTTCTTGTATTCCTTAAATTGCCAAAAGATTCTAAAATAAGGCTTACAATTTTGTCTTTTTGATATAGTTCATATTTAAGGCCATTTTGATTAGCGAGAATCTCTGGAATTTCATTTTTAAAAGAGTCGTAAAAAATTGGCAAAACAATATTTCCTTCATTTAATAGTCTTTCTACAATAGCAATATCTTCAAATTTTCCATTTTGACTACCGAAATAGAGAACAAAAGTCGGCTGATTGCCTTTATAATCTATCTCAACTTGGTAGTTTCTAATTATTTGATAGAAATTCTTTTGTAGATTTAGTTCTCCCAATTTTTCGTAAAGCAAAGTTGTGATTTCGTCAATCACGGCTGTAAGACTACCGAGAATTATTATTTGATATTTGTATTCCATACTGTTCGATTCTTTATAAATCTATTTTTCATTAATTCTGATATCAGGAAGTGCGTCGGCAAGAAAACAGCTCTTTTGCAAACTTTGGTTTTGCGCTGGTTTGTGCGGTTTGAAAATGTGCTGTTTTGAGCGTTGGCTGTTCATTCTTAAGTTTTTATTCTTTTGTCTTTTAGTTGCAAATTGCCAATCGTTTTCTGCCTTTTTACACTTGGCGGTAACGTTGTTATATGTCTATTGTGTTTATTCCACTTTTACCAAAACTACCAGTTGTTCCTTCCAACCCAAATTGGCTTGGAAAGTACAAGTGTTATGGGTCGTTGCCTAAAATATCTTCTAGTGGATTTCGAATTAATTTGATGTCCTTTGTGGACACATGCGGGTAAATCTTGTTCGTTTTTGTAGTATTAGACCCTAACAACTCTTGGATAGAGCGCAAACCAACCTCAGGTTCCAACAAACGTGTTGCAAAGGAATGCCTTAGCTTGTGAGCTGTCACCCCTTGCCTGATTCCGGCTGGTCGACAAGCTTTGCATGAAATACTGGCTATGCTGGTCGCGCTGTAGGGCTCTCCATTGAAATCGCCCTCGAATAACCAGTATTGAGGCTGAAAAGCTTTAAAGTATTCCTTTAGTTCATTCAGTAAATTAGCAGTTAACAAGCTGTAACGATCTTTTTTGCTTTTGAAGTTATCAATCCAAACCTGTTTCCGAACCCGAAAATAGTATTTCGTTTGGCTCCACAGCATGCCATTAAACTGTTTAACCATCAAGACCAAGTCAACATCGTAAGCAAAATAAATCCGCATCACTGATAATTGCCGATGAATGGAATAGTTGAATTTGATGTTTTTTTGTTCAGGCATGCTGATTGTTCTCTTCGGCTACTAAATTAAAAAAAATTCATAACTAACTGCATTGCACACTATATTTTAGATCATTTAAAATGAGCGCATAATGGTATCTACATAACTAAACCAACTTTACAATAAAAATCATTGCTGTCCGGTAAACCCTGTAGCAATACACAACCCTTCTACAAGAAATTAAGTAGGTTCGAATCTAAAGCCATTTATCAACTCGGATAGTGGTTTGATATTGAAATGACTTTAAATTCGACTACAGAGCTTAACCCTAATCAATGTTCCGCTACCTAGTAATTAGTGAAATAAAAAAGAGGGAATCTAACAATAGATCCTCTCTTTTTTATCTAAAATCGAGCTCTGACTTCGAAACGTGGACACCCTAAATGAAGGCCAAAACACTTCATCAAATAATCTGGTAAAAGAAGAGATTTTTGTTACTAC
>JAJTBW010000006.1 GCA_021286705.1 Sphingobacteriia bacterium
TTAATCCGCAGTGGACTTACCTCTGGAGTACAGGAGAGACCACTCCAACTATTACCGTAACCAATACAGGCACCTACTCGGTAACTGTCACCTCGCCCAATGGGTGTACCGGCTCAGACGAGGTGGTTCTAAGTATCATCCCCGGGAGTACTCCGGAGCCGAAGCCGATAAAGCATAATTGAGGAAGGGTTGGGGAGACTATGTGATTAGGTGACTTGGAGATGGAAAGTGTTTTATGACTGGGTTACCATATGATGGTTTTATGTTATATTTTCAAGCTTTGTTATCCAATCATTAAAATGAGGACAATTAAGCCGTAACGCTGTTAACCCTATTTCTTCAGCAACTAATGGCCCTACTTGTGCCTTTTGTCCTTCGTAATCTGGTAAATATTTAATAATTCTTTTGGATGGAGCAGTTTGAATAGATTCGTTTATTTCCTCTGGCCTTTTATTCTCTATTTCCTTTTTTAATCGATTTATTCCAGTTTGTTCATTTGGATACATGGTAATCAATTTGTCAGGATTAACCAATAATAAAGACTCAAATTCATGTAATTGAACATATGGGATAAACTTGGGATGATTTATGTCATGAGCAATTGCGGCTTCGAGTCTTGAGATTCTCTTATATGGATCGCTAATTGACTGAATATTCTCTTTATATGGACTCATATCATCTATTGGGAATGCATATAAATCTAGCATGCTAGAATACCAAAATTGAGGTTGATTCCTGTCAGATTCAATCCATCTTAATACATCATTTCGAAATAAAATGTATTTCAGTAATCCTCCTTTTTTAGGCTTATTATTAAGCTTATCCCACCCGGTTCTAATTTTACGGGCCGAAATAAAAATATTAAGTGGCGCAAAATATTTTACTAGAACATCGTTAACAAAAGCTTCCTCGGTGTTGCCTTCCACAATTATATTTACATATTTCATGGACGACCTCCTATTATATTTTTCTCCCAAATTTGACCAGTCGAAAACTCTTCAAGATAAACATGTAAGCTGTTACTATCGGGACGATTATATACAGAACTTCTTTTCTTTCTGTCAATTACGACCAAATCATCAAGTTCAAAGTTGTTTACTAAGCTTATAGATTGTGTGGCAATAAATACTTGACAATGTGAAGAGGCAGCCTTAATTAATCCAGCAACTGCATCAATAGCACTTGGATGTAATCCCAGTTCAGGTTCATCTAAAAATAAAACTGTTGGTAAGTCTTTTGGATTTTGAGCTAATAAACTTATTAATGCAATAGTCCTTAGCATTCCATCCGAAGCTTGACCTGCATTAAAAATTTTATTTGTCCCTATCTCTTTCCACCTTAAAAGGATTTGTCCAAATTCATCATATAGTTCAAAGTCATCAAAAAAAGGCAATATTAAACGAAGATATTTTACAATTCGAATGTAATAAGGCTTATCTTCATTCTGCAGTCGAAAAAGGAAACTCCCTAAATTCTCTCCATTTTGTTTTAACCATCTTCCATCAGACATAGACCATTTCAAACGCATTGGCGCAGTATCACTAGTGTTATGGAATTGATAAACTACTAGTTTCTTTAATAGATCTAGAATTACACTTGCTGTTTGGTTTGATACTTCCGGTAAGTGAGATTCCTCATGTCCTGCACCACATGAACTCCAACGTAGCTCTCCTGGGATTCGATTTGACGTAAAACGATATTTCTCTTCTTTAAATACAAGTTTATCAGGTTTAGCAAACATTAAACTAAACAAGTATTCATTTATTCCTGATGAGGTTAGGATTTCTATATGAGCGTCTATACTTTTTGTCACATCAACTCCATCATGTAAAATGTCATTAGCTCCACCTAAGTATGCGACATACTCTTGAAGTTTTCCACCTGAGTTAAGCATCCAACTTAAAAACTTGAAAAATGAAATAAAGTTACTTTTACCCGTGCCATTTGGTCCAATTAAAATATTTATGGCATGAGGCTCAAACTTGTCTATTTCCTTTATGCTTTTATACCCTTTAATGGTTAAGCTTTTTAATTTTATATCAGACATTCTAGATGATTTACATAAATTCTGAAAACAAATTTAGTCCTTTTCTGCCAATATATTTTGAAACTATCCTTTTCGAAATCCTTCTGTCTAAAAGGAGTCTACTTGAAAATAAGTTCAATTTAGGATTATGAGATCAAAAGTAAAAAAGTTTTATGACGATGCAGAAACTTGTGACTTGAAGAGAGATGAATTATTTACGTTTTCTAGTGAGTTTTGGGCTAATTGTATCCACCTGAAGGGTGTTGTTTTGAGTTGTAAAGTAAAAAAGACGACTATCAACTTTGATTCTTGTGATAGTCGCCTCTTCTTATAATTTCAATGTAAAATACTCTTACCTTATAACTTGTAATCGTGTTGACTGGACTCCTGCGCTAGATATAAATCGTAAGATATATATTCCAACGGGTAGGTCAGAGACTGTAATCCGATTTTCTTGAGGTTTGAAAGATTTGATAGTTTTTCCAGTAATGTCAATTACCTCAATCAGATTAACGTTCAAATTGTTTGAGAAGCTAACAAATTCATTAGCTGGGTTGGGTGCCAGCCTTATTCTTTGATCTGGTTCTTTTATTCCTATTGGTGATGGATCTGTTACGAATATCTTTAAATGCCAATCAGCTGAAAGGTTCTCCGATATTCCTTTAATTGTAATTGTGGTTTCGCCAATGCGGTCTGGTATTGCAGTTAACTCTAAGTGCTTCTCTTCTAATTCTACAGATATTGGATCGGAAGGAGATAATGGGGTTAAATGGTATTGTATGAGGTAATCGGGGTCATCCGGATCGGTGAATAGCCCACTTAAATCATAAGTTAATGGGGCAAAGTTTTTCTCCAAAAAGAGGGTGTCATCTTCCTTTGTTGAAACAGGCGGTAAGTCAATCATCTTTCCCCCAAAGTCGTCTATAGCAAAATAGGCCGGTGTTAGTAGTCCCCCGCCATTTTTCCTTGAACCGTCCATTGTAAATCGAACCTTGCTAACTGTTCCTAGTGAACTTAGATCGAACCATTCCCAGTTTGTTACAATAAAGTGCTTGGCTGGATCAAGATCACGGAAGTCGGCTAAGTAGAATGTAGTTTCTGAGGTCTGAACTCCCTCTTTGTTGAATCCTTTGGCTATGACAGCAAGCCAATCACCGAATCCAAAGGGTGTCACTAGGCCATTCTCTCCTGTAAGTAGATTGTCTTTAACCCAGGCTGTATTGGTGATCCATGTTCCAGTAATAATATCACCATCTTCTTTATGCATCGGTTTGACCTCAACAGGGAAGCCGAGCGCATAGACTATTCCATAGTTATCACTCTGGTTATATCCACTACCTATGCAGTTTTTGAATTGCGATGATTCGAAACTCATAGGATCCCAATTGCCATCGGTCAGGTTGGCAGATGCGACACCTCCCCATGTTAGCCATTCAGGATACCAGAAACTTGAGAACTGATAGGAGCCACTGTATACAACACGATTATTTAAGTCGGTAGTGGAGTCGCCAAAAGCATAGGATTCGGGATTCATTAAAATGTCATCGAAATGCGCAATTACCTTTTCCGGTTGGCTAATTATAAGTAGTCTTGTTGTGGCAGTCGCTCCTTGTTGGTCTCTTACTGTCGCTGTTAAATATCCGGTGTTATGTACCTGGAGGGTGATAGGAAGAGCGGTGCCTTGTAAGATTCCTTTGTGCCATTCAATCGTATAGGGCTCAAGACCTCCCTGAATTATTGGGTCTATCGAGGCAGTTGATCCAAGTTGACAATAAAGTGTGTCTGTTTGAAATTGAATGGATAGAGTCAGTGGTTCTCCATTAAAGTTATCAATATCTACAGTTTCTTCCGAAGCTCTTAGTTTGAAGTATTTGACATTGGGTACCACTCGGGTAGAGAGATAAGACCAAGTCTCTTTTTCTGGAAGATCCCATGAAGCTAAAACTTGGTTTGATGTGTTATAAGCGGTTAGTTTGGCGGTTGATGCGGTTCTGTAGAACAGGCCGGGCACTGTTAACCCCGTACTGGTATTTACAAGTGTGATGATTCCTTCCTGATGCGGGCTGACTCTTGCAAATTGTACCGATTGATTAACTCCTTCACCAATAACGCAAGTCATTCCTTCAAACGCAGAAGTTTCATCAATAAAAGAGGATGCATTTGGTGTTACCGGTTCGAAGGTTGATACAGCTGATTCTCTAAAAGGGGTAGTAAAACTTAGTTGGGCAATTGGCTCTGACAATAAACCGTTTGAGTTTTTAAGTACTCCAAACCAATGATATTGGGTGTTTTCAATCAGGTTTAAGTGAGTTATAATTTGTTCTATGTTATTCTGGGTCAAAATACTGTTTCCAGACTCTATTATTTCTAGTGCAGAGGGTTGTAGTGATAAATCTGATGTGATAAACCAAAAAAGAGTATCAATCTCACTGGTTTTGATCTTGATTTCCACGCTTAGGGGGTAAACATTATTGACGTATGGATAACCGTTAGCGAATGAGGGTGCAATCAGGACTGGGATAAAGTACTCATCAGCTCCGATATAGGGAGTGGTTGCGCTTCTCTCCTCAAGATCAAAATCATTTGTAATAAATGGATATGGTATAGCAACTCTTGCCCATGTGTTGTTAGATGTAAGATGAAGATCATCACTGCCTATAAATTCGGGTGTGTTGATGATAGAATTGTTTTCAACTCCCATTGCATTTACTTCTGATAAAGTGGTAAGCAGGGTACTTTGGATGAAATAGATTGGATTGCCTGCTGAGAACAGAATGTTGTGATCAGATGTAATATTGGTTAGATAGGCGCTGCGATTAACCCTTATTGAGTATCCACCTGATTTGTTAATCAGAATATTATTGAGGATGTTCAAACTAACAGGGGTTTGCGATGCAGATCCTAAGATAGCTAAAGCCGCTGATGTTGTTGATGTTAAGCTTGAATTGCCAATGCTGACAGTGTTGTAAACGACATCCGTATAGGTACAAGCCTTGTCAAGAATTATTCCATAGCTGAGATTATATCCATTGCTAAAGTTAACAATGTTGTTAGAGACTCTTATCGGTAAATTCTGAGTCCCAGTTGATGGACGTAATTCTATCCCCGTGGAGTACTGGTTCAGAGTGAGGTCTAATTTGTTTCTCGTAATTTGACTCTCTCCGATTAATCGAAAGGCATCAATACCCTGAAATCCTGTCTTTGTGGTTTGTGTGTTGAGAATAGTATTACCTATGATCATACAATTAGCCTCATCCTGAATATAGATTGCTTTTGACCCTTGGTTTTGGAAGAGACAATTTATAATCTTTCCGCCCGATTCTTTTGATAAGGCTACATAACTGGTGCCTCCCAGTTTAGCTCCGATGTAACCGCCGGTGAATACACAATCTTGAATCAGGATCGAATCATTGTTTCTTCCCTCTGTATCCTCAGCTTGCATCTTGAGTAGGTTAATATCGCGACCGTAGTCTGTGGAAATTGGGGAAGTTAGATTACAGTTCAATATTTTAATATGCTTTGACTTACCATAAACAGCCACCACTGCATCGAGTGAGGTGTTTTCTGTCTTGATGGTGAGGTCTTTGATTGTAAGATGATCAGTGCCCTTTATGTTTATTACTCCCATTAATGGCATCCCGGAAACAGGACTGTTTACCTCAAAATTAACTTGCACTTCGCCTGACATATCAGGGGCTTTTTGAATAATGACGTTTTTGTCGGTTGAGGCGCCCTGTAATTCGGGGATAATGATTTTTTCGTTATAACTACCGGGTTCAATGTTGATAATCACAGCGTTTTGTAGCGGTTGTGAACTGATAAAGTCGACTGCTTGCTGGATCTTTAAAAAGTTACAGCCAGCCGAGGTTCCAACTCGAATAATATCTGCAGATGTTATTCCGTATTGAATCTCGCCTTGTTGGCCAAGAAGCTGAATTGGAAATGAGGTGCTAATAAATAGCAGAAAAAGCATAAGGCTTCGTTTAATAGTATACCGTCTCATTGTATGAAAATTAAGTTAGACAATAGGTTACAATGGAACGGTTAGCCTGTAAGGGGAATAGTATAGACATGACTGTCTATAGCTGTTATTTGCTTTAACTCCCGAAAGCAGGCATAACCGGGGTATTTTGGCAGGTTTTCTGACTTATTCCCTGAACTGCGCCTTCCCAGAAGTTAATCAAGTGGCATAAAAGCAGTTCGCTTAACGGAACTTACAGCAGCGGGTACTGTTGCCGATTCTAACGGCATTCCCTTTGTCCTTCTCTTTTTAGTTAGAAGGAACCAAAACATGGCGCAAAGGTATTACTATTACTTGATTTTAGTAGCTTTACTTCACAAAATCTAAATGATTCTGATCATTCTTGTTTCAGATCATTTGTTGAATATTACACCATTATGAAGAGAAATTTTTTAGTTCTTGCCTTTCTGATAGGCTTAATTACAAGCCTTTTGGGTCAAACAAATAGAGTAGAGATTAAAGTCCGTGACTTTGAAGGTCACTTGGCATTCCTCTCGTCAGGATGGTTTGAGGGGCGAGAGACAGGAGAGAATGGTGGCTATATGGCTGCGGATTATATAGCATCGCAGATGAGTAGAATGGGGTTGCTGCCAATTGGTGATAGGGTGGCATACCAAAGCGGACAAACCGGTTTGCTAAAGATGCCTTTAGTAGGATCCGATCAAGTGTATAATCAGTTCTTTCCTCTTGAAAGATATGGGGCTGGGGTTGCATCTCTTGGTCTTGAGATAGCTAAAGAAGGGCAATCAATTCGTTATCTGCTAAAAGATAGTACCGATTTTCGTTTTGTTTTAAGATCAGGATCATTTGAGCTTGATGCTTCTCCGGTCTTTGTAGGTTATGGAGTCGCTTCGGAAGAGCTTGGTTATGATGATTATAAAGGTATTGATGTAAGAGGTAAGGTTGTAGTTTTAATTAGTGGGTTTCCGGGGCAGGATGATGTTAATTCGTTGGCTTGGAAAAAGGTAGGAAGTGTTTTAGAGCGAAAGGGTTTCTCAAACGAGGAAAAGGCTCAGATCGCTCTTAAAAATGGTGCTTCAATGGTTATTGAAGTTAGGAACCCATTAATTAAAAGTAGCAGCCAAATGCCGTTAACGGGCACAGCTATAAAACCTTTATCGATATATGCTGATGGAGTAAGTGATGAGCAGTACTCAGATCTTGAATTTTGTTTCCCTAACTCAGGAGATAGCGAAATCCCATGGGCTAAGTTAAACAGGTATTGGGCATCAAGATTATTCGGGCAAGGAGAAACTAGACTTGAAGATTGGATTCTTCAGAATGATAAATCGGCAAGATCATCTTCATTTGTTTTTAATGATACCAGGATTTTCTCGAAATATCAGGTTAGAAAAAGCAATATCATGGTTAGTAACCTTCTTGGAATGATCAAAGGCGAGGATACGACTAAGACAATCGTCATTGGGGCGCATTATGATCACTTAGGTAGGAGGGGTGATGGTATTTACTATGGTTCTGATGATAATGCGTCAGGGACAGCGGGAATGCTTTCTTTAGCGGAATATTGGAGTAAGAGAGATGCCAAACCGAAATACAATTTGCTCTTTGCTGCCTGGACGGGTGAGGAAAAAGGAAAGCTTGGCAGCAAATGGTTTGTCAAAGAGTTAAAATCATTGCGATCGGAGATTATTCTTTATATGAACTTCGATATGATTTCACGTTCTTCACCATTTGATGTCGATTGTGACTCGATTAGTGTTGGCATTCCACAAAACTGCACCAATCTCAAGACGCAGGTTGGTAGACTCAATGCGCAAATTGCAACACCCTTTAAGTTAGATCAATGGAATTCGGGGGCGCATGGTGGAAGTGATTATGCTCCCTTTATAGGAGCCGGTGTACCCGCTGTAGCTTTCTTTTCAGGTTTTCATGCAGATTATCACACTCCTACTGATCGATTCTATAAGGCAGATCTCACAAAGATGAATAGGATAGTTAATCTGGCTAATCAGATTATCATCTGGGCATTAGAAAACCAGAAGGAGATTGGTAAACCTTAAGCACTTTTAACTGTTTGTTAAATTGAATATGAGATACGATCAACCGTTCTCATTAAATAACTTGTCTAATAAACAATGAATTAAATTCTATGGCACTAATTGAATTTGTTAGCGAAGAAAACGCACAAGGAGAAGTAGCGAATGTCTATAACACTTTAAAGGAGAAGTGGGGTTTTGTACCCGATGCGCTGAAACTATTTAGCTCCAGCGAGTTCTTGATTAATCATGTTTTCTCAAGTATTGGTTATTTTAGTACCAATATGGATCTGGGTGGTAAGTTGTTGGCTCTAATTCGCCTTATGGTATCTGAAGAGGAAAAATGTGTCTTCTGTATTAGTATGAACAGGGGAATATTAATGCAATATGGTTTTTTGCCTGAACAGCTTGATGCTATTCAGTCAGATATCGAAAATGTATCTCTTCCTGAGAATGAGAAGAGTTTATTGAAATTTGCATTGAAGGTGGTAAAGAACAGTTCAGGTGTAACCAGTGAAGATGTTCAAGGCTTAAAGAGCCTTGGCTGGACTGATAAACAAATCCTTGAGGCTGCATACCATGCTACAAACCAACTGTCTACTGATAAGCTATTCAATGCTTTTCAGATAAACAATGACATGTAATGGGGTATTGTTTCTAGGTACTGAATGGGTTGAGTGGCTTCTGCAGAATTTAGTCGATTTCTGTTGCTCTGGTTACTAAAAGCTTATCTACACGGCTCCCATCCATATCGATAACCTCGAATTGAAATCCGTTGTAGGTAAACTTGTCAGTCTCTGATGGGACTTTTCCTAAGAGATGCATAGCCATTCCACCCATTGTGTTAAATCCACTCTCTTCAATATCATCAAACTTAACGATATTCATGGCCTCCATGAAATCATTAATGTGCATTGAGCCGTTAACCAGCATCGAACCATCTTCACGTTTTGTTATGATATCATTAGCCTCTTCGGATTCTTCGGGTATCTCACCCAGAATGGTTTCTGTAAGATCATGAAGAGTTAGGATGCCCTCAACGCCACCATACTCTGATATGACGATTCCAAAGTTCTTTTTGTTCTCACGAAAAAGTTCAAGTGCTTTTTGGGCTGTCAAGTTTTCAGGAAGATAAAGGGGTGACTTAGCAACTTCAGTAAGATCAGCACTTGAGATATGACCCTTGTAAACTATTTTAAGCAGATCTTTAACCGCAATTGTACCGATCACATTTTCTATATCTTCTTTACAAAGAAGGTATTTTGAGTGATTCTCTGTCTCAATCTTATCAATAATCTGATTTATAGAGTCGCTAAGTTCGATATAGGATATTTTTTTTCGATGGGTCATTAATTCGTGTACACGTGTCTCACCGAATCTAAAAACCTCCTTAATCATTTGTGTCTCATCTTCATCAATGACACCTTGCTCACTGCTCTGTTTGATTATCTGACGGATCTCTTCTTCAGTCATAAACCTGGTCTCATTCGTCTTTATCCCAAGTATCCTGTTAATAATCTTGGTTGAAGAGGTCAGGATCCATACAAAAGGGTAAACTACTATGGTAACTCCTGACATGACCGGAGATAGTGTAATAGCAATCCTTTCCGGTGAACTTAATGCAATAGATTTTGGAACCAACTCACCTATAACCAACGATAAGTAGGTAATAGCACCTACAACCGTAATAAATGCAAGGTCTTGAGCATAAGGAGCCAGGATGGATATCGAGTTAAATAGAGGCACCACTGATGCTGAAAGTGCAATCCCACCATAGGCACCGGATATTATTCCTATCAGGGTGATTCCAACTTGAATAGTTGAAAGCATTTTCTCGGGCTCCTTAAGTATGCTAAGTACCCGGCTTGCTCTATTTGAGCCACTTTGACTCATGGTTTCGAGTTTAGCAGTAGATGCGGATACAAGAGCCATCTCATACATTGAGAAAAGGCCGTTTATTAAAAGAAGTATAAGGATGAATAAGAGTTCCATTACGGGTATTGATCTTTATGATCTATATAAAGGCTATCAGGGTAAATGTGATTAAGTATTTTGAATCTTTGTTGTTGCTTGCCAGTTCATAAGATTAACTCGTAAACGCTTTACGAAGTTTTAGTAGTTTATCACGAACCTGTTGCAGTCGTGAGACCACCTGGCTATTTCTGTCGAAGATAGTGTTCTTGTTTTTTATTTTTTCGGCTGCGCCGGTAATTGTAAAACCTTGTCTTCTTATGAGATCTTGTAGCATCTTTAGCTTACCAATATCCTCCATGGTATAATATCTGACAGCCCGGTTATTCCTTCTGGGATTGACTATTTTGGTCTCTTTTTCCCAGAATCTTAACGTGCTGGCATTCTCCCCTAGCTGTTCTGCTACTTCATGTATTGACCAGTAGAGTTTTTCTTTTTCTCCTGCGATATAACTAGGCATAATGGCTATTATTTCTCTCTCTCAAAATTGGGTGATTGTGAGACGAGCTCTTGGTAATCGGCAGGTTTCATATCATTAAAGAAGTAGAATACGGGATTGACCTTCCTGCCATTGTAGTTAACCTCATAATGCAGATGTGGTCCTGTACTTAAACCAGTATTTCCAACTTGCCCGATGGTTTCACCTCTTTTAACCATCTGTCCCGGTTTAACATTAAAGTTATTCAGGTGGGCATATACCGTTCTATATCCGAATCCATGATCAATGATTACCTTCTTTCCATATCCATCACGAATATCTCTTGCTGCTTCTATAACTTTTCCATCACCGGTTGCATAAACAGGTGTTCCTATAGCAGCCGTAAAATCTAAGCCTTCATGAAAGATTCTGGTCTTAAAGATGGGATGAATACGATATCCGAAATAAGAAGAAATATACTTTAGGTATCTATTACTGATAGGTTGGATAGCCGGTATGTTGGTTAAAAGCTTGTCTTTTTGCTTAACTAATTTGTATAGCTCATCAAATGACCGTGATTGGGCATATAACCTTCCTGCAATTTTATCAAGCTTCTTAGTGGTGTTGATCAGAAGGTCACTGTTTTTATAGCCTTCAAGCCTCGCATATCTGTCAACTCCGCCAATCCCTGCATTGCGTATATTACTGGGAACCGGCTCGGCTTCAAAGATCATCCGATACATGTTATCGTCTCTTTTCTCAATGTCTGTGAGCACTTTGTTCATCTGCTCCATGCGGTCATTCAAGATCTGATACTGTAACTTTACCTCAGCTAAATCACGTTTCAGCCCCTTTTCACGCGGTGATGGGAAGAAGTAGAACATTACGGTAACTGCTACAGCAGAAAAGACCAATCCGGAAGTTAAGAATGCTAATAATTTACGGATACGATCTCTTAGCCTTACCTGAATTATTTCATAAGTTAAAGAGATAGGATTAAACTGGTATCGGTGTTTCTTAGCCATTATTATTACTTACGTGTCGACAATTTTTTTGAGTTAAGGTGCTAATAAGGTTTGCCTGATTCGCAAAATTAATGAAATCGATTAATTTTGCAAGTTTTTACGACTATTGCCTAACCGCAAATAGCTTGATTCTTGAAAATCTAAGATAAATAAATATTTGCCCAATGACTTCAGCACAAATTCGTCAAACCTTTTTGGATTTCTTTGCCTCCAAACAACATGCCATAGTTGCCTCTGCACCTATGGTAATCAAAAATGATCCCACTTTGATGTTTACCAATGCGGGAATGAATCAGTTCAAAGACATCTTTTTGGGTAATGTAGAAAGGAAATACCCCAGAGTAGCCGATACGCAAAAGTGTTTGCGTGTCTCTGGGAAACATAATGACCTGGAAGAGGTTGGCCATGATACCTATCATCATACGATGTTTGAGATGCTTGGTAACTGGTCTTTTGGCGATTACTTCAAACAGGAGGCTATATCATGGGCCTGGGAGCTTTTAACTGAGGTCTATAAGCTGGATAAATCTCGTCTCTATGTGACTATATTTGGTGGTGATCCCGCCGATAATATGCCTGTCGATGAAGAGGCTCGTGGGTTCTGGAGAAAACATATTTCAGATGACCGTATCCTGTTAGGTAGCAAAAAAGATAACTTCTGGGAGATGGGAGATACTGGCCCCTGTGGACCATGTTCTGAGATTCATGTCGATCTTCGTACTGATGAAGAGATTAGTCAGCTTCCGGGTAAAGATATGGTTAATATGGGCCACCCTCAGGTAGTTGAGATTTGGAATCTGGTATTTATTCAATATAATAGGATGGCTGACGGTTCGCTTCAGAAGCTTCCTGCTAGCCATGTCGATACTGGTATGGGCTTTGAACGTCTCTGTATGGCTCTTCAAGGCAAGAGATCTAACTATGATACCGATGTTTTTCAGCCTATGATTCAGGAGATAGCCCGAATCAGCGGTCACACTTACGGAAATGAAGAAAAGGCGGATATTGCTATGAGAGTTATTGCCGACCATGTTCGCGCTATCTCTTTTGCTATCGCTGACGGACAACTTCCCTCCAATGTTAAGGCTGGTTATGTAATCCGTCGTATCCTTCGTAGGGCTGTCAGATATGGCTTTACCTTCCTTGGTTTAAAAGATCCTTTCATTAACAGGCTGCTTCCGGTTTTAGTTGGTCAAATGGGGCCTTTCTTCCCTGAGTTGGTCTCTCAGCGAGAGCTAATTACCCGTGTGATTACGGAAGAGGAGACCAATTTCCTTAAGACCTTAGCAACAGGAATTCAAAAATTCAACCATTTCGTGGCTGACGGTGGAGAAACGAAAGTGGTTAATGGTCAGTTTGCTTTTGAACTCTTTGACACATTTGGTTTTCCGGTTGACCTAACACAGTTGATGGCTCGTGAGCAGGGCTGGGATGTTGATATGGAAAGCTTCTCACGTCTCCTCCTTGAACAAAAGGAGAGATCAAGACAGGCTGCCTCAAAGGATAATGACGACTGGGTAATGGTTGGTCAAGAGGCTAACTCAACTCTTTTCTTGGGGTATGATACGTTAGAAGCCGATTGTGAGGTGATAAAATATCGCCGTGTTAAAACTGCTAAGAAGACTTACTACCAGATCGTTTTAAATCAAACTCCGTTCTATGCAGAATCGGGTGGACAACTTGGTGATAGTGGTTCGTTGGTGTCTGACTCAGGTGAAGTAATAGTAGTTGAAGATACCGTTAAGGAAAACAATCTAGTAGTTCATATTGTCCCTTCACTTCCATCTGATCCCTCAGCCACTTTTACCGCCCGTGTAGATGCTGAGAAGCGTCGTCTGACAGCAAATAACCATAGTGCAACTCACCTGCTACATGCTGCTCTAAGATCGGTTTTGGGTACACATGTCGAACAAAAGGGCTCACTGGTAGATTCAGAAAGATTGCGTTTCGACTTCGCCCACTTCTCAAAGATGACTGATGAGGAGATTACTGCTGTTGAAGATATCGTGAATCGTAAGATTCGTGAGAATATCGCCTTGGGCGAGTATCGTGACCTTCCAATCGAGAAGGCAAAAGAGATGGGTGCCATGGCTCTATTTGGTGAGAAGTACGGCGATTTTGTTCGTGTCATTACTTTTGATCCAAATTATTCAATCGAGCTTTGTGGTGGTACACACGTACACTCAACCGGTCAGATAGGTCTCTTTAAGTTAGTTTCAGAGAGTGCTATTGCTGCAGGTGTAAGGCGTATTGAGGCAATAACTGCTGATACTGCATTGGCGTTCTATAATAAACAACTTGAGCTAATTGATCAGATAAAGTTGTTGGTTAAGAATCCGGTTGATGTCATAAGAGGTGTGAATAATCTGATTGAGGAGAATGCTAAACTGTCAAAAGAGGTAGAAGAGCTGCGCAGACTAAGAGTTCTGGCAATGAAAGATGAGCTTAAGTCAAAGATTATCTCTGGTAATGGATCAAACGTTCTTGTTGTCAGGATTGATGGTGATGCTTCTGCTGCCAAGGAGTTAGCCTTCGCACTTAAAGCCGAGATAAGCAATTTTATTGGACTCTTTGGCTATGTAGCTGATGGCAAACCAGGATTGACCCTCATTATAGATGAGGAAGTTGCTAAAGTTAAGCAGCTAAATGCAGGTCAGATGGTTAAAGATCTTGCCAAAGAGATCAGAGGCGGTGGTGGAGGGCAACCTTTCTTTGCTACCGCAGGTGGCTCACTTCCCGATGGACTGAGCACTGCTCTGGATAAAGGTCAACAGCTGCTTTCATCACTGTAGAGCCTTTGGAATTCAACTAATACTTATAACAGAGCTACTCATTAGGGTAGCTCTGTTTGTTTTTGTTCAAATAGTTACTGGCTTCTGGCTATTGGCATCTAGCTGTTAACATCTCGTATCTGGCTACTAGCATCTGGCCAATCTTGAATTCTTGAATTTTGAATTCAAATCCTTCCTGCCAGAAGCTAGTAGTTAATCTTTGAATCTTGAATCTCTCCTATCAGCCACAAATAATCATGCTTTCAATTCTCTGATATTCAGTATCTCTAGAGTATCCCTCTTATATCCCTCTTATATCTCTCTTATGACGCTCTTATGTTCTCTTATGTTTCTCTTATATCTCAACTCTCTCAACTCTCTCTCGACTCTCTCTCTTTATCCACTATATTTCTTCTCAATATCCCCTCCCTATCCTCTACCTATAGAGTTCTAATCTTACACGAGTTTATAGGGAGAGGATAGGGAGAGGCATAAGAGGGGAACAGGAGAGGAAGACAAGAGGAACTGGAATACAGTGGTTTCGACTTCGCTCAACCGCCGGGATGATACTGTGGTTTCGACTACGCTGGCAATTTCGGATGCAACAGAGCGATTTGTCTACGAGAATTGACAATTCATCTTAAAATTAATCCAATTCGTCGGTTTTTTTTCCCGTAGTAGTTGTGTCCTAATAATTTTGGTACAGTTTTTTAAATCAGATCACATATAAGTAAATTCAGTTATCATGGAAATAAAAAATGTTGATAAACAAGCACTATCAGTTATTGGGATTACATTAAAGACCAGTTTTTCTAATGATAGGAATAAATCTGAGATTCCTTCATTTTTTCATAAAATTTTGAAGGAAGGGATGTTAGATGAGGTTCCTGATCGTTTAAATTTAAATCAACTTTGTGTTTTTGAAATGAAGAAGGGTGTCCCTGATTTTAATTATACGATGGGCGTTGAGGTTATGGAGAACTAAATTTATGTTCCTACTGGAGCTCCTGCGTTTATATATTATGATAAAGAGTTTTTTGATGTTTTTAATTCCAGTGGGTATGATTGGAATCCAATGGCAACAATATATGTACCGGTGAAAGCTTTATTAATTAAACGATTATTTAGTTTTTTCAAATCATAAAGACGCAATGAATCAAATGGGGGGAATTGCGTCTTTATGATTTCATTTATTAACCTCTGTGGATACGTGTTGCACCTGCTTGTGCAGTTGGTGTAATCATAATGTATTCTATATTGACTTGAGGAGGTCTATTTAGGGCAAAGAGAATAGTATCGGCTATATCATCTGCGTAAAGTGGAACAAAGCCTTGGTAGACATTGTCGGCTTTTAATTTGTCTCCTTTGAATCTGACGGTGCTAAACTCGGTGTCAACAGCTCCCGGCGCTATATCGGTTACTCTTACACCGGTACCAGCAAGATCGAGTCTCATCGATTTACTGACCATCTTAACGAATGCTTTGGTGCCACAGTAGACAGAGCCACCCTCATAGGCCTCTATCCCGGCGATAGAGCTGATATTTATAATATGTCCTTTTGTTTTTTTAAGAAATGGAATAATCAATTGTGCGACTCTGGTAAATGCTTTGACATTTACATCAATCATGGTGTTGAAGTCAGCCCAGTCGTAGTCTTCAATTGAGTCTTTTCCAAGTGCCAGTCCTGCGTTGTTTATTGCGATGTCTATTGAAAGATCTTCAAGCTTTTTAAACAGGGTATTTAGTCGTGGAATGTCGGTTACATCGAGGGCAAAGCAAAGAACTTCGACTTCATGTTTCTTTTCTAGTTCTTCTTTAATCTGATGAAGTTTATCTTTTCTTCGGGCAATCAGTATGAGATTATGATTAGTCTCAGCCAGTTTTCTTGCGACGGCAGCCCCGATGCCTGAAGAGGCACCTGTAATGAGGGCGTATGTTTTAGTGTTCATGATGATTGAAAGTTATAGAGAAACCGCTCTATCGAGGATGATAGAGCAGTTATGGATTTTTGATAGGTTATTTAAGCCAGCGATCGAGCCAGTTAAAGAATACTCTTTGCCAGAGAATCGAGTTCTGAGGATGAAGAACCCAGTGGTTTTCATCGGGGAAGTAGAGGTATTCAGATGGGATTCCTCTGAGTTGTGCTGCATTGAAGGCAGCCATTCCTTGAGAGGCCACTATACGGTAATCGAGTTCGCCGTGAACAACAAGAATAGGGGTATCCCATTTGTCAACAAAGCGGTGCGGGGAGTTTGCAAAGGAGCGTTGAGCTACCTGGTTGCTCTTTTCCCAGTATGGACCACCTAGATCCCAGTTAACAAACCACATTTCCTCGGTTTCGAGGTATTGTTGCTCCAGATTGAACATGCCATCGTGGGCAATAAAAGCCTTAAAGCGCTTGTCGTGATGACCTGCCAGCCAATAAACTGAGTAACCGCCATAGCTAGCGCCTACTGCACCAATCTTATCCTTGTTAACCCATTTTTCTTCTTTCACATTGTCAATTGCAGCAAGGTAATCTTTCATATTCTGACCGCCATAATCGCCACTAATCTGTTCATTCCATGCCTTTCCAAAACCGGGTACACCCCTTCTGTTTGGAGCCACGATAACGTAGCCATTAGCAGCCATGATCTGGAAATTCCAGCGGTAAGACCAGAACTGACTAACCGTACTTTGAGGTCCACCTTGACAATAGAGTAAGGCAGGGTATTGTTTTGTTGAGTCAAAACCGACAGGTAAGATAACCCAGGTTAACATCTCTTTGCCATCAGTTGTCTTGATCCAGCGTTTGGTGACTGTCCCAAGTTTAAGTTTTGAGAGGAGCTCTTTATTGATAAATGATAACTCATTGTCTTTGCCTGTGGCAGGATCAACAGAATAGATCTCGACGGGTTTAGACATGCTCATCTTAGTGGCGATGAGTTTATCGCCGGCGAATGCAATCCCGGTATAGTCGTGAATACCTTCCGTTAGTTTGGTGATCTTTTTATCGTTTACAGAGATGTTATAGAT
The DNA here is from genome assembly GCA_021286705.1 of Sphingobacteriia bacterium. Classification (GTDB taxonomy): domain Bacteria; phylum Bacteroidota; class Bacteroidia; order Bacteroidales; family TTA-H9; genus JAJTBW01. The sequence continues at coordinate 17,245 of JAJTBW010000006.1, forward strand.
TTCATCGGTTCCTTGATAATTGCTGATGAAATAGATAGTCTTACTGTCTTTAGTCCATGTTAGATTATGGGCATCTTGGTCAAAATCTTTGGTAAGATAGATTTTTTGTCCGGTCGACATATCTTTAACAAATAGTCTAACCTGATCAGCTTCATAACCATCTCTCTCCATGCTTTCCCACGCCAGGTATTTGCCATCGGGGGAGAAGACGGGGTTTTGATCGTAGCCCATCATACCTTCTGTGAGGTTTGAAGTTTTAGCAGTGGCTATATCATAGAGAAACAGATCACTGTTTGTGGATAAAGAGTAGGCCTTTCCGACGAGTTTGCGTGAAGTGTAGACAATTTGTTTGCTATCGGGGCTCCAAGTGATTTGTTCCATTCCTCCCCAGGGTTTAACGGGGCTATCCCATTTCTCATTTTCGAGGAGGTCTTTACCAGAGGTGATTTGTTGGCCATCCTTGTAATCGGCGAGGAAGATATGGGTGTAGGTATCTACCCATGAATCCCAGTGACGGTACATCAGATCGTTCATTAAGCGACCAGTTGTTTTATCAAGATCTTTGAAGAGATCAGGGTTGACTTTTTCGGTGGCGACATCAGCAAGGTAGATGATCTTTGATTGATCAGGGGCATAAGCAAATCCAGAGATACCCCCTTCGATGTTGGATATTTGTTTTCTGTCAGATCCGTCGGCATTCATTTCCCAAAGTTGAGGAGAGCCGTTTTCTGCGCTGATAAATCCTAATCTTTTGCCGTCAGGGCGCCAGGTTGGTTGGTTCTCACCTTTAGGGGTTGTAGTGATTTGCTTATTGTCGCTTCCATCACTATTCATGCTGAAGAGCTCAGTGTTTCCCTTGTTTTGTTTGATATCGTACCAGGTCACAGGATAGATAATCTTTGAGCCGTCAGGACTTATAGCTGGAGAGCCGACACGACCAAAGGCCCACATTAATTCGGGCGTGAGTATCCCGTTTTCAACGACAGGTTTAGGAGCGCTAATAATAGCTGCTTCATTCTCATTTCCCTCTTTGTTGGCTTGTGAACAACTGAAAAGGAAAAGGATAGTAGAAAAAAGAAAAAGGCAATATCTTTTCATAGCAGAATGATTATATTTAGAAAGTAAATTTACAACTTTGACTTTTATTCTGACTCTAAAGACTAAAAGTTAATAACTGGTTGTACTTTAGTATGATGAATTTGTGGTTATGTTACTTTTTCATATCGTGAGGTAGGTATCAATGAAACTAAGCCGGAGTATGAATAAACAAGCATCATTTAAACAACTAATAAAGAAAGAGTTTGTGCGCTCAGCTCTTATTCCGATTATCATCATTGAGTTGATGTTGTTAATACTCTATTTTAGTATAAATGCTTACAAGACCTACCGAACGAGGATTACGCTATTACAGGAAGTTAAGTTGAATATAGGTGAGATTGCATCGCGTGAAGCTGGAAATATCAATATGGAGTTAAGTAAGATTTCCGGCTATGCCAATTTGATTAAAAGGGAGAATGAGCGCTTCTTTAAGGACCCATCTAAGTTTACCCTGCCTGATGTTAAGCCTGTTCTTAAGGTGGCACCAAATGGGACCATGTATAAAGAGAATAATAATGGAGGAGGAAGTATTTATTATTCCGGGTTAACTAAGTTTGGTTCTGAGCAATTTAAAAAAGCGGAGATGACAGAGGCATTTGATCCTTTGTTTAAAGCTGTTGTTGATATAGACTCGAATGCAGTGGCAGTGTATATTAATACCTGGGATAATATGAACCGTTATTATCCTTTTATTGATAAGACCTATGAGCAGTATATGCCGAATATGGATATAACGAGTTACAATTTTTATTATTTGGCCGATGCAAAACATAATCCAAGTCGTCAGGTGGTCTGGACAGATGCCTATTTAGATCCTGCGGGTATGGGTTGGATGGCATCATGTATTATCCCGGTGTATAAAGAGAATTTTTTGGAGGGAGTTGTTGGAATTGACGTTACAATTGAGAAATTCACCCAAAATATTCTTGCATTGAAGATACCATGGCAGGGGTCAGCATTTCTGGTTGATGAGGCAGGAACAATCCTGGCAATGCCTGAGTCGGTTGAGAAGCTGTTAGGGTTATCAGAGCTTAAGAAGCACATATACAACAATGCAATTAAAGAGAATACCTATAAGCCGGAGGATTTTAATCTTCTGAAAAATAGTTCAATCCCTGATGGGTTAAAGGCTGTAGTTAAGGAGAATCGTGCGATTGAAGAGGTTCTGTTGGGTGGGCATCATTATATCGTTAGTCAGAATCGGATCAAAGAGACGGGATGGAGATTTCTGACATTGATTGATAAAGAGGTAGTCTTGGCACCTGTAAATCACCTTACTTATCAGAGCAATATGCTTGGTTATGGTGCCATACTGTTTCTGATTCTGTTCTATCTTCCATTCTTTATCTATCTGATCAGAAAAGCCGAGAGTATCTCAGGTAAGATATCCTCGCCAATTGAGTATTTAATAGATACAACTCGTGATATCAGTCGTAAGTTTCAATCGACAAATCTTGAGCATGTTGGTCTTTTAGAGTTAGATGAGTTGGCTGATAACTTCAATGTGATGACGAAGAAGTTGAATGAAGTATATCAGGAGCAAGAAGAGAAGATTAGTGAAGGGGTTAAGCAATTAAGAGAGAAAGATCATATGATCATTAAGCAGAGCCGGCAAGCTGCGATGGGTGAGATGATCGGAAATATTGCACATCAATGGCGACAACCACTTAACTCAATTGGAGTTATAGTACAGAATATTGAAGATGCCTACAATTACGATGAGTTAACCAAGGAGTACATGGTTGAGAAGATCAACAATGTAATGACCTTGTTATCTTATATGTCGCATACTATAGATGATTTTCGGAATTTCTTTAAACCTGATAAGGAGAAGCAGTCGTTTAGCATAGCTGAATCGGTTAGAAGCTCTTTAAGTTTTATGGACGCAAACTTCTCACATAATAATATAAAAGTTGATGTAGATGTTGTCGAGGATATAAAGATATGGGGTTATCCCAACGAGTATGCTCAGGTCTTGTTGAATATCCTGAATAATGCCCGAGATATAATAAAAGAGCGGGAGATAAAGTACGGAGAGATTAAAATCAGGGTAAATGCCAGTTATAGCAGATCTGTTGTAGAGATTGAAGATAATGGAGGAGGAATCAGACCCGATGTTATTGAGAAGATATTTGAGCCATATTTTACTACCAAGGAGATGGGTACCGGGTTAGGGCTTTATATGTCAAAAATGATTGTAGAGAAGAATATGGGAGGTGAGTTAAAAGTTGAGAATAGGGGTGATGGAGCAGTGTTTACTTTATTAATTTAGGTAGATGAATTTTAATAAGGAGCAGTTAAAAATAGTATATGTGGAGGATGATCCTGTCATTCGTAGCAATACTTTGGATGTACTCAGGCGGCGCTATACTCATGTTTATTCTGCTGAAGACGGACTAATGGGTTGGCAGTTGTATCAAGAGATTATGCCTGATTTAGTCATAACAGATATCAAAATGCCTGTTATGAACGGGTTAGAATTGATTAAGAATATTCGGGAAGTCTCTGCTGAGCAGCATATACTGATCACCTCAGCATATAATGATTCGGAGTTGCTTATAGATGCCTTAAACCTTGCTGTTGATGGGTATCTGATTAAACCGTTTTTAACAGAAGCACTTATCTCATATGTACAGAGAGTGGTTCATAGTCTTAATCTAAAATCGGAGGTAGAGGCATACCATACCCGATTAGAGCAAATGGTTAATGAACGAACTCAGGAACTGTTACAGAGTGAGGGTAAGTTTGGAGCATTGATTGAGAAGTTATTGGATGGGCTTATACTTATTGAGAATCATAAGATAGTTTTTTCAAACACCTCGATAGGTGAGCTGTTGGGCTATACAAAAGCTGAACTGCTTGGTAAGGATTATAGAATGCTTATCGCCGAAAAGGAGGTAAGCCGGGTAAGCCAGATACATGAACGGCGATTAAAACGTGAAGGGGATGTGCCTGAACTGTATCAGACACTTATTAAGTCAAAGGATGGGCGGGAGATTCCGGTGGAGTTAAATGTGGGATTTCTGACATTGGAAGAGGTGCCTCAGGTTCTGGTTCTTATACGGGACATGACTAAGAGGCTACAGATGGAACATGAACGATTGAGGCTTGAGGGTGCCATAGATCAGGTTGAAGAGTCGGTCATAATAACGGATACAACGGGACTGATTGTCTATACCAATAGAGCTGCTGAGAAGTTAACGGGCTATTCAAAGGATGAGTTATTGAATTCCAATATGAGGATATTAAAGAGCGGAATACATGATGAGCCCTTTTATGCCTCGTTTTGGAGGAATCTGATCGATAGCCATAGATTTAGTGGGGTTTTTATTAACAAGAGAAAAGACGGAACCTTGTATCATGAACAGACCTCGATAACAGCCGTTTTGAATGATCAGGGTGAGGTGACACATTATGTCTCGGTTAAGAGAGATGTAACCTTTGAGTTGCAGATGGAGAAGACTCTTCGCAATATGCAGAAGTTGCAGGCTATTGGAACGCTTGCCGGTGGCATTGCCCACGATTTCAATAATATGCTTATGGGGATGTCTGTTTACACTGAGTTAGCGTTAAGAGAGCTTGATAACAAAGCAGTGCTGGAGGGTTATCTTTTGAATATAAGTAATGAACAGACCAGAGCTAAGAAGCTAATTGAGCAGATACTGACTTTTAGTCGTAAGGATGAAGGGCTCAATTTGGTGCATTCTGATTTAAGATCAATTACTGAGGATATTCTGAGGATGATTACTATTAGTTTTTCTCCTGGAGTGACTATAAAAAAAGATCTCAAAGATGTAGGCTATTTATGGATTGATCCGACTCAGTATCATCAGGTGGTAATGAATTTATGTGTAAATGCCTCTCAAGCAATGCAGGGGCAGGGTACTATTGAGGTCAGTCTTAGGAAGACCCGCTCTGAGGAGGCTCAACTATATGGGGCGAAGACAATAGGACTGAATGATTGGATTGTTTTGACAGTTAAAGATACGGGTCCCGGGATTTCTAAAGAGATTCTTGATCGGATATTTGAGCCTTTCTATACCACAAAACCGGTGGGTGAGGGGACAGGGTTAGGCTTATCTACAGTTCATGGAATTGTATCACGTTATAGTGGTGTTGTAGGAGTAAATACAAAACTCGGAGAGGGGAGTCAATTTATGGTCTTCCTGCCGATAATACATGGAAAGCTAAGTATATGATTAATACAAAGCATGATTTAACCGTCTTGTATGCTGAAGATGAGGAGATGATTCGTCTTCCGTTTACCGAAATGCTAGAAAGACGAATACAAAGGGTAATAGCAGTACCTACTGGCGAAGAGGCTTATGATATATATCGTAAGGGTGGCATAGATATGTTGATTACAGATATTAAAATGCCGGGTATTAGTGGCTTTGAACTTGCCTCAAAGATCAGGAAGGAAGACCAGTTTATTCCTATTATTGTGACAACGGCATATGAGTTTAAGGACTATCTGATGCGTGCAATTGAGGTTGGGATAAACAAGTATCTTGTGAAACCAATTAATAAAGCATCGCTGACTGAGGCACTGGATGATCTGGCAAGGATGGTCACTTTTAAAAGAAACATGGAGGAGTGTAATGAGATATTAAGCCTGATTCTTAAGGTGGAAAACAGAGTTGTGATCTGGTCTGAGGTTAATGATAAGTTTCAGATTAACTCAGATTTTCTTAAGTTTTTTGGTTTTGATAGTTATGAATCCTTCTTTGGGAAATATGCTAATGTTTACGACTTTTTTAAGCAACATTCATCGCAAAGTTTTAACTATAGTACAACTGAAGATGTACAATGGATAGACTCTTTTATGAAGATTAATGGGGTTGAGAAGAATACTATTTTAAATTTGTCTGAGACTGGTTTCGGTTCTAATACTAACTTTAAGCTACGGTTTAAGTTATATCGTGATGATTCAAGGTTAGCCTTTGTTTTGAGTGAAAAAATATAATTAGTTTACCTATGGATAAGATAGCTGTTTCAGTCTTATATGTCGAAGATGAAGAGTTCATTCGCATGCCAATGGCTGAAATGTTAGGTCGAAGACTAGAGAAAATCGTTGCAGCCGGTAGCGCAAAAGAGGCAATAGCATTGCATGCAAATGAGGATTTTGATATACTATTGACAGATATCAGGATGCCAGGTTTGAATGGATTGGAGTTAATAAAAATCTTACGTCAGAAACAGCCCGACATAAAGGCAATAATCCTCTCTGCCTATAATGAAACCGATTTCTTCACCGAAGCAATTGATCTAGGTATTGACGGTTTTCTTATTAAACCTATTGATCGACAAAAGTTGTTTGCTCTACTAACAAAAGTTGGCAGTCAGAAGATACAGGAGAATATAGCCAAAGTAAATGAAGAGAAGTTTATGGCATTAGCTGCATCGGCTAATGATGCTATTATCATGCTTGATGGAGTTGGTTTAGTGAACTTCTGGAACAGAGCTGCTGAGGTGATGTTTGGGTATTCCTTTGAACAGATTGTTAATGCTTCCATTGAACGACTTCTAGTCTCTGTTGATGGAACTAGCCTTACCATCGATGGAATCAGAAGTCATGAGATGGTATTAGATAAGGCGGTTGTCATTTCAGAGTACTCAGCCTTACCAAGAATAGGTCCATCTTTTCCTGTAGAGATATCTTTTACAACATTTAAAGTCGGGGGTCTTGATCAATTTCTTTTGATTATAAGAGATGTGTCAGAACGAAAGAAAAGGGAAGAGGAGCTGTTAACAGCTTTAGATAGAGCTAATGAAGCCACCAGAGCAAAACAACAGTTCTTGTCGGTAATGAGCCACGAAATAAGAACACCTCTGAATGGTATCTTGGGTGCTGTTAATCTTCTTTTACAGGAAAACCCACGTGAGGATCAGTTAGACTACTTTAAAACGTTGGAGTTTAGTGGCAACCATTTGTTGTCATTGGTGAATGATATTCTTGATTTTAGTAAAATTGAGGCTAATAGAATTCAATTTGAAAGGATTGATTTTAATCTTCGAGAGCTTGTTAAAGGATTGATGAAGATCTTTGCTTTTAAGGCTAACGATAAAGGAATCGAATTAAAGCTAACTGTCGCTGAGAGTATTCCCGATGTAGTGAAGGGTGATCCAATGAGACTGAATCAGATTCTTACCAACTTGATTGGGAATGCGGTTAAGTTTACTGAAAAAGGGGAGATAAGTTTAAAGATAAATATAACTGAACAGCATGAGAAATTCTTACGCTGTAGGTTCGAAGTGGCGGATACTGGAATTGGTATTTTACCAGAGAAACTCAGTACAATATTCGAGTTCTTTAGTCAGGCTGATACAAATACCACCAGAAAATATGGTGGGACAGGACTTGGACTGGCCATTACAAGAAAGCTTGTTGAATTGCAGAATGGTACAATTGAGGTTCTGAGTGAAGTGAATAAGGGCAGCTCTTTTTCATTTGAACTCACCTTTGAGGTTGCTATAATGGATGGCAATAGGGAGGTTAAAGCCAGTGGTAATTTACAACACTCTTTGAAAGGCATAAGAATCCTTTTAGTTGAGGATAATAAGATTAACCAGATGATTGCCGGTAAATTCTTAAACCGATGGGATGCAGTTGTGGTTATTGCTGAGAATGGTAAAGAGGCTTTGGAGAAAAGTCTCGAGAGTAAATTCGATATCATTCTGATGGATCTTCAAATGCCTGAACTGGATGGCTATGAGACCTCCCGTTTAATCAGAGCCAGAGCTGATGATTATAGTCTGAGCATACCGATCATAGCACTTACTGCCTCTGCCTATAACGAGGTTAAAGATGGGGTTATGCTTTCCGGTATGAATGATATTATAAATAAACCCTTCATCCCTGACGAATTGAATAGGATTGTCCATGAATATGTCACTAACCAAGGTTCATCATGGATCTCTCAAAAACCTATTGTTGATTAGTCGGGCAACTGGCGTCTTGCAATAAAGATAGCTGCCAGTTGATAGCTGTTTGCTTCCATCTGCCATCTGCCATCTGCCAGCTGCTAGCTGCTAGCTGCTAGCTGCTTTCTGCCAGTTGCCGTTATTTACTCCCTCTTCTTTCCCTTATAAATCAAAGAAACCTTAACTTTGCCACCCTAATCATCACTTATGATTGAATTACTGGCAGAGCTTTGGACGGGTCTGATAAATACTACATGGATTGAGGCTATAGCTGTTTCAACGGGTTTAGCAAGCGTCTGGTACTCATCGAAGGAGGATATTAAGGTTTATCCAACCGGAATAATCTCGGTCTTAATATATGTCTGGCTCTGTCTCCAAAATGGCCTTTATGCCAATATGGGGATTAATGCCATATACTTTATAATGAGTGTCTATGGATGGTGGCGTTGGTCGCATCCACTGGATTCTGCAACTGATTATCTGCCGGTAACTCGTCTCTCTAAAAAAGAGTGGATCATTACAGCCGTTTTTGTCATTGTTGCGTTTGCATTACTTGTTTGGATTTTGTCTCGTTGGACTGACAGTAAGGTGCCTATTCCAGATGCTTTTACCACGGCAATCTTCATCGCAGCGATGTGGATGCAGGCTGAGAAAAAGGTTGAGAGTTGGCTTCTCTGGATTGTTGGCGATTTGATATCTGTGCCGCTCTATTTTAGTGTGAATATGGCCTTTACCTCCTTCCAATATATGGTTTTCTTAGTTCTGGCAGTTAATGGTTATATAAACTGGTCACGCTCGTATAGGCTCAATGAACACAATTAAAATGGAAACAAGCGACTTTAATTCAGTAATACGTATTGCAATAACAGGTCCTGAAAGTACTGGTAAATCTAGCCTTTGTGAGGCTCTGGCAAATCACTATAATACTCTCTGGGTTCCAGAATATGCAAGAGAATATTGTGAGAAGTTGGGTCGTGATTATGTGGAAGACGATATCGCAATCATTGCTAAAAAACAGTTAGAGATAGAAGAGGAGTATGCCTCAAGAGCAAATGGTTTTCTTTTTATCGATACTGATCTTAATGTTCCTCTTATTTGGGGTTTGCATAAGTACTCACGTAATGATGCCTGGCTTGAACAAATTTATAAAAGTCATATCTACCCACTTGTATTGCTTACAGATATCGACTTACCATGGGAATTTGATCCTTTAAGAGAATATCCCGACCAGCGTAATTTCTTTTTCACATGGTTTGTGAGATTGCTTAAGCAGCAAAATGCAAATTATCATGTAATAGGAGGAGAAGGAGATAACCGACTTTTCAATGCAGTTCAGGTTATCGAGAACTGGATAAATGAATCAAGATGATTCTGGCAGTCTTATTTGTTTTTAATTTTGTTCAATTAAGTCTGATATAATATGCAAGATATCAATATAAAGGCCAATTTACATTCAGTTTTGACCAATATTCCTGATGGTGTTGATCTGGTGGCAGTTTCCAAGACTCATCCTATAGAGATGATCAAAGAGGCATATCAGGCCGGTCAGAGAAAGTTTGGGGAGAATAAAGCACAGGAACTGATCTTGAAGGCACCCCAACTACCGGATGATATTGAATGGCATTTTATTGGTCATCTTCAAACTAATAAAGTCCGGCAAATTATTCCTTGGGTGAATCTGATCCACTCTGTCGATAGCTTTAAGCTACTGCAGGAGATCAGTAAAGAGGCAGTGAAAGCCAACAGGACTATTGATTGTCTATTGCAATTATATATCGCAAAAGAAGAGACTAAGTTTGGTCTGGATTTAAAGGAGGCTCAAGAGTTAATAGGACTCTTTCGGACTAATCAGTTGAGAAATGTTGTGATTCGTGGAGTTATGGGGATGGCAACTAATACAGAGGATGAGGGGTTAATAGCTTCAGAATTTAAAGCCCTTAAGAGTTACTTTGATGAACTTAAAGCTGAGTTTTTTATCGAGGGAGATAAGTTTGATACCATTAGTATGGGCATGTCATCCGACTACGAGTTGGCTATAGCTTGTGGATCAACAATGGTTAGAGTGGGATCTCTGATATTTGGAGCTAGAAGCTACCCTGTTTAGTCTATCTAGCTTGTTTGAGATGGATTTTTAATTATTCCTTTCACTTGACCCAATTACTAACTATTGGGAGTCTTAAAATTGTTTAATTTCGATTGTCAATCAAGTATCACTTATTTTATCAACTCAGATAGACGTAGGGTAGCTATTTAGTCATCATGATCAACCGCATAATAGCTATCCGATGAATGATCTGAGATAATCGAAATCAAATTAATAACACATGAACACTGTTTTTAAATACACTTTTTTGTTGGTTGTAACTATGCTTGGATCCATCTATCCAAGTATTATTATTGCACAGACTCAAGTTCAAGGTGCAGTTGAAGGAACGTGGAGTGGTAATGTTGAGGTAATTGGTAACCTCTGGGTTGAAGAAGGAAAGAGTTTAACCATTCAGGAGGGCACTCAGATAGTCTTTAGTGGCCCTTATATTATGAACGTTTGGGGCTCAGTTGTAGCAAATGGCACAGCTACTAGTCCGATTAACTTTACCGTTGCAGATACTTCCGGTTTTGCTGATTCATCTACATTAGTAGGTTCATGGCAAGGTATTGTTTACTCTCATGTGCTTAGTACCAGTGATAGCTCTATTTATAACTGGGTAAATTTCAAATACACAAAAGATTTAAGAGATAATGGTGAAACTTCGTCAGGAGGGGCATTCACCATCACAGGTTTCCCGAAGATAAGACTATCAAATTGTCATTTCTTCAATACCAAATCATGGAGTGCCGGTGGCGCCATTGCTATGAAAAGCGGTGCAGATGTTAAGATTGAGAAATGTCTGTTTGAGAATTCGGTACTATATGATTCATTAATGGGATTTGGAGGTGCACTATATGCGTTTGAGTCATCTCCAGTAGTTCGGCATAATAAGTTTATCGGAAATAAGGCCGTATGGTTAGGTGGTGCTCTTTGCTTTTACTATAGCCAGGCAGTTATTCAATTTAATGAATACACTCAAAATCATGCCGATATTGGAGGCGCGATAAGTTTAGTTCATTCAACTCCAACTGCTTCGATGATTAATAATCTTATTTATGGTAACACAGCAACCTTTTTCGGAGGCGGGATGGCCTGTAATAATGATAGTAAGCCTGTAATAGTCAATAATACCATCGTAAATAACATGGCAGCTATGGGTGGAGGCTTCTATTGTAATGACTCTGCTATGCCAAAAGTTTATAACTCAATAATTACTAATAACATCTCTTATGGAGCAGGAAACCAGGTCTATATATGGGATATCTATTCAGCTCCAAGTTTCTACTATTGCAATGTTGAGGGCGGTCTAAGTCAGTTTGCAGGGAGTGGTGCTTTAGGTGGTTATCATGGAGAATTTCAAAATAACCTTGATACGATTAATGATTTTCAAACTGAGCCTGGATTTACCTTTGTCCCTTCAGCTAGTTCACCTCTGCATAATGCAGGAACTCCCGATACTACAGGGTTAGGACTAACAGGTGCTGATTTGATAGGAAATAACAGGATAGTTCATAATAGAATAGATATTGGTGCCTTTGAACGTCAAACTGGGGCTGGTATTCCAGACTTGAGTGAGTTACTAAGAATCTATCCAAATCCTGTGGTTGACGAGATGGTTATTGAATTTCCTGCATTAGTTGCGGGCTCAGTCAGAATCGAGTTGATCTCGCTTAGTGGGTCGCGATTGGTTAGTGTTAATAAAAGCGTGAAAGACTCAGTATTACGCATTTCACTTTCGGAGTTAGCGGGTTATAAGATTGCCTCAGGAACCTATGTGTTAAAACTTCAAGGAGCTGTTAACTATTCAGGGAAGATCATTGTCAAATAATGTGATTTTAGGTTAACCCTGCATTAATCAGCCGGGCTATTTTGAGAATACCTGTTACTGGTTTCAAGCAGGAGAATAATCCAGATAGAAAAGCTTGATGTAACTTTCCTTAAGTTTGATAAATTGTAAAGGGCTTTCAGTGGTTTATACTGAAAGCCCTTTTTTTTGATGTTATCAACGTGGCGAATGTTGTGTCGGATAAAGGATTGAGTTTTTGTGTCAATGGGCAATTTTAAGACCTACCACACCGGCAATAATAAGGAAGGCTGAAGCAAGTCTCATAAGACTAACCGGATCTTTAAAAAAGATGATACCGATAAAGAGTGTTCCAACAGCCCCAAGACCAGTCCAGATGGCGTAAGCAGTGCCAATAGGAATAGATTTTTGAGCCATCCAGAGGAAGTAGCCGCTAAAACCCATTGAGATAATGGCAACGATGATAAAGATCCATTTATATTGAGTGGTCTGGCTTAATTTAAAACCAAGTGGCCAACCTATTTCGAATATGCTGGCAAGAATGAGATAGAACCAAGGCATGGTGAGTAAAGTTTAAATATTCCTCAAAGGTACGTCTTAATTAAGATTTGGTCTACTTGGTGCCTGATAGATGGCTGTTCACTTCGGGCTCATTTCATATCTTTGCAGTAAATATAATATATCATGATTGTAGTAACGGGTGCCGCAGGGTTTATAGGAAGTGCGATGATAGCAAAGCTAAACAGGTCGGGCTATCAGAATGTTATTGCTGTTGACCATTTTGATAGGGATGATAAGAATGCTAATCTTACTAACCTGACTATCTCTCAGTTTGTGAATCGTGATACTTTCTTTCAGTGGCTCGATGACAATCATCATGCTGTAAAAGGTATTATTCACTTGGGTGCTCGTACTGATACAACCGAGTTTAATGTTGCGATTTTTGATAAGTTGAACCTGAACTACTCAAAGCAGATGTGGCATAGCTGCACAAAGTATGACATACCCTTGTTATATGCTTCATCGGCTGCTACCTATGGTGGCGGTGAATTGGGCTATTCAGATAATCATGAGATAGTTCCCAGTCTTAAGCCATTGAATCCATACGGTGAGTCGAAGAATAACTTTGATATTTGGGCATTAAGTCAGACTATTACTCCTCCTTTTTGGGCAGGCTTTAAGTTTTTTAATGTTTATGGCCCCAATGAGTATCACAAAGGGAGGATGGCTTCAGTTGTCTTTCACTCATTTAATCAGATAAAGAGTTCAGGAGAGGTGAAATTGTTCAGATCACACCGTCCCGATTTCGAAGATGGAATGCAACTACGTGATTTTGTTTATGTAAAGGATGTTACCGAGGTTCTATTTCGCATGCTTGAGACGAAGAAACAGTCTGGTTTATATAACCTTGGTACTGGTCAGGCTCGTGCTTTTTTACATCTGAGTGAAGCCACTTTTGCAGCACTTAATCTGAAACCTAATATCTCATTTATTGATACTCCTATTGATATCAGGGATAAGTATCAGTATTTTACCGAGGCCGATATGGCAAAGCTTCATAATTTGAATCTAGGAATTGAGTTTACCTCACTTGAAGATGGCGTATTGGATTATGTCAGAAATTACCTTGTTAACCATCTTTATTTATAAAGAAGAAGGGTCTCATTTCAGTGAGACCCTTTGATTACTCTTTCCGGTAAGTTTTAATCTAATACATCCTTACAACCTGCGTCATCCCCTTAATTAAAAAGGTTTTTCATCTATTCGGTTATCTCTACGATATTTCCTGCCGGGTCAATTACCACACTTTCATACATTCCATCCCCGGTAATTCTCGGCATCCCTCTAATGATTACCCCCTCAGTCTTTAACTTCAGAGTCAAACTATCAACCGTCTGTCTGCTACCCACACTGATAGCAAAATGTCCTTGTCGGAGTGATGATTCTAGTTGAGCCATGTCCTCCCTATACATGAGCTCCAGTTGAGTGTCGCCCTCTTCAAAGCCTAACCAATACGAGCAGAAACCAGTTCCGGAGTTGCGATAATGCGATAGTAGTACTGCCTCAAAATATCTCTCATAGAAGTGTCTGCTCTCCTCAAGATTATTACACCAAAGTGCAATATGTGATATTTCTGCTTTTCTGCCTTTATCTCCAAAACCAAGCCAAATCAATTAAAGATTTGATTTTCTGTGTTGAATACAAACGTTTAATAGATAGAGGTGGTCGAAAATGTACATGGTTTGAACCTAACCGAACATTAAGTAGTTAGATTTCTGAGTCAGGATTTTGATATAGTATCTGATAGTCTAATGGATGTTGTAGAGCTTTTTTACAAAGGTCAGGCGCAGATTTAGATATAATATCTGATAGTCTATTGATAGCTAGAACAAGCCGTTTACACTTGCGTTAATCTTCTCGATTACGATGGCCAGGTCTTCGGCTTTGTTTGCAAAATCAAGATTATCGATATCGATAACTAAGAGGCGATGAGGGTAAGTGGCGATCCATGAGTCATACCGTTCATTCAAGCGTTTCAGATAATCGAGTCTGATAGCCTCTTCATAAGGGCGACCTCTTTTTTGGATGTTTCTAACCAGAGAGGGTACTGAACCTTTAAGATAAATAAGCAGATCAGGAGGTTGGATAAAAGAGACCATCAGTTCAAAGAGTGATTGATAGTTGTCGAAGTCGCGGGTGCTCATCAGCCCCATGTCGTGAAGGTTGGGTGCAAAGATGTTGGCATCTTCGTAGATGGTGCGGTCTTGAATGACTGGTGTTTCGCCTCGTCTGATGTCGACCACTTGTCTGAATCTATGATTCAAGAAGTAGATTTGAAGATTAAACGACCAGCGTTGCATGTCTTCATAGAAGCTATTCAGATATGGGTTAGTGTCAACATCTTCGTAGTGAGGATTCCAGTTGAAGTTTTTTGCCAGAAGGCTTGTAAGAGTAGTTTTTCCGGCTCCGATATTGCCAGCAATGGCCATGTGTTTGAACTCCGGTTTAGTGATCGTCTCGATCTTTGACTTTGATGGGGGTTTATTCATGATATCCTAATTGACGAGCAATAGTTAATACTTCATTTATTAATTCACGATGGTTAGATAGACGGGGAACCTTATTCTGACCTCCTAGTTTGTTCTTGCTTTTAAGCCATTCATAGAAGGTTTGATTGGGGATTTTCCGCACTAGTGGTTCAGCAAGAATCATATTGTGGTATCGTTTTGCTTCATAGTCTGAGTTGAGACTTTTCAATGCATTGTCGAGAGCCTCAATAAAGAATTCCAGTTCATCAGGCTCTCTTTCGAACTCAATAAGCCATTCATGGGCTCCTCTTTGGTTTCCTGAGAAGTAAACCGGAGCAGCAGTGTATTCTCTAATGACAGCATTAGTTTTCGAGCAAGCGATAGCGAGAGCCTTATCCGCATTATCAACAATAAGCTCTTCCCCAAAGGCATTGATAAAGCTTTTTGTTCGGCCAGTGATACGGAATCGATAGGGTGTAAGGTCGGTAAACATAATCATATCACCGATTTTATATCTCCACAAGCCCCCATTAGTAGAAATGACTACAGCATAATTCTTTCCCTTTTCAACCTGTTCGAGGCTTAAGACTTTAGGGTACTCTTTCTCCAGCTCATCGAAGGGTATGAATTCGTAATAGATGCCATAATCGAGCATCAGGAGCATCGATTCGGAGTCGATCTGATCTTGGATACCAAAGAACCCTTCGGAGGCGTTGTAGGTCTCCATATAGTTCATTCGTGGTGATCGTATCAAATCATGAAATTGTTCGCGATAGGGTTGGAAGCTTACGCCGCCATGAAAAAAGACCTCGAGGTTTGGCCAAATCTCACTCAGATCACTCTTGCCTGTAATTTCTAAGATTTTATGAATAAGTAAAAGAGTCCAACTTGGTACGCCTGCGATACTGGTGACATCTTCACGAGAGGTTACTAATGCCAGTTTCTCTATCTTGCTTTCCCATTCGTCCATTAGAGCCACTGATAGATTTGGCGTGCGAAGAAACTCGGCCCAGAAAGGGAGGTTTTGCATCAGAATAGCAGAAAGATCACCATCATAATAACTCTCATTATTAACCTCCCTGATGGTATGGCTGCCTCCCATCGCAAGGTTTTTTCCTTCAAAAAGATTGGTGTCAGGGTAATTTAAACAGTAAAGGGCTAACATATCCTTTCCGGCTTTAAAGTGACACTCATCGAGTGCTTCATAGCTTACCGGAATAAATTTGCTTTTACCGGCAGTAGTACCGGATGATTTAGCGAACCACTTTATTTCAGTAGGCCACAGGATGTTTTGTTCCCCTGATCTGAGGCGATCAATATAGGGTTTTAATCCGTCGTAATCGCTGACCGGAATTCTCTCTGCAAAGATGTTTCCAGATGTGATGGAGTCGAAATCATATTTTCTTCCCCATTCGGTCTCTTTCGATGTGGAAAGTAGTTTCTTTAAAACCTCAGATTGAACTTCGTGAGGGTATAGTTTAAAGAGTTCAATCTGGTGAACTCTTTTTTTCATTAGCCAGGAAACAACAGAACTTATTAATGCCATATCAGATGCTGTCAAATACTTTTATCAAAGTTACTGAAATTATTCAGGCCAGCAGATAAGATTCAGGGGTAAGCTCTGAAACCTTATCTTTGAAAAAAAAAGCTGTAAAGATGCTGTTGTATCCTAACTGTAAGATCAATCTGGGGTTAAATGTTCTAAGAAAGCGCAGTGATGGTTATCATGATTTAGAGACGCTTTTCTATCCAGTGAATGCTACCGAGGCAATTGTTATCGAACCCTCAGAACTATTTAGTTTTAAGGTTGAAGGGATTGCTATTGATGGTGATTTAAAAGATAATCTTTGTGTTAAGGCTTGGGATCTGATTAATAATCGTTTTGATCTTCCTTCTGTTTCGATAACTCTTTATAAATACTTACCTATGGGTGCGGGTCTGGGTGGAGGATCGGCAGATGCTGCGTATGTGATTAAAGGGTTAAATCAGCTTTTCGATTTGGGAATGTCAGAAATAGAGATGGCGGAGATCGCTGCCATATTAGGATCAGATGCCCCATTCTTTATTTATAATAAACCAATGATTGCTACAGGGCGTGGTGAGGTATTAGCTCCATTAGATTTTTCTCTTTCTAATTACCATGTTAGATTGATTAAACCTTCATTTGGTATTAGTACAAAGGAGGCATATAGTGGAATTACTCCAACTGATGATAACAGCCTTACTATTGAGCAGATTGTTGAATTACCGGTAGAAAAGTGGCAGGGCCTATTGAAAAATGACTTTGAGAGGCATTTGTTTAAGAAGTATCCTGAGCTGGCTCAAATCAAGGAAGAGCTAAAACAGCAAGGGGCTGTTTATGCTGCCATGAGTGGAAGTGGCTCTACCATTTTTGGCTTGTTTGAAGAAGCACCATCTTCATATTTTGTCAAACCGGGGTATTGGTGTTGGACGGGACAATTGTATTAGTTAAGGTGCTTTATCAGGCTATTTAGGTGCTTTCCGATAGAGATAGACGGCAAGGATAGCGTAGAGGATATTAGGAATCCAAACGGCTGCAAGAGGTGGTAGGTTTCCGAATCTGCTGAACACCGTTGTGATCTGCATGAATAGGATATAGCTGAAGGTAATGGCAATGCCTAATCCCAGGTGCATTCCAATACCACCTCTGACCTTCCTGCTGGAGAGCGATAATCCAATGATGGTGAGTATGATTGCCGATAGAGGGAAGGCTGTTCTTCTATATTTCTCAACAAGAAACTCAGAAAGGTTTGAAGAGCCTTTAAGTTTCTCTTTTTCAATAAAAGCATCCAATTCAGGAGCTGTCATAATTTTCATATCCTCTGCATCTACGAGAAAATCACTCGGCGTCATACGTACAGCGGTGTCGAGTGTGTTGCCTGAACTGAGGGTTTGAATAGTATCGGCTTTGAGGTTTCTAATGACCCAGTTTTCGAGTCTCCATGTGGCTTTGGTTGAGTCGTAGACTGCTCTGTCGGCCATTAATTTAGAGGCGAGTCGTTGATTTTCAAATTTCTCAAGGGTGAATCTAAGTCCTGATTTATCATTTCTATCGAATGATTCAAGGTAAACGAAGACCCCTGGTTCAATCTGCATGTGAATGTTGGTATTTGTAACATTCTTTTTAGCCTTGATGTATTTAAGCTCAAAATTTCGTAGCCCTTCGTTAGTAATCGGAATGACGTAATTTGATAGGAAGATGGAAGAGATAGCCAGAAAGCCAGACGCCAGCAGGTACGGTCTCATAAGTCTCTTAAAGCTCATTCCGCTGTTAAGCATGGCGATAATCTCTGTTCTGGCAGCTAGTTGGCTGGTAAAGAAGATTACCGAGATAAAGCAGAAAAGCGAGATGAACATATTGATAAAGAAGGGCAAAAAGTTGAGGTAATAATCAAAGATTATTGCATGCAACGGAGCATCCTTCTTAATAAAGTCATCAATTCTTTCCGAGACGTCGAAGATGATTATTATTATTTGAAGCAGCGAGATAGAATAGAAAAAAGTACCTAGAAACTTCTTGATAATATACCTGTCGAGTATAGTTAGTCCGGGTATTCTTATTTTCACAGCTTAAGGTGTTATAGCATTATTAACAGCTAAAGTCGATTAGCCAGTTTGGTAACCATAATGTTTTTCCATGAGGCAAAGGTGCCATCCAGAATTTTGGTACGAGCCTCTTTAACTAGCCATAAATAGAAGCCGATATTATGGAGGCTGGCAATCATAGGAGCCAGATATTCGTTGGCTACAAATAGATGCCTAAGGTAGGCTTTGCTGTAATCTTGATCTACAAATGATAGCCCATTTGGGTCGAGAGGTGAGAAGTCATTCTTCCACTTCTCGTTTTTTATATTAATGATTCCTTCAGAAGTAAAGAGTTGACCGTTTCGACCATTTCTAGTGGGCATAACACAATCGAACATATCAATACCTAAAGCAATGCTTTCGAGAATGTTGACCGGGGTTCCAACGCCCATTAGGTAGCGAGGTCTTGACGTTGGTAAGATACGGCATACTTCGTCGGTAATTTGGTACATAATCTCATGAGGTTCACCAACGGAGAGGCCACCTATTGAGTTTCCTGCTACATCCAGAGCGGCTATTTTCTCGGCTGAGATTTTACGAAGGTCAGAATAAACGGAGCCCTGTACAATAGGGAAAAGAGCTTGTTGATGACCATAAACAGGAGAGCTATTGTTGAACTCGATAAGACAACGATCTAACCAGTCATGAGTGAGCGCAAGACTTTTCTTGGCGTAGTTATAGTCGCACGGATAAGGGGTACATTCATCGAACGCCATCATGATGTCGGCTCCAATGATACGTTGAATCTGCATCACTCTTTCGGGGGTGAAAATATGTCTTGATCCATCGATGTGCGATTGAAAAGTAACCCCTTCAGGAGTTATTTTACGAGTACCTGCTAAGCTGAATACCTGAAAACCACCACTGTCGGTCAGGATCGGCCTATCCCATCCATTGAAGCCATGCAGTCCACCAGCATTCTTTAAAACATCGAGTCCCGGTCTTAGATAGAGATGGTATGTGTTGCCCAGAATGATTTGGGCATTGGTGTCCTGTTTTACATCTCTGATATGAACAGCCTTGACCGATCCAACGGTGCCAACCGGCATAAAAATCGGGGTCTCAATGTCTCCATGGTCAGTATGCAAAACGCCGGCACGGGCGGAAGAGAGAGTGTCAGTTGTCTTTAAGTCAAATTTTAGCATATCCCGAATTATAAAAATGCTTTCTTTGAAAGCTGTGCAAAGGTACTAAATCTCCTCATTGTCCTAAGGTTAAAATGGAAGTGGTTGATAATCGATTTATAACTTCCATACGTATTGTACTGATTCGATTCATCTTTAAATTATCTTTGCCAAGCATTTTCAAACAGTATGATTGAACCTCTTTTTACCTATCTATTCTACTCATTCATTGGGTTAGCCTTGATTCAGCTACTCTTTTATTGGTTGATTTTTGGACAATTAGCATTCCGTAAGAGGAAGAGCTGCCCTAATCTGGAACCTGTTTCTGTTGTTATCTGTGCCAGGAATGAGTATGAAAATCTCAAAGAGAACCTACCTCTTTTCTTAGCTCAAGATTATCCTGATTACGAAATAGTTGTCGTTAATGATGCCTCAGATGATGAGACTTATTACTTTTTAAAGAATCTGGCAACCCAACACAAACACCTTAAGGTGGTCAATATGGGTGAGACACCGAATTTCTTTAAAGGGAAGAAGTTTCCTTTATCTATCGGAATAAAATCAGCTAAGCATGATCTTTTGCTACTAACAGACGCAGATTGTGTACCCGCAGAGCCAACCTGGATAATGAATATGGCATCGGGTTATTGTAAGAAGGTTGAGGTTGTATTGGGATATGGTGGGTATGAGGTAAAACCCGGCCTTTTGAATAAACTTATACGGTTTGATACTCTCCATATTGCCATGCAATATCTTGGTTTAGCCATTGCTGGTATGCCTTATATGGGTGTTGGGAGGAATTTATCTTATCGTAAATCTCTGTTTTATAAGAATAAAGGATTTATTAGTCACTATTCTATCCCATCCGGCGATGATGACCTTTTTATAAATCAGGTATCATCGCGCAAAAACACTGCTGTTGTAGCAACGCCTGAAGGGATCACCCTCTCTGAGCCCAAAAGCTCTTTTGGAGAGTGGTTTAAACAAAAGAGGAGACATCTTACAACCGGATCACTCTACAAACCCCAGCATAAGTTTATTTTGGGTACCTATTCATTGAGTCAGTTACTCTACTTTGTCACGGGGATTATACTTCTCAGTTGGCTATTTCAATGGGAGATTGTCGCCGGAATAATGGTTTTTAGGTTGATAACGCAGATAATCATCGTAAAGAAATGCATGAAAAGACTGGGTGAAAAGAATTTGTTGTTATTTTCGCCAGTGTTTGAGATCATTATGATGATTATTAATCCGATGATTGCCTTGAGCAATCTGATTGTAAAGCAAAAGACATGGAGGTAAATTCTAATTTCACCGATAAAGCTAACCGCGATTATCTTCTGGTTCAGGCTGCCCTGAATCAAGGTGATCAGCGTGCTTATGCTGAGTTGATGAATAATTACCGGGATTCTCTATATTTTCTTTTGCTAAAAATGACCAATGATCCTGTGGATGCAGAGGATCTTACTATTGAGGCTTTTGGTAAAGCCTTTCGTAATCTGCATCAATATACACCGAACTTTGCTTTTTCTACCTGGCTTTTTAAGATAGCATCGAATAACTGTATCGATTTCATGCGGAAGAAGAGCAAGCGGCTGACCTCTCCTGAGTATTCTCTATCTGATGATCTATATGGGCAGGAGTACGGGGAGCGAATTGCCTCTGAGGCTCCTGATCCTGAAGAGAGTATTATTTCGAAGCAGAAGAGTAAGCTTATGCGAGATATAGTTGATCGCCTGAAGCCTCACTACAAGCTTCTTGTTGAGATGAGGTATTTTAAAGAGATGTCTTATGAGGAGATAGCTGTTGAGCTAAACCTACCTTTAGGCACCGTTAAGGCGCAACTTTTCAGGGCGAGAGATTTTCTTTATCAGGTGCTTAAAGACCATTCTGGTAATTTATAAGATTGTCATACCACCAAATATATTTACAACTATGGAACTAAATCAATTCCAACAAGCTATATTGAACGGAATCCCGGATACTTTACCTATTCTAAAGGATTTTGATCCGGGGATAAATCATGCCCCTAAGAGAAAGGCTATTCTGAATGAGTCTGAGAAGAGGTTGGCGCTTCGAAATGCATTAAGGTACTTCCCTGAGCATCTACATGCAAGCTTAGCCACCGAGTTTGCTACTGAATTAGAGAAGTACGGTCGTATCTATATGTATCGTTATCGTCCGGATTATAAGATATTTGCCCGGTCAATAAATGATTTCCCTCATAAGAGTAAGCAAGCTGCCGCTATTATGCTGATGCTAAGTAATAATCTTGATGATGCAGTCGCACAGCATCCTCATGAACTAATCACTTACGGAGGGAATGGTGCTGTATTTCAAAACTGGGCTCAATATCTGTTGACCATGCAGTATTTGGCCACTATGACTGATGAACAGACGCTTGTTTTATATTCTGGTCATCCCATGGGTTTATTTCCTTCTCACAAGGATGCCCCACGAGTCATTGTAACCAACGGGATGGTTATACCCAACTACTCAAAGCCAGATGATTGGGAACGGTTCAATGCATTGGGCGTTTCTCAATATGGTCAGATGACTGCGGGTTCTTTTATGTATATTGGTCCTCAAGGAATAGTTCATGGTACAACTATAACCGTACTGAATGCTGCCCGTATGCACTCAAAACCCGGTGAGACTGCAGCTGGTAAGTTGTTTGTCACCTCTGGTTTGGGAGGTATGTCAGGAGCTCAACCTAAAGCAGCCGTAATTGCAGGAGTTGTTGGTGTAGTAGCTGAAGTGAATCCAAAGGCAGCCATAAAACGCCATGAACAGGGTTGGGTTGACGAGTTACATTCCGATCTTGATGAGTTAATTGTTAGAATAAGAAAAGCTGTAGCTGATAAAGAGGCCATCTCATTAGCCTATCTGGGTAATATAGTCGATTTATGGGAAAAGCTGGCAGAAGAGAATATTCATGTTGATCTTGGTTCAGACCAAACTTCATTACATAATCCTTGGGCAGGAGGGTATTATCCCGTAGGCTACTCGTATGAGGAGTCAAATCGTTTAATGGCAGAGGAGCCTGAAAAGTTCAAGCTTGCCGTACAGGAGAGTCTTAAACGTCATGTTGCTGCAATTAATAAGCTTACCTCTCAAGGCATGTACTTCTTTGATTATGGAAATGCATTTATGCTTGAAGCAGGTAGGGCAGGAGCCGAAATCTTTAAAAATGACGGAACATTCAGATATCCTTCGTATGTTCAGGATATTATGGGACCAATGTGTTTTGACTATGGTTTTGGTCCTTTCCGCTGGGTTTGCGCTTCATCTGACCCATCAGACTTAAACCTTACTGATAAAATTGCTGCTGAGATTCTTGAGCAGATGTATAAAGAGGCACCTCAGGAGATTAAGAATCAGATCTCCGATAACCTTACCTGGATCAAACAGGCGGAACAGAATAAGCTGGTTGTTGGTTCGCAGGCTCGTATTCTTTATGCAGATGCCGAAGGTAGGATTCGTATAGCTGAAGCTTTTAATAAAGCAATAGCGGAGGGTAAGCTTAAAGGACCAGTTGTTTTAGGTCGTGATCATCATGATGTATCAGGAACTGACTCTCCTTTCCGTGAGACTTCAAATATTTATGATGGCTCATCATTCACTGCCGATATGGCTATTCACAATGTGATTGGAGACTCTTTTAGGGGTGCTACCTGGGTTTCGATCCATAATGGTGGTGGCGTCGGTTGGGGTGAAGTTATTAATGGTGGCTTTGGAATGGTTTTAGACGGATCTGAAGATGCAGATCGCAGACTGAAAAACATGCTTTTCTGGGATGTGAATAATGGCATTTCCCGCCGCGCATGGGCCAGAAATAAAGAGGCTTTGTTTGCTATAAAACGTGCCATGGAGGTTGAGCCCAGACTCAAGGTTACTATACCATCAATAGCCGATGATTCTATTATCGATGGTGCGTTTAATAAATAGAGAAATCCATCGCTTCAATACTTTTAAAGAGAACGATTATTGAAATAAGAGGAGATCAAGCGGGTCTCCTCTTGTTGTTTTTGATACTGTTTTTCTCTAGCTTAGTCATGAACATTTTAGCAAGTTTATAGCTTTCAGATAAGTGTTCGTGCTTTTTCTTTTTTGTCAAAAATGCATTAGTGATATGATTATATTATCCCCTGCAAAACGTCTTTCTGCTAAGCATCCCGGTTTGGTGCCTTTTCAAACGATCCCCAGATTCAAAGTAGAGACCGAAGCCATTGTCAAAGAGCTTAGAAAGCGAAATGTTGATGAGTTAATGGACTTGATGCGTATCAGTTCAAAGCTAGCTCAAGAGAACTATGTCAGATTTTCTGTATGGCAATGGAGTGAAGCGATTTCATCGACATTATTTCCGGCGCTAATGGCATATGATGGTGATGCCTATAATGCGTTAAAAGCATGGGATTTCAATCAGGATATGTTGTTAAAGGCACAGAGCGGTTTAAGGATTATCTCGGCATTATATGGCATTTTGAGGCCTTTTGATCTTATAATGCCATATCGGCTTGAAATGCAGGCTCCTCTTTCGATAAAGGGGAAAGGCAATCTTTATGAGTTTTGGGGTAAAAAGATAGCTAAGGTTTTAATTGATGATATGGCAGAGCAGAATGACTCGTTGCTTATAAACCTGGCTTCACAGGAGTACAGCAATAGTATACTTCCTTTTTTGCCTAAAAAGATCAGAGTAGTTGCCCCCGTTTTTTATCAATTAGTGAATGGAAAGCTTCAGTTTTCTGCCTTATATGCTAAGCAGGCTCGTGGAATGATGACACGGTTTGTTTTTGAAAACTTAATAGAAGATCCGGAGTATCTTGTGGCATTTCAGGATGGTGATTATCAGATTGATCAGTCTCAATCTAGTAACGAGCGTTTGGTTTTCTATAGGTAAGATAATTGTCACCAGGTAAATATTGGTAGCTTCGTTTGTTGTAAGTGAATTATTAAGAATAATTTGTGGAAAAGGCAAGAATAAAAAGATCTTGATATCTGCCTTTCTAGGTGTTTTGCTCTCTGTTTCCGCCTCCCCGCTTCCCTTCCTCTCAAGTTTCTCTCTAATGCCTCTCTCAATCCTCTACCTATCTTCTCAATATCCCCACTATATCCTCTACCGATTTAGTTCCTATCTTACCCGAGTTTATAGGGAGAGGGTAGGGAGAGGATAGGGAGAGGATAGGGAGAGGGTAGGGAGAGGATAGGGAGAGGATAGGGAGAGGATAGGGAGAGGATAGGGAGAGGCATAAGAGGAGAACAGGAGGGGAACAAGAGAGGAACGGGAAATGTACGAACGAGTATGAGAAAAGCGGGGAAGGCGGGGAAGCGGGGAAGGCGGGGAAGGCGGGGAAGCGGGGAAGGCGGGGAAGGCGGGGAAGGCGGGGAAGCGGGGAAGGCGGGGAAGGCGGGGAAGCGGGGAAGCGGGGAAGGCGGGGAAGCGGGGAAGGCGGGGAAGCGGGGAAGGCGCATTTAGTACTTTGGAGGATTATATTTACTAGCATTTGTGTTATAGCATAGGAAATCTATACATTTCTTACATTATTATTGATTTTTATTATCTGTAAGATTTTTTCAGTTTGTTTGTGTTTTTATTTCAATAATATATTATCTTTAACTTTTTGAATGAAGTACTTAGTAGATGTCAACCAATGAAAAGCGTTATCAAGTTAATTGTATTATTTCTGATTTATAGTTGTCAAAATTCATCAGAACAAGGTGTCTCAGATTCTGAGCGTATTTATGGTTTTAAATCCGCGTATATAGAGTATACTTTTGAGAATAGTAGTCAGGGATATGAAACAGAGGGTAGGGGTTATGTTTGGATTGATGATTTTGGCAAGCGTAAAGCTGAGAAAATTATTGAAGTAACCGCTGTTACAGGAAGTGGTTTGGATACAGTTTATCATATAAATAAACTAATTCTAACGGCAAACGACTCGACTACAGAAGTTGACCTTACTACAGGGGAGGGGTATTTATCGCTTAATAGGACTTCACCTGTTGAGATAGTAGTTGGTAATCAGGATCAATTCGAATCACTGCGTATTGATAAAGATTATATAGAATCTAGTGGAGGTGATTGGATTGGCAGTGATAGCTATCTGGGTTTGTCTTGTGATGTTTTTGAAATATCAAGTACTAAGCAATGGATATATAAAGGGTATGTGCTGCAAATGCAATCTACAGATCAAAATACTACCCTGATTAAGCGAATTACGAAATTTAGGGAGGATACAGTTTTAGCTACGGCTGTCTTTAATGTGCCTTCATATTTAAGTATTAGAGCAGGAGTATCATCCGATGGGAATGCTAATGATACATCTTGGGAAGAGGAGTTTTAAAAATACCCCTGCTCTAATTTAATTTACGTTTATAATTTAGCTTGTATAGAGACCTGTATAAAGGCTACTTTTTAGTCTTTACATATTTTTCGAGCCACTGATCTGTTTCCCATAGAACATGTAGAATGTTCTCTCTTGCAGAGTATCCATGACTTTCAAATGGAAGGAGTACCAATCTGCTTACACCACCCAGTCCTTTTATTGCACCAAATAGCCTTTCGCTTTGTAGGGTAAATGTGCCGGGATTATTATCTGCATCACCGTGGATAAGCAATAAGGGGGACTTAATCTTATCGGCATAGACAAACGGAGACATCTCCATATAAACCTTTGGAGCTTCCCAGAAGGTGCGTTCCTCAGATTGGAATCCAAAAGGAGTAAGAGTGCGATTGTAGGCTCCGCTACGTGCAATACCTGCAGCGAATAAATCGGAATGTGCCAAGAGGTTGGCCACCATAAATGCTCCGTAGGAGTGCCCCCCTATTGCCACACGTTTTCTATCTGCAATTCCTTTTTCAGCGAGATAATCAATTGCGGCAGAGGCATTGGATACTAACTGTTCAACAAAAGTGTCATTGGGCTCGTTTTCACCTTCCCCGATAATTGGAAAATCGGTGTCATCCAGAATGGCGTATCCTCTTTGAGCCCACATCACAGGAGAACCATAGTAGATTTGAGCAAATCGATAAGGTGAGTCTTTAATCTGACCAGCTTGATCCGCTCCTTTAAACTCTTGTGGATAAGCCCACATCAGTAATGGCAATGGTTCATCATGCAGCATGTCAAACCCTTTAGGTAGATAAAGGGTCCCCGATAGAGCAACTCCATCCTTTCGGGTGTAGTGTATTGTCTCTTTTGTAACCCCACTAAACGATTGATATGGGTTGGCGAAGTTGGTTAATTGTTTTATGTCTCCTTTTATGTGTATCCAGAGGTTAGGGTTTTGAGAGGTTGACTCTATGGTGGTTATGAATGTAAGATCATCTACATTCAGTATTCTGACAATCGATTCATAGGTATTGAGTCCTTCTGCCTGCCAGAGTCTTTTTGTTTTTCTTTTCTCTATAGAAAACTGGTCGATAAATGGCTTATTACCCTCAGGAGAGTAGCCTTCACCTCGTAGGTATAGTGCCTTGCCACTCTTCGAGAAAGCAAGAACCCATCTGCCATATTGATTGGGAACCGTTACGAAGTCACCCGGGTCTTTGTAGAGATCTTCACTATTCCTGTCAAACCACAACTCTGCCTTGGTCTTTCCATCAAGATCGGTTAGCCATATAGACTGCTCCTTTCTTGTTTTCCACCAATCGGTCATTAAAATAGCTCCGTTGTTGTTACCCCAAATTATACCGGAATATCTTAAAGAAGTCTCTGCAAATAATCTTGGCTCCTCTTTGATGGGTATTGATTGCATAAAAAGTCGATCTCTAACCTCCGTTTTAATGGCAGGATCGCCCCCATCGGCGGCTTCCGCCCAGAAGAGGGTAGAGGGCTTGTCAGAACGCCACTCAATCCCTCTACGGCCAGTTGGGACTGCATCAAAACCTGTTGGTAACTGCTCAATTAATGGTTTTTTATAGAAATCGGATACCAGCTTACCTCCTTTGTCAAAGATAACATACTCTGATGCAAACCTTGAGAATGGTACAATATAGGAATAGGGCTTAACGATTTTTTGAGCTAAGATATACTCGCCGTCAGGAGAGAGCTCTATTGAACGCCAGAGTGCAGAGGGTAAGACTATGTTTGGTTGACCTTCAAGTGAAATGCGCACGATCTCTGATGATGCGTAATATTCAAATCTTTGCTCGTCATACGGATTTCTCAGGAGATCCTGATAGGTTCGAACAGGGGCTTTATTTCCTGTAGCCTCTTGAATTGAGGGACCCTCTGGCAAAGGTCTTGCAGATGAGAGTTCTTTCCTGTCTTCCGGTACACGTTTAACCAATAGCGATTTACTGTTTCTATCCCATGTATATGAGCTTCCCAGAACACCATTAATCTTGCTGTTGGAAATTTGTTGTGCGTTTCCTGTTTTGAGCTCAAGTATCCAGAGCGACATACGATCATTATCGGCTACAAGAAAAGATATAAGTTCACCATTTGGAGAAAATGATAGCTCGTTAAGTCTTACGTTCTGTGGTAATCCCTTGACATTAATCTCTTTTCCGGTAGAGATCTCTTTAATCGAAATCCCATAGTAATATCCTTGTCGTCCCGGACTATTAAGTTGAGGGTTTATTCTTAATCCTGCTAGTTTTACCTCATCCTCTGCTAATTCTGCCAGTGTTTTAAAGGGTAATCGATCAAGCTCAACGATGTATCGATTATTCTGATCAATTCTTACAGCAGGAGCGGGTTTAATATCAATTAGATCAAGGATCTCTTTTGGAGGAACTTCGTATTTCTGAGCCTCTTGTGTGAATGCTGTAGCAGCTAAAGTCATAAAACAGACAAATAATAGTGGATACTTCATTGAAAAACTGTTTAGACCACTTTTGTAGAAGTGATAGTGTTCGTTCACAAAGATAGATTATCCTGATAGAAGAGGATATAGGGCAACGATAGAGTAGCGAGGGTTATAGAAAGTTGATGAGGGACACAGGGTATCATAGAGTTTAATTAATCCGTGAAATCTGGACATAGGCAGATGCACTTCGTGCATCGGGACATAGGCACGCGGATTTAACGGATTTAAACGGATTCCACGGATTGTTTAGGTCACAGTGTATCACAGTGGAAAACGGTGTAACACAGTGTGGATGCACTTCGTGCATCGGGACATAGGCACGCGGATTTAACGGATTTAAACGGATTCCACGGATTGTTTAGGTCACAGTGTATCACAGTGGAAAACGGTGTAACACAGTGTGGATGCACTTCGTGCATCGGGACATAGGCACGCGGATTTAACGGATTTAAACGGATTCCACGGATTGTTTAGGTCACAGTGTATCACAGTGGAAAACGGTGTAACACAGTGTGGATGCACTTCGTGCATCGGGACATAGGCACGCGGATTTAACGGATTTAAACGGATTCCACGGATTGTTT
>JAJTBW010000197.1 GCA_021286705.1 Sphingobacteriia bacterium
TAGTTTTCTATCAAATTTCTGCAACATTTCCTAATCGTTTGTACCTCTACAAATGCCATTTTTACCCCATTTTTTCTCTCCTTTCAATTCTACATTGATTTTCGTATATATATTGTATATCAATAATATAGATTTTTATTTTACCTCTACATACCTCTACAACATCGACTTTCTAATTTTTTTATAAAATATACCCTCATGATAGTCTTTTTTGAATGATTTTGTACAAGTTTGTTTATCAATTCTAACTGTTTTCTCCCATTCAGCAGTGCTTTTAGACCAAGTTTATTATGGAAATGCCAACTTCAAGCCTAAATCTGATTAGGTATGTATCTCTCACATTACCATTTCTAATTTTGGTGGCTCTATAAAATGGTTGACAGCACCTCGTCAACTGAGTCCCTATTCTTTGAAAAAGGTTACTGGGCTTGAATTAATGAGAATTTCGATAGAGATACGCTAAGAAGTTGTATGCATAAAGCTCTGTGGCTATAGCCATGCTGTGCGTAATACGATTTTAAAAAAGTGGAACTTTAGTAGTGTTAAAGCTTTTGAAAGAAGTCATTAAGGTTATCATTGTTCTCCATTCCTAGCTTTTTCCTTAATCTATAACGGCTCATCTCAACAGCTTTTGTGCTAATATTGTTGAGAGCTGCAATCTCTTTACTTGATAGGTCAATTCTTAGCATTGCCGCTAATTGCTTTTCGTTTTCTGTTAAATCAGGAAATTGGTCACTAAGTTTTTTAAAGAAGGTAGCATTGCTTTTCTCTACTTCATTAAGAAACCTTTCAAGATCTTTAGATGAGCGGTTGTAGTGATTAAGGGATAGCATCAGATCTGATATCTTTTTGTCACGATCAGCATCTTTGGCACTTCGAATCTCCTTTATGGTTTTTTTAAGGTCGTTTGTAAATTCATTATTCTTTGCGATTTGCAAAGCCATATTGATTAGATTATAATCCTTTTCAGCAAGTTTAGTGTTCAGTGTAAGTGCATCCAGTTCCTTGTTCCTGAGCTCGGCTTGCATTAAGGCTTGCTGAGTACGATGGATTTCATCATTTTTTGCTGCTATAGCACGTTCAATATTTAAAGTTCCTTTGTGTCTCTTCATTAAGAGGTATCCAATAATAAGAAGAAGTAGGATAACTAAAAGAGATGCATTCGTAACAAAAAGGTTTATTCTACGATTCTTTTCATAGGTTTTAATCTGCTCTTCATTGTTTGATTTGGCATTTTCGATCTCCTCAAGTTGTGTTTTACTTTGGTAGTTTGCCAATTTAATAGCCATTTCGTTACTATACAGCGTGTCTTGAATTTGGGTATACTGTTTTAGATAAAAGAATGCTTTGTTCAGATCCCCTTCTCTTTCATAGAGTGCAGCTAGTCCGTGAGCTGCTTGCCTAACTAATCTGAGAGCGTTTATCTCTGTAGCTTTTTGATAAGCATTTAGAAAGCTTTTTTCAGCCATTTTGCGTTGATCATGACTGAGGTGATAGTTAGCTAAGGTGATATCGATTGCGGCTAAATGCTCGAAGTCATTTATTTCTACGAAAAGTTCTCTTGCTTTAGTGAGAAACTCGTAGGTTTTTGCTTGATCTTTTAAAGCTAGATAAGTTTCAGCCTTGTTTTGGTAGTTTACCCCAAGCCAGAGTTTATTAATTAGCAATCGATTTAATTGAATGCTTTTATCGTAATATGCAAGTGCTGAATCGTACTGGCTTTCGTAGCGAAATACTTCAGCAATATTGTTGTAGACCTTAGCTA
Organism: Sphingobacteriia bacterium; assembly: GCA_021286705.1. GTDB lineage: Bacteria > Bacteroidota > Bacteroidia > Bacteroidales > TTA-H9 > JAJTBW01. The sequence goes on from JAJTBW010000197.1 coordinate 1,766, forward strand.
ATCCTGCTTGATTTTCCATTTTAAGATGGATTTGCAGTGCACTTAAGAAGTTTGTTCTTGCTACGTCCGGATTATTCTGTTCAAGGAAGAGGCCCCCAAGGCTGTTATAGACATTTGCTGCAAGTTGGTCATCTTTTATTTGCAGAGCTTTACTTAAAGATCGATTATAGCTTTCGGCAGCTTTATCTATTCGTCCTTGCTGTTTAAATGCATCGCCAATATCTTCATAGAGCAGAGCAAGTTGGTATTTGTTTCCTAGAATAACCGCCACTGGGATTGCTCGTTGAAAATAGGCAACAGCTTGATTATAAATACCTAATTTTATTGAGATGTTTCCTGCTTGAGCCTGTAGTCTAATTATTTGGGAAAGAATACGGTTGTAATTTTTAGTTTCAGTGACGGTTTTAATGGCTTTCTCAAGCATTGAGGTGGCCTCGTTGGTTTTTGATAATGCAGCTTTTGGCTCATTAAGCTTCATGAAAGTGTTTGCCTGGCTCTCAAGTAGGAATGCAATATCTGAAGGGGAGGCTTCAACTTGAAAGGAGGGGAGAGCAAGATTATAGTAGAAGATTGCGGAGTCAAAGCGTTCTGTTTGATGATAGGCATTAGCTATCTTTTGAAGTATGCGGGCTTTTTGTAGTCCATCTGGTGTATAAGCCAAAGCCATATGCCATGTTTTAACGGCTGATACCTGATCATTTCTGAATTGATGGATGTTTGCCAGAGCGTCAAAGGCCAACCACATGGCATCTGGTTCCTTGTTTTGGGATGCAATGGCAAGCGCCTCTTTGGCAAGTGATGTGCTTTTGTTGAGATTAATCGCTAAGTAGGCTTCTGAAAGCTGAGTTAATTGTTTTACCTTCTCAATATTAGTTTTGGATAATGAGAGTTTATTAGACAGAGAGTCTATCGTTTTTTGATCCTGACTGAAAAGTTCAATTGGAAAAAAAAACAACAGTATAAGGAGAATCAACCAGCCTACTGTTTTCATGTTTTTCAATGTAAATGGTCAAAGTTAGTTGAAGAAGGCTTAAGTTCACTATCTACAACATTCCGTAGGTGTAAAATTATGAAATAGCAGTGATTGAATCTCTATATGCGATAGTTGTTACTATAGATTCAAAGTGAATGGTTTTAATGATGGTTAGCAATAGTTGTCCCAATTGTACCTTGTCTAAAGCGTAATTCCATTAACACCTATTCTCGAAAGGACATCGAAAAAGGCCTTTCTAGTAAACGGTTTTGCTATAAAGGCATCACAGCCCATTTCTAATGATCTGCTCTCTTCATTAGATAGTGTATAGGCCGATATAACTAGAATCGGGAGTTTTGGATATCGTCTTTTTATAAGCTTGGATGCGGTCAATCCATCGGTTCCGGGCATTCTTATGTCCATAATGATGCAAGCAGCATCGGGATGCTCATCTGCTAAGGCAATTGCCTGTTTCCCATTGTATGCCGTAAGAATCTGAATCCAGGGTGCATTTAATAATGCCTGAAGGTAGATGATATTGTACTCTTCATCCTCAGCAATAATGATTTTTATCTTCTTCTCGTGATTGTTGTTTGCATTAGAGCTATTTGAGGTTGGAAGCATTATACTAAATACACTTCCTTTCCCTTTCTCAGATTCCAGCTCTATCGTCCCATTAATCAAATCAGCAAGACCCTTGGCTATTGAGAGCCCTAATCCAATACCCTCATATTGTCTTGTTAATGACTCATCTTCTTGTCTGAAGAAATCAAAAATCCTTTTATGCGATTCCGGCGAAATGCCAATGCCAGTGTCAGCTACATAGATTCCAATTTTATCTTCAATCTGTTTGATGCCTATTCTAACTTCGCCATTAGCAGTGTATTTAAAAGCGTTGCGAAGGAGCTGCTCAACAATACGAGCTAGAATATCAGGATCGGTATCTAATGAGTTATAGGGATTATCGTTTAATGAGATGCTATCTAGGCTAAAGGAGACACTTTCAGGAATCGACTTGTAATTAAAGTTGTTTTTAATGCTGTGTAATAGTTCAGTTAATTCGACACGCCTAAATGAGGGTTTTTGACTTCCGGAGAGAATCAGTGCACCTTCAATTATATTATTGATGGTAAACAAAAATCTATCAGTACTTTCTTCAAGTGGCTTAAGATAAGAGAAGAACTCTTCAGGAGAGAGGTCATCGTTTTGTAGAAAACCTGTAAGACCAATGATCCCATTTAAAGGCGTTCTTAGCTCATGTGAAATCATGTTTAGGAATGTCGATTTGAGTTTGTCGCTCTCTTCGGCGAGATCTTTTGCCTCCTTTAATGCAATATTTGCCTCAGTAATAATAGCATTTTGTGATGTAAGGAGTTGATTTAACTGTTTTAGCTCTTCATTTGCCTTTTCTAGTTCTTTACTTTTTAATGAGAGTTCTATGTCGGTCTGCTTTCTCTCTTCAAGATTTGAGATTAAGGAGCCGATAATCTTTAACAGGTCAATTTCTTTACTTTTAAGCGTCTTGTCTTTACTTTCTGTGATGAAAGTAAGGAATCCTAAACACCCTTGTTGTACTTGTAAGGGGATTGTATGCATTGCCCCTTTTTGGAAATAGTGGTTTATCCATGTTGGAACTGCACCAGCTGAGTTGAGGTTTTCAGAAAACAGATGTGAGGTTGTATCTCCCGCCAGATGGGCTGCCACCAGATGAGGAATTGAACTGAGTGAAATGTCTTGTAACTCTGACTTAATCTGCTCCTCAGTCGTTTGATCACTTGATATTCCATACATCAGTCTTGCTGTTCGATTTTTAAAGTCATAATAGTGGATCATTCCTGTTTTAGCTCTAAAACGATGAATGATATTTGTCAAGGCCTCATTAATCAAGGCTCCTATTTGATCTATTGGCGCATTGATAAACTTAAGAGCTAATCCAATAAGACTTTCCAAAAATTCCTCATGATATTCAAGTTCTGTCTGAAGATGTTTCTCGTTGGTAATATCACGTACAACACATAATACCCTTTTTGCTGACATAGCAACAAATCGAGCTTCAAACCAATTGGTAGTTTCATTTGTTGGTACAAAATAGTTCAGCTGCGAGTCTTCTCCATTAGTTGCACACTCTTTAATAGCATTAGAAATTGATAGATACTGTTGAGGGTCAAATAGGTTCTTTAGGTTGGTTCCTATTATTTCTTCTCTTGCAATGAGTAGATGTTGTTTCTCGTTGGCGTAATAGTCCAAAATTTCGGAGTCTTCATTGAAAACAAAGATTAAGTCAGGAAGTGCATTTTGAATAGCTTTTAACTCCTCTGTGGTCTTCAGAAATGCTGTTTCAATCCTTCTTTGACTTGTAATGTTATTTCCAGTTATAAGTACCTGAACTTTGTTAAAAGGGTCTGTTATTTTGGTACATGTCCAACTTACTGTTTGATCAGTTCGGTTATTCAGTAGGCTTTCAAATGAGAATGATTCATGTATGTTTTCTGATAAGATGATTCTGTTGAATACATCTTCCACAACATCTCGTCTTTCTGGATTCACCAGTGAATTAAAGTAGAGGTCTCCTGTATTAAATTCAACAGTATCTGTAATGGTTTTATCGGGGAAACCAACGCGTTTAAGTGCGTCATTTAATAAAATTAATCTTCCGTTTTGATTGGCTATGGCAATGTATGTTGGTATTGTATCAAGGTATCTACTCAGTTTTGAGTGCTCTTGTTGAAGCTTAATCTCTGCCTCTTTCTCACTACTGATGTCTAAAGTGTATCCCCAAAATAGCGTACTTGATGATTCTTCAAGTATTACCCGGCCAATACTTTTAAGCCATCGATATGAATCATCTTTACCTTTTATTCTGTATTCAATGTTTATACTTTTTTGTTGCCCTTTTATGCAATCCTCAAGTGTGGATGTGTATTTTTCTGCATCATCAGGATGAAGAAATTTGAGAAATTCATAAATATCAACCTCTTTATCATTCGGTAATCCAAGTCTTATACTAGCATCTTTATTAAGCTTAATGGTTCTGCTAGATGTGTTAAACGACCAAAAGTTGATTATTCCAAATGAGAGATTTAACAACACCTCGTGGAAATATTGAAAATGTAGCTTTTCTGTTTCTGCATCTGGAAACTCAATGATATAACCTTCGTTAAATTCAATCGCCCTACAAAAGATCTCTTCGTTCTCATTATCTTGCCCTCTGTTAAGGTAAAGGGTGAAGAATCTACTTTTATTAAACTTGACCTTTTTTAATGCTTCTTCAAATGATTTGGTCTCTAACCCAACTCTTTCTCTAAAGGAATCAAATCGATTACTAACTGCTTTAATACTACCTTCTACGGATACAAAAATGGCTGGATTTGGTAGAATTTCAAATATATTTTCTGCTGATAAACTTTGCATATCCAAGAACTTAACTGTTTTTATTGTGGTAGTTATTCTTCAGGATTATACGTGTTCCGTAAGTTGAATTTGTTAGTAAGAGGTGAGTAAAGGATGAAGTTGCTATCTTGCTGGTATAATTATCTGATGACTATGGGCAATATTAATTGACCTTTTTAAAAGTAGCTTTTTTGATTTAATTAATAACATTAACAAACATATAAAAGTTTTGACCCTTTGTGCTGTTTTGAGTGTTTTTTTGCATTATTTACCTAAGTACGTGACAAAATTTGTATTAATTGATAATTGATTAATCCTTTTAGTTTAACTGGAAACCCCGCCATCGACTCCGCTCAGGCAGCGACCTGGTGGTTGAGTGAAGCCGAAACCCGGTGGTTGAGCGAAGCCGAAACCACTGTATCCTTTGTATCCTCTCTAGTCCCGCTCATGTTCCTGTACTTCACCGAACAGCTACTAACAACTGGCTACTATCTATCAACGCTAGAAGCCAGTAGCTAAATGCTAGAGACTAAAATGGCTAATATCTTGTTAGGTTCTATAATGAATCGGCGTCATTAAGGTTCCTCACTTTTTGTTATTTCCTGACTTCGACACTTTTATTGAGCATGTTTTATATTACACTGATAAACAATAATCTAAAAACACAAGGACACTCTTTTGGGTGTCCCATAGTAAAATTAACCCATTTTGTGCCGTAGCCAGCAGCAAATAGCCAATAGCCAATCTTTGAATTTTGAATCACAGATTACATTTAACCACGAAAAACACTAAAAACACGAAATTCTTTATCTAGCAGTTTTCGTGCCTCTCGTGCTTTTCGTGGTTTAAATGATCTCTAACAACATCTCCTCGACATCTCCTCAATATCCCCTCTATATCCTCTACCTATATAGTTCCTATCTTACAC
>JAJTBW010000198.1 GCA_021286705.1 Sphingobacteriia bacterium
AGATGAAGAATTTCGTGTTTTTAGTGTTTTTCGTGGTTAAATGTAATCAGCAACAGGCTTAATTCAAAATTCAAGAATTCAAAGATTTGCAAGCACCGAACAGCTTCTGGCTACTAGCTGCCAGAAGCCAAGTCTCGGTACCATCTGCATATTTGTGATAAAACATGTTCAATAAAAGTGTCGAAGTCAGGAAGTTGACGATCTGTTCCCACGATAAGACCCAAAACCTCAATGCAAGAACGACTGAAGTATTGTGATCAGAATTAGTTGACAATCTGTTCCCACGACAAGACCCAAAACCTCTTGTTCCTCAGTATTATTTCTGCCTCCCCGCTTCTCTGCCTTAGACTCCGCTCAGGCAGCGACCCGAGGAAACGGTTATTGCTCGTTTTCCGACACCTTACCATCAGCATGTAGTTTAACAACTCTCACATTCGAAGGTTGAACATGGTATGCTGGTCTTCTGCTAGTGTAGAGTCTATCTTTAGCTATTCTGGTGATACACACTTTATCGCTCTGGTTACCACCTAAGACATGGTAACAATCATCATCCTCGCCGATATAAAGACCAACATGGCCAGCCTTTCTGCCATCTGAGGTTTTTCTAACAAAGACAAGCACATCGCCAAGCATAGGGATAGGAGTATAAACACCAAAGGCACCCCAGTTTAATGCCCATAGAGGATCTTTGACGCCAGCCTTACCGCCTCGTTTTGCCACTATCGCCATGAACAACCCACACCAGGGAATCTCATCTGCTTTGTACAAATCCTCTACTTTACCCCCAATTTCACCAGCCCAATCAAGTATAATCTTGTTATTTGCTTTACCGGGAGTCTCAACAGTACCATATAGGTCGAGTGCAACCTTTAACATTCTGGGGCCATTCTCTTTGGTCAACCACGAATACTGCTTTTCCAATGTCATAGGTCTTCTTTCGTTAGGGTTAATTAATAACAAAGATAAACACAACTATATACCACAAGGGTAAAATTCACATGAATGTAAAAGAAAATCGATGAATTCATAAAGACTTTTCATCACTACAAATTACTATCTTAAAATAATCTAACAAATCCGGACAGGCTCCTAGCATTGAGTACCACAACCTAAAAAACCAGTCTCTTCTACTTCCACTCTGGTTAATTCCTGCCTAATGAATCTTTATCTTTGCCAAAAAATTAGAAATGATCAGTGTAAATAATGTCGCCATTCACTTTACCGGCGAAGACCTCTTCTCAAATGTCTCCTTTATTATCCCAGATAGAGATCGTATCGGCCTAACAGGAAAAAACGGCGCAGGGAAGAGTACTCTCCTAAACATCCTCGCAGGAACGCTCTCTGCAACTGCCGGAGAGGTGACCCGTCATGGCGACTGCACGATCGGATTTCTCTCCCAAGAGTTGGTGCCTGATACCCATCGAACTATTCTCGACGAGGCTTTACAGGCATTCGTAGAGGTCAATGAACTTAAAACTCAAGTCGAGAAATGGAGTATTGATCTGGCCGAAAGAACCGATTATGAATCGGATGGATATCTTAAGCTTCTGAATAGAATTCATGATGCAGATGAACAGATTCGCCTCCACGGTGGAGATTCCCTAGAAGGAGATACTCTCAGAGTACTCGAGGGTCTAGGCTTCAAACCGGGCGATCACTCACGATTAATGGGAGAGTTTAGCAGTGGCTGGCAGATGCGTGTAGAGCTAGCTAAGATACTCCTTCGCCGCCCCGATGTTATCCTTCTCGACGAGCCTACTAACCATCTCGACATTGAATCTATCAGCTGGCTTGAAGAGTGGCTAAAATCTTATTCAGGCGCAGTAGTCCTTGTCTCTCACGATAGAGCCTTCCTTGATAATGTAACCACCAGAACCATCGAGATTAGCATGGGCAAGGCATGGGACTATAAAGCATCGTATAGCGACTATGTACTCATGCGTGAAGAACGGATGGAACAACAGATGGCTGCTCTCGAGAATCAACAGAAACAGATAGCTCAAATTGAGCGCTTTATAGAACGTTTCAGATATAAATCTACCAAAAGCCGACAAGTACAGAGCCGTATTAAACAACTCGAAAAGGTTGATAGAATTGAGATAGACGATATTGACACCTCAGCAATTCACTTCTCTTTCCCTGCTGCACCTTCATCGGGAAGGGTTGTCCTTGAGATCGAAAAAGCCTCTAAAGCTTATGGCGAAAGCCTAATTCTCGATAAAATAGAATTAACTATTCAAAAAGGGGAAAAAATAGCCTTCGTTGGCCGAAATGGAGAAGGTAAGAGTACGCTCTCGAAAATGATTGTCGGCGAACTTGACTACTCTGGTATAATCAAACTCGGTCATAATGTCGCTATTGGCTATTACGCACAGAACCAGAGCGCACTACTCGATTATTCCAAGACGGTCTTTCAAACCCTTGACGATATAGCCACCGGCGATATCAGAACCAAAACCAGAGCCATTTTGGGAAGTTTCCTCTTCAGTGGTGAAGCTATTGAGAAGAAAGTAAGCGTACTCTCGGGAGGAGAAAAAGCGAGACTTGCTTTAGCCACTCTTCTTCTTAAACCTGTTAACCTACTCATCCTCGATGAACCTACCAACCATCTGGACATGGTCTCAAAGGATATCCTTAAGAGCGCACTCCTCAGATACGATGGAACACTAATCATCGTCTCTCACGACCGTGACTTTCTCCAGGGTCTAACCGATAAGGTCATAGAGTTTAAGAATAAGACTATTAAAGAATACCCCGGTGATATCTATGATTTCCTGGAAGCTAGAAGTCTGGCTTCACTGAAAGAACTTGAACAGCCCTCTTCTAAATTGAACTCAATCGCTGGTCAAGAGGGTGTATCAGAAAACAAACTCAACTATGAGCAAAAAAAGGCTTTAGAAAAAGAGAAAAGAAAAATAGTAAACAAAATCAATCAAGCAGAAGCCGAAATCATTAGACTAGAAGAGGAGATTGCAAAATGCGACCATCTGTTAGCAAACCCCTCAGAGAACCCCGGAATAATGAACGATACCAATTTCTTCTCAAAATATACTTCTCTGAAGAAGAGTTTGACCGATACGACCACCCTCTGGGAAGATCTTCACATCGAACTAGAACAATTCGATTAAATAGACAACTCTTGCATTTGCAGCCTTATTAGAATCGCATACTTACTAAACAGCCTCAATTAACAATTGCAATTTGCTATCTATATTGAAGCCAAATACCTTTGTTCGATATTTCATAATTTAATCAGAAACAACGGTTCGTTTTCACCTAACTGCGATGACACTAATGGCACACTCCTCCATCCAACTACGGCCATGGTCTTTGAACGATATCTCTGATCTCGTTCAACTGGCTAACAATATCAATATAGCAAAAAACATGACAGATGCATTCCCCAATCCATACACCTATATGGATGCCGAGGCCTTTGTCAGAAGAGTTTCAACTGAAATACCACAGAAGGTTTTTGCTATAGCATATAACAACAAAGTGGTTGGCTCTATTGGCATCTTCCCGAAAGAGGATATTCATCGTAAAAATGCTGAGATAGGATATTGGTTAGGCGAACCTTACCATGGCAAGGGTATAATGACCGAAGCGGTCAGACTAATTGTCAAGTATGGCTTTGAGACATTTGATATAGAAAGGATTTATGCAGCTCCCTTTAGAAATAATAAAGCTTCTCAACGTGTTCTTCAGAAATCGGGTTTCATCTTAGAGGCTGTCCTAAGGATGAGCATTATTAAGTATAACGAGCTACAAGATGAAACGATATACTCTATCAGAAAAGTAGACTATATAGGTGAGGGGTGGTAAAAATATTTGACTGCCCTGAAAGCATTCCTTCGCCCTATTCTATCATTAGCTTCAAGACCGTCATTTCCTCTGCCTGTTGAATACGGATCAAATAAAGACCGCTATTGAGTGTTGTGGTATAAACAAAACCTGTACACGCAGGCTCATAAACAACAACCCTACCCGTCATATCTATAACAGTAACCTCTGCATTAACACGCATATTCAACCCTTCTATTTTAAAATAGCCGGAAGCAGGATTAGGATTAATAAAGAGATGTGAGGCGCTATTTATCTCTTGCTCACCAACTGTAAGACAGGTACCGGGAATATTCTGATCAAGCCAATTGAGTCTATGATTTAACCATGATTTAAATGAGTTTAACTCCTCCTCCCAAGTGGTAGGCCAAGGGTAGGGATCAGGCCAGGTGTAGTGCCCCAGTGTTGGCCAGGTATGAAAGTTTCGATGCGCAGCAGGCGCTAACATGGTGGCAAGGCTATCAATCATTGAATTCATCTCTTGATTACTCAGGAATGAACTACGAAACATACTCCACTGGCATTGTAAACGGTCAGTAAAAAGTGATTGGCTCATAAGCTTCTCCCACCAGAAAGGCACCAACCAATAGTCATCAGAACAAGGAAACTGATAAGCCCAACCTGAATATAAATTACCATCGCAATAGTCGGCATTACCGTAAGCAATGTCGTAATCCCACACGGGGCCCATACTAATTCTGCCGTCTTTGCTATCTCTGTCTTTATGTAGAAAAGTACTTAACCTATATCCATCTACATTCTTACTAACCTCATTTACCAACAGATAGTCTGTAAAGGTATACTCCTTAGCATACTTTCTCCAGCCAATCAACGTATCCGCCGAATTTGGACCATCAAGAGCAGCCTCCCACTCATTAACGTAAGTTGAAATATAACTCTTCTGCTCCTGAACTATATCATCCTGCTTTGGATATTCATACTGGAAAAATATTGTCTGACCACCCGTGGCTGCCGGAGGAGGAAAACTACTAGTCCACCCATCACCACCGCTACCGGTCGACTTATCCACCTTAAAGATATAACCACCTGTCAGTTTATCACCGCTTGTAGAGGAAGGTTCTAACTTAGAGATATTAAGCCTGTTTTTATCCCTTTTAATCTTTTCAGAAAAAAGATACAGTCCTTTGTATCTACCATTAAGCATCACCTCAACCCAACGATAACGTGTAGCATAATGACCCATATTCATCCAGAGTTGATAGGAAATTGCATTATGCATTAACGTTTTATCTGCATAATTGGCATTTAAAATCCAATCTGATTCTGCGGGCATTCCAAGCAATGAAGTATCAATTGAGTTACCGGTATCGTCCCATGTCTCAAGGCCATAACTCTTCTTTGGGAAAGTCTGTGAGCTACTACCTCTAAGTTCGATTCCAATCTTTCCAACAAAAGAAGGACTATCATCAGGATGATTCGATGCCCCTAATCCATTATCTATAATGATGAAATCAGCCATTATCTTCGGATCATCAATAATCTCATGGCCATTGGTGTTAATCATTACAATTGGCAGATTTGTAGACTTAAAAGCGATCGGCCTTCCGGGATTATTATCAAACTGCAACTCCCAACCTAGAAGAGAGCCAGACGAACTCCATGGGTCAGTATCTTTGATCCATAATTTCCACAATCCATTTCCGGATTGTTTATTATTCAGATAACCTAAATTCTCAATTGGCCTATAAGACCCTGTAAATGGAGCTGATTGAACAATAATACCCTCTGTAGCATCATCACGGAAGGCAGTATTAATAAAATTGGTGCATCCCCAACATAAATCCTGAAACAACAATATGACACTTCCATCTGGTGCCTCTAGCTTCACTATAAGCTGTGAGGCATTACTATGTTGAATATTAAGTTTTACCTGACTCAGTCCAAATGTGGTATCAATCTGAGAAACTGATAAACCACTGACATTAATAGAAAACGAATGCCACTGACCATTATCAGAAAGCTCGCCTCCGGCTCCTCCATAGGTCTGAGCTGTGACTGAGTTTACAAAAAGTAAGAATATCAACAAAACAGAGGTGTTCAGAGTAGTCAAGATCGGCTTCATAGGGAAAACATTTAAAGAGGCGCAATGTAAAAAAAAATAAAACACCAAAAGTCAACTTTTCATAACAAAAAGCAGCCATAGTGACTGAAAAAATCCATCATCATTTTTTGACTTATCCTCTACAGACATTTGTATATTTGGCAAAGAATGAGTTTACGATAAAACTATCCCCATTCAGAATCATCAACCGCTGAAAAAAACAACACCTCAAATACAAAATAACATGGCAAAAAGTATTATCTGGACATTACCATCACGTCTAATCCACTGGATGCTTGCGGCAGCAATAGTGATCTCGTGGCTTCTAGGCGAGCAAGACGAATTCATTAATTTCCATGCTGCTTTTGGTGCAATGGCTGGCACCCTTATTATCTTCAGGATTATCTGGGGCTTTATTGGACCGAAATACTCAAAGTTCAAAGATTTCCCTTTATGTTTCACCAACATCATTAAGTACCTTCGGAACCCCAAAGAACAGCACTTGAAATATGCCGGGCATAATCCTCTTGCTTCCTGGGTCATGAGCGGTATACTCGTTATAGGACTATTAACCGTAGCAACGGGTTTTGCTGCATATTCCGCTCAGGGAAACGGCCCTTTTGCCTCAATACTACCCGATGCTGAAGCTAAAGAGATAAAAGAGACTCATGAACTCTTTATAACAATCCTAATACCTCTGATTCTTCTGCATCTATTAGGATTACTAAGTGATTTTCTACGTTTCAGATCAGTAGGCACTGTCTGGTCAATGTTTACCGGCACTAAAAACATAGAGGCTGAACCTGCCAGATTAAACTTCCTTCAAAAGGTGATTATTTCAGCCGGATTGTTATCCTCTATAATCATTTTTTATATTGTCTTAAACAGCCCGGTCAAACAGGATGGCAACAAAGAAGATGCCGAACACCACAACATTGAGATGATTGACCACTCAAGAGATTAAAAAGAGAAAGAGAGGTGGCAAGTTACATTAGAACTTACCACCTCTCTTCATATTATTAAACCTCATCTCTGTATGACTCTATTTAACAAGAGATAGATACCTCCTTATTGTTTAACCACCTTCGCCTCTGCCACAACACTGTTACCTGCGGTTAATCTTG
>JAJTBW010000199.1 GCA_021286705.1 Sphingobacteriia bacterium
TGGTGTCGCAATCTTTATTGAGTGCTTAACTGATAACCTACAAAGGACTGTTGCCAATGTTCGTGCCGTCTTTAATAAATATGGTGGTAACCTTGGAACAAATGGCTCATTAGCTCACGTATTTGATCGTAAAGGTATCTTTAATATCCCCAGAGCTAACGTAACCGACATTGACACTTTCGAAATGGAGGTCATTGATGCAGGTGCTGAAGACATCGATATCGATGATGAAAATGGTATCATCACTGTCACCTCTGCCATGGAGGACTTTGGTAGTATCATGAAAAAACTCGAAGCTATGAACATTGAACCCGAGAGTGCTCAGCTTCAAAGACTACCCGTCACCACAATGGATATCGATGCTGATACAGCTAAGAAAGTCCTTCGTGTGGTTGAACTCTTCGAAGAAGATGATGATGTTCAGAACGTGTATCATAACATGGAGATGACTGATGAAATAGTTGATGCTATGTAATCTTCATAATCTTTTAAAAAAGGCCACCTAAGCAAGGTGGCCTTTTTTTTACTCCAAAAAAACTACTCCTCTTTTCATTCTTTCGTGGGTAACCCAACAATAAATCGCTTCATACCCGGTACTAACTCTGAATTAATAGGACTATCAGGAGTGGTATAAGATGGCATCTGTCCGTTAATATCAGATGCTTCTGTCATCTTTAAGACATGATTCATTCCCGGGATTAACCAAAGAGTAGATTTAATATTTGCTGCTGCCAATAGTTCGGCATCCGTTTGCTTTATCTGAAGATCATTTAACCCTTGTATTATCAATGATGGTACCTTTATCGCCCCCATTAACTGAGCCGGATCATATCTAAACCAACTAATCAGGTAAGGCTGAACAGAGGGTCTTAACAAGGTATAAAACCAGGGATCAACCACCTTAAGCGTATCCCCATGGCTCAAAGTATCAAATGCACTTTTATAATACTTCTTTGCTTTTGCCGGTTGTTTCGCAAGTTGCTCCATTAACAGGTCTGTAGCACGACGGCCTGCACCACTAATTGAGATAAAACCATCAGCTCCGGCCTTTAATACTGCTAACAATCCTATTAGCGAGCCCTCACTATGGCCAGCTACTACCACTCGATTAAACCGGCCACTCTTTTTCAACATCTCAATCCAATCAGCTGCATCGCCTACTAAAGAGTCAATGGTCATTAACCGTTCATTAGTCGATTTCATGACACTTGCTCCGACTCCCCGCTTATCATATCGAAGAGATGCAATCCCATTGCTTTGAAGGCCAACCGCTAACTGAAGAATAGAGTTATTCATCATGTTCTTTTGATTCCCGTCACGATCGGTCGGACCACTGCCAGAAATAAACAGAACAACATCAGGTTTAGTGACATTTTCAGGAATCAACAACTCACCCATAAGATGAAAGGTTCCACGATCAAGTTGCACTGCTTCACTCTGTCCTTTAACAAAAAGAGCAACTAGAATCAATGATAGAAAAAGGCTTACTCTACGCATTGGATTATTGATTTATATGACAAAACAAACCACAAAATACAACTTCAACAGGATAACAATAGATAGCTAACCCATTGCATCTGGCAGAGATCGAAAACTAACAGTTAAAGGCTATTACCTCTCCATTGAGCACCATAGCCGAAACCTTGTTGCTACCGAAAGCGTAAGGCAAGAATTCCAACGATGGCAGCTTTTCAGTGATCATCAGGTTAGCTCTTTTACCAACACAAACACTACCAAGCTCGTCGCTTACACCCAGAGCATAAGCTGTGTTAATTGTGGTTGCATTTAGTGCCTCCTCAGGCAAAAGTCGATATTGAACACATGCCATTGAAAGGATCAATTGCATATTACCAGAAGGAGCAGATCCAGGATTAAAATCGCTTGCGAAAGCAACTGGCAATCCGGCTTCAATCATCTTTCTGGCTGGAGAATGAACCATATTTAAGAAGAATGCCGCACCGGGTAATATTGTAGGCATGGTCTCTGAGTCTTTCAATACCGCAATCTCTTCATCACCCGTATATTCGAGATGATCAACTGATAAGGCATTATATTTTACCCCAACCTGAATTCCTCCACTATAATCCAACTCATTGGCATGAATCTTCGATCGTAATCCATACTTTATCCCTGCCATTAACATGCGCTCTGTCTCCTCAGGTGTGAAAAAACCTTTATCACAAAAGACATCAATATAGTCAGCAAGCTCCTCAGCAGCAACTAAAGGGATCATTTCATTAATCACCATATCAACATATTCAGACTGACGTCCTTTGTACTCAAGAGGTAGGGCATGCGCGCCTAAAAAAGTTGCTTTTATAGTCAATGGAGAGAGCTCTTTCAACGTACGAATAACTCTGAGCATCTTCAACTCATCTTCGGTTGATAACCCATAACCACTCTTAATCTCTACGGCACCCGTACCATACCTGATAATCTCATTCAATCGAACCATTGCCTGAGCCACGAGTTCCTCCTCAGATGCCTCATGTAAACGCCGTGCAGAGTTTAAGATACCACCTCCCCTCTCAAATATCTCTTCGTAACTAAGCCCCTTGATCTTATCTATATACTCAATCTCACGACTCCCCGCATAGACCAGATGGGTATGTGAATCACAAAAGGCTGGAAGTACCATGCCTCCATTAACATCATTTTGCGTAAAAGTGACGCCTTCATTAGATAGTTGTTCTAATTTTTTTGGTATATCAGACATGTCGCCAAATGAAGCAATATATTCACCATCAACTAATAGCCAGGCATTCTCAATTCTCTCGAAATGGCTCATTGCCGATCCAGCCTTCATCAAAACATCTGACTCTGTTATGCCACCCAACAAACCAATATTTACAAATAATGTCTTCATATAAATAATTTTAAGTATCGTCCTCTTAATATTGAAAGTTGCAGTTAACTCAGCTAGAAGAAAGAAATCGATCTCTGATAACACAAATAAAAGTAATTACGACTTCTATTCCTTTATTCCAAAAAATGAATAACTCAAGAAACAACTCTAGTTTAATTAAAGCACGAATCAGTAATAAGAAGTATGATAACAAAGGTAAGAAATGATGAACAACTGCTGAATTTAAGCCCTACAAACCAAGTATTGAGATGATTTCAAAAAGGGGCTGCCCTCTTTTAGGTTGGAAGCGACCTTAGATGTTTGTACCTTTGTAAACACTAAGATTTATAAATGGAGACAATCCGTTTAGAGAAATCAAAGCAATACATAGAGCGATACCGAATTTAAAATCAAACCATTATGCCTCTAACTCCTTTAACAGCCCTCTCGCCTCTCGATGGCAGATACCATAGTAAGACCGCCGCCTTATCTTCTTTTTTCTCTGAGAGAGCATTAATTGAATACAGATTAAAAGTTGAGGTTGAGTATTTCATAGCACTCTGTCGCCTCTCTTTACCACAGTTAGAGAAGTTCAATCGTAAAGATTATTCAGTATTAAGAGAAATCTACCTTCAGATAGATGATGATGGTATAAATCGCATCAAAGAGATTGAGCGGGTTACCAATCATGATGTTAAGGCTGTTGAGTATTATCTACGTGAGCAATTTGACCGGCTAGGGTTTCAAAAATATCAGGAGTTTATCCATTTTGGATTAACATCTCAAGATATCAACAATACAGCTACACCTATGATGATGCGTGATGCACTTAAAGAGGTGTTAGTTCCTGCGATAGAAAAGATCGTAAATATGCTAAGCGATTTAGCTAATGAATGGTCTGATGTATCAATGTTAGCCCACACACATGGACAACCAGCATCTCCTACTCGACTGGGCAAAGAGATCATGGTTTATGTTGAAAGGCTTCGCAACCAACTTTCCATGTTACATTTCCAGCCTCATTTAGGGAAGTTCGGAGGTGCCACAGGTAATTTTAACGCTCATTTTGTTGCTTATCCTGAAATAGACTGGGTTTCATTTGCTAATACATTCCTTAACGACATCCTAAATATCGACCGTCAGCAATACACTACTCAGATTGAGCATTATGATGGAATGTCAGCCATCTTTGATAACCTCCGTAGGATATCTGTTATCCTGATCGACCTTTGCCGCGATATGTGGAGTTACATATCAATGGAATACTTTAAGCAGAAGGTAAAAGCTGGAGAGGTTGGATCATCGGCGATGCCTCACAAGGTCAACCCAATTGATTATGAGAATGCGGAGGGCAACCTTGGGCTAGCTATAGCCCTTTTCGAACACTTAGCCTCAAAACTTCCCATTTCCAGATTACAAAGAGACCTAACCGATAGCACAGTTACAAGAAACATTGGAGTTCCGTTTGGACACATGCTTCTAGCTACCGATTCTTTAGCTAAAGGCCTCGGAAAGTTACTTTTAAATGAATCAGCAATACAAAGAGATCTGGAAAACAACTGGGCTGTTGTAGCTGAAGCTATCCAGACAATCTTAAGAAGAGAGAACTACCCGCATCCATACGAGGCACTCAAAAACCTCACCCGAACCGGCGAACACATCAATCGCGACACACTGAGAGGATTCATCATGGGACTTGATGTCTCGCAGTCAGTAAAAGATGAGCTGCTAAAGATCACCCCACACAACTATACTGGTATCAAAGAGCTCTAATTATAGCACTATGAAGGTTACCGGGTTTACAATTATTCGTAATGCAGTAAAATACGACTACCCGGTCGTAGAGTCTATTAGATCTATTCTCCCTATCTGTGATGAATTCATAGTTGCCGTTGGAGAGAGTGAGGATGAGACTCGTGAATTGGTAGCATCAATTGCACCTGATAAAATCAAAATTATTGATACCAAATGGGATCTTTCACTTCGCACAGGGGGACGTGTCTTAGCCGATGAGACCAACAAAGCTCTGGAAGCTATAAGTCCGGACACCGACTGGGCTTTTTATATTCAAGCTGACGAAGTTATGCATGAACAATGGTTACCCCATTTGGTGGAGGTCATGGAGCGCTATAAAGATGACCCTAAGATCGAGGGACTGCTGGTGAATTACCTTCACTTCTACGGATCATACGATTACATTGGCGATTCAAGAAGATGGTATCGAAAAGAGATTCGTATTGTTAGACCCAACCCAGGACTCACTAGTTATCGTGATGCACAAGGCTTCCGGATTAACGACCGTAAGTTGAATGTCAAAGAGACTGATGCCTATATGCATCACTATGGTTGGGTAAAACCCCCTGAAAAACAACAGGAAAAACAAAAGAACTTCCATAAGCTTTGGCATGATGACACATGGATGGAAAAGAATATCGGCGACAGAAGTTCTTTTGACTATGGGAATATTGATTCACTTTCACTCTTCAAAGGGACACACCCAAAAGAGATGATTGAACGCATTAAAAAGATCAACTGGGTCTTTAAATTTGACCCAACAAAAAAGAACTTTGGATTAAAAGCTGCTTTACTTCACTTCATAGAAAAGCAAACCGGATGGAGACCGGGAGAGTATAAAAATTACCATTTATTGTCTTCCAAAACGACGGTTACGTCCACGAAATACTAGGCAACATACACTTATTTAAACCATCTGATTCCATTTAGACAATTTGATTTCCGAATAGCAGACCAGAAAAAACAGAAACCCCAGATCTAATCTGTTAGATTATAATAATCATGTATCAGCTTCTGAAGTAACGCTCGTGTTGTGTTCGTTAACGAATCAAGATGCGGGGTACTCTTACCCGGTTTTGGAATCAGTGTCTTCTTTAAAGCATTATCCCACACTATGGTATCGTCTCCTTGAATAAATCCGGCTCCATCATCAAAGGTATAGAAAGCCCAACCCTTGTCTTTAGCACCACTGTTTGGTTTACTCCATTCATAATGTCTTGAGTCAATTCCTACTAATGACAAGATCACAGCAGGCAAATCAGTTTGTGACAGAGGCGTTCTAAATACCTTTCCTCTAAGAGACTCTTCAAGCGCACCACCTGTAATGATTAATGGGATATGATGGCGCTCAACCTCCCAGATTTGACGATTTTTCGGAAAACGATGTGCATGGTCTGAGAGAATAAAAATCAAAGAATTTGAATACCATAGCTCCTTTTGGGCACTTTTCAGATAATCCCCAATTGCCTTATCTGTATAATGGATGGTATTCAGATATCCATTAGCCTCTCCCCTATCTGTAAACACTTTGGGTACATCAGCATCAAATGGCTCATGCGATGTGCATGTCATCAGAATTGAGAAGAAAGGCTCTTTCAGTGATTTAGCATGTTTGAGATGATACGAAAACAAAAACTCATCATATCCACCAAACTTAGTTCTTCTGGAAGGCTTAACATCACCTTCATCATAGAAATTAGTAAATCCACAATGCTTTAGGTACGCCTTAGTGTTCGCATAATCATTATCACCGGCGCTATAATAACTAGCTAAATAACCCGCTCTATGTAAATCTAATCCCAATCCATTTAAACGTTCGAATTTCCCATAACGGCGGATCACTGCAGTCTGAGGCTGGGCAGGAAATCCACTGACTACCGCCGCTAAACCCTGGTCAGTCCTAAAACCAGAGGCGTAGAACCTTGACAACAATAATGAGCTCTTAGCAAGCTCATCTAAATTGGGTGTTGCCGAAGGATTGGCACCATATAACCCCATTGATTCAGCACTAAGACTTTCAACAAGTATAATAACAATATTGGGTTTTACATGAGTTGTAAGTGATATTGTATTGGTATCAATGGTGATCAACCTTTTCAGTTCTTGAGCAGCAGAAAGACTATCAATGAAATCATAATTGGTTGGGCATGTTTCAATAGGAGTAGACAGTACATTTACAAAATTCCATAAGCTATTTGCTGCAGCCTGATTAAGCATTGGACTCTGAGAATAATAAGCCGAACCTTTACTGATTGGCCATTTTGACACACCCCCCCGAGCAATGACAGCTGTAATTGCAATTAATACCAAAGGGATAACTATCTTCTGCCATAATCTTCCTATTCCTATCCTTTTAAGATGAATCAACTTATTATATA
>JAJTBW010000200.1 GCA_021286705.1 Sphingobacteriia bacterium
ATAGGGAGAGGCATAAGAGGAGAACAGGAGGGGAACAGGAGAGGAACAGGAGAGGAACTGAAATACAGTGGTTTCGACTTCGCTCAACCACCGGGTTTCGACTTCGCTCAACCACCGGGTTTCGACTTCGCTCAACCACCGGGTCGCTGCCTGAGCGGAGTCGAAGGCAAAGAGGCGGAGAAGTTTCAAGAACAAGTCATTGATCAGTATCTTTAAGTCTTTGTCATGTGAGTAGTAACAAAAATCTCTTCTTTTACCAGATTATTTGATGAAGTGTTTTGGTCTTTTATTATACAGCCAGATGCCAGCAGCCAGAAGCCATTCCCTTCTTGAATCTTTGAATAAAGAATCTTGAATTACACAGCCAGATGCAAGCCGCCAGAAACCATTTCCTTCTTGAATCTTTGAATAAAAAATCTTGAATTACACAGCCAGATGCCAGCCGCCAGTAGCCATTCCCTTCTTGAATCTTTGAATAAAAAATCTTGAATTATACAGCCAGATGCCAGCAGCCAGTAGCAATCTATTTATCCTCTTTTATAGTTAAGCATTGCTGCCAGAAACAGGGGATTAAATAAAGCATAAAAGAGGACACCTGCCTGCCGCTCAAGCATAGACTCGAAAAGTAGATTAAACCCAAAAACCAAAATAAACGAGAGGTAAACGAGATTGATTCTCTCTCGTAGATAGAGCAATGGCCCATAAAGCATTATAAGAAGAAGAAGTAACCCTGGCAGACCCAATCCGATCATTGTTTGAAGATATTGATCGTGAGGATTATAATTCTGTTGAGCAGAATAGTTAGCATGATCAGCTAGAAACTGTCTCTCAAGGGCATCGTGTATATCGCCGGTTCCAACACCCGTCATCCATGTCGATTTAATCACCTTTAATGAGCTTTTAAGGATCATCATACGCTGTACTGTAGACTCCTCACTTACAGCTCGTGCGATTGTAGTATCATTGGTTATTACATTCTCAATCTGTGCAAACCGGTTAACGGCAACAGGCCTCATTAAGCTTATTAAAAGAAATGGGATACCCAAGGCAACCACCACATCCAGATATGGGCTATTAACCGATTTAAACCGCCCTATTTGAGCCCTTGACCCCGCAACCAGACTTCCATACCAACAGCCCGTAGAAAACCTCTCTACGGGCTTATTTCGCCTGTCAAAAAGAATAATTAAAATCGCCAATCCCACCGAAGAGAGTAAAGCAGCCCGGCTACTTAGCATCACCAGAAAAAGACCAAACAGAAAGAGTATCAAAAGACGTATTTTAAGATAATGCTTGATATTTATCACCGCATCGGGTAGGTGATTAAAAATCAAAACAGCTATCGCAAAAACCAGATATAACGATAGATATGTGGGGTGCTGCTCACCCGCCAGACTCTTATAAAAGAGCTTATCGTAAATACCTGTATCAATAACATCAATTCCGATAATAGTCCACCGCCATAACACCATCAGAAAAAGGCCAAGAACAAACATCCCCACAACCCTTTTAATGGTTATAAGGGTTATTAGTCGTGAATTTGCAAAGAGAAAAAACAGAGGACTAAGAAGCAAAGTCATCTTAATCTCAATATCGAACCAGGCCGACTTTGAATCGTCAGAGTATAGTATTCCAATAAAATGAAGCAAATAGAAGCCGACCAACATAAAAAAGAGGCTCACCCTTTTTTTATTGAATGGTTCGGTTTTAAAAAAGAAGTGTGAAACAATCACAACCACAAAACTTAGGATGGTAAATAGAATAGTAAATTTTGGAGCCCATGGCATGGTAAAAACCATCAGCATCAGGCAGATCTCCAAAGATGTCCGGGTTAATCGCTGAGCTCTATTATCAAATTCTATTTCCATCAGACTTTATTTAAAGATATTTTACAAACTCAGTATGCTATTATCACTCAATTGAAACTATTCTATTTATATCCGGGTGCTTTAATCCTCTTTCTGATTGCATTAAAAGCATAAAAGGAGAAATAGTACACTGAGTTAAAAAGACCTAATTTCTCGATTCTAAAATAGAGCTGCCAAACCTGTAACGCAGCTTTAGCTCTATTCGATGTCAGACTTTGATGATCAGTGCGGTATAGCGTTAGATATTCATCCAGACCATAAGCCTTATGACCAGCTCGTAGCAGACGAATCCACATTTGAGTATCCTCTCTTGAACGTAACCCGCTATAATGCACTGGGCCAGTCTTGCTGCTATCTATCATTGCCGTACTGTTTCCAATAAGGGTATTCTTCAGGTAAGCTTTATAATCGAGGCAATCAACAACATCAACTCTGCTTTCACTGATAACATTGTTATCATCAATCAACGCGTAGGCGGTAAAGCTGATAGGAGCATCCTTTTCGAGCATGAAAGCGATCTGCTTCTCCAGTTTCTCAGGAGCCCAGGCATCATCGGCATCAAGAAAAGCCACAAAGCGACCCTTAGCCATATCTAATGCTCTATTTCTGGCCTCAGAAACTCCCTTATTGACATCCTGTCTTATTATTGTGATTCGGGGTTCACCCTCAGCAGCTTTTAGGGCAACCTGGTACGAGTTATCAGGTGAGGCATCATCGACAACAATCATCTCCCAGTCGTGAAACGTCTGGGCACGAACCGACTCGATGCAGTAAGAGATGTACCTCTCATAATTATAGAGCGAGGTGATTACAGAAACCATTGGTTTATCCACTACCCAAATATTTTTTCATACATTTTGAACAGAACCTTTTCTTCAGCCTCCCAGCTTCGGTTATCCTCAACAAACTGTCGAGCCTTGACAGCTCTTTCCTTCTCGGCAGACCAGTTAGATAATACGAAATCGAGTTGCTCAGCCAGAGCTTTACTTGACATAGGGTCATAAAATGAGCCAAAAGCACCAAAATATTGCCTCCAAAAAGGAAAATCAGAGAGAACCATCGGAAGACTACAGCTCATATATTCGAATGCCTTATTTGGTAACGCATTAAAGTGATTGCCGTGCGGTTTAAAATGAACCACCCCTATTGAGGCGCTTTTCATAGTAGCTATTGCATCTCTGAAACTTAGCTTCCCTAAATAACGGCATTTTGCCCAACCGGCACTATTCTCACATTGAGATCTTACCGAATCGTTCTCCCAAGGACCAGCTAACCAGAGTTCAGCCTCAGAGGATACCATTGCCATAGCCTCTACCAGAGTCACAACGCCTCTGATAACACTCAGGTCACCGGCATAATAGATAATAGGCTTCTCTCCATCCTCTTTAATTCTTGAGGCAACAACATCAATCAGATCTAAACGGGGATAGTTATGCACTATATAACACTTATCACCCTTAAAATACCTTGAGATATCTTCAGTTACCGGCACCACCGCATCAAAGAGCCTAAAGCTTATTGCTTCAGTCAACTTAACAACCGCAGCAATCAGATTTCTTAATGGGGGCCATATCCACTCCTTACCCAGAATATCACGAGGGTAATCTTCATGGACATCATAGATAACCCTCTTTCCAAAGAGTTTAAGAATCCAGCCACCCGGCATCAGCTCCGGATCATGAATATGGTATACATCCGCTTTTTCCCGAAAAGCCTGACGAATTACAGCAGGCACACCCCACAACATCCTGGCAATTCTGTTTGTCGGGAATGCAGCCAGGGGTGCGAACATCACCCCTTCATGAAGTAAGCCATCGCCGTTTTGTCCTACAAGTACCACCTCATACCTTTTGGCTAACGAGATACATTGTTTATAAAAGATACGTGTATCATAGAGGTGATGTACAGACGTCAGATGGCAAACCTTTCGCATTTAATAAGTCTATTTTAGAAGCAATTTCCGGTTAACTATTTCGAAGGCTGGTTTATCAGCATCTTCTTTTCTATCATCATCTTACCAAACGAAAAGTACTGCAATAAGACCAGGTCTTTATCATCGTTGATTAAAGCATAAAGACGATCAAGATCAAACTCATAGGGGCGACCAGTCTCATCGACATCACCACTTGACTCCTTCTCATAACCGGAAATCTTTTTAACCGTTCCATCCATCAAAGTAACAGAGAGGGTAAAAAACGGAGGAAGACTCTTTAATGAATCGATATATCTTTCACCCTTGTTATTAAGAAGAGTCTCGAAGTTAACACTTGAGAAACCATTTAGGTAAGTCAGGGCAACAAGGGTATCAAAAACCGGAATATTGGCACCATCCATCAGCGAGGTTAAGCTAAGGGTCTTATTTCCATTATTAACAAGCTCAAATGACTCTTCAGGTTTGTCTCTGTAGGCCATTTTAACCGATTTAATATTATCAAGGTTTTCAGCAAAAACTGTATGATCGCGCCATTGGTCACCAATCACCGAATAGTACGGTGTGACGAAGCCTCTTAAACCGGGCATAAACACAACAAATGGCAATGAGCTACCTTGCATCAACATATACGAACCCTGATTATCGGGGGCAGCCTCACCAACATAGTAGACCTTACTTTTCACCTCGCGTTCAAAGAATTTATATCCAAATAATTCAAACCGGGGAAGGATCTGATAAACTTCAAGCTTTATTGCCGAAGAGGACATTAACTTTATAATATTATCCCGTGAGCTAGCTGGTGCAGGCGTTTTAACCTGCAACTGTGTAGCCATTCCAAGGAAATCGGCTACAATACGAGAAGAGGCCTTATAAGTACGATCTACTAACCAACCGCCATCAGCACTGTCACGTGAGATTAGTACATGGTAATTGTTTTTATTGGCCAGGAAGAACTTAGTGACAGTTGAGGTATCATTGATAGCAAAATCACTATCAGCCTTATTGAATCCGGTTGATCCACCGCCAAAATACAATCCTGCAGCAACGAGAACCAGTATAAGCGAAATGATAAGTAATCGTTTATTCTTTTTCATTTGTTAGTAGTTTATTTGAAGCTATTTATCAGACCAGATAAGAATCTAAACCGTCTCCGGTTGTAGGTCAGTCCCTATCATGGTGATTCCTTTGTTAAAAATCTTATTCAATTAATAGTCTTTATCAGGGAAGCAAAATTAAACAAATAACTTTGTATCCATGTCAGCAGTAAAACTCCATTTCTATCGCTTTGGTACGGGTGATCCATTAATCATCCTTCATGGGCTTTTTGGAACAGCCGATAACTGGATTAAGATATCTCGTGATCTAGCCAATAAATACATGGTAATAGTACCTGATCTAAGAAACCATGGGCGATCGCCTCACTCTTCAGAGTTCACCTATCAGTCTATGGTTTCTGATATTTTAGAATTGGTTAAACAAGAGAATATAGATTCTTTTCATCTTTTAGGCCACTCAATGGGGGGTAAGACAGCGATGATGCTTGCGCTAAACAACCCTCAACTTGTTAAAAAGTTAGTTATTGCCGACATAGCACCCAGACTGTATATTGATCATAACGAGCACTCGAAATATATTGAGGCAATGTTATTGGTGGATCCTTCAAACTACAAGACGAGGGGCGAAATTGATATAGCGTTACGGCAATATATCCCTAATGATTCCATAAGGCTCTTTCTTTTAAAGAACCTCCACAGAGATCAAAATCAAAGATTAGAATGGAGAATCAACTTATCTGCTCTCTCTAAAAGTCTACCCGGGATTATGGAAGCTATCACGGCCGATTATCCATTCTCTAACCCAACCCTTTTTCTCGCCGGTGAGCAATCAAACTATATCTCAAGCCTTGACCAGGATGATATCTTCGAGCTATTTCCAAACGCAACCATTCAAACCATCCCCGAGGCAGGCCATTGGCTACATGCTGACCAACCTGAGCTCTTTCTTCAGAGGGTGCAAGAGTTTCTCACGAGGTAGCCAATGGCTGCTGTATGTTATTCAAGATTTTTTATTCAAAGATTCAAGGAGGGAATGGCTGCTGGCGTCAGCATGCCAGATGCCTCTTAAAATTCCCTTCAAAATGAACCCTTCGGGTTTTTTTTCGTTCTTTTGTAGAGTCAACGCAATCGTTTTCGAGAAAATATTGGTTGACCATGAACTAGTCAGACGCACAACAACAACTACAGGGAACGGTTCGATCGGTTGCTCAACCACAATCAGCAATAACAGTACTTGCCATCGGACTCATTCCATGCATTATTGAAAAACAATAGAGAATTCATGAATCATAACACCGAAGAGATAAGCACAGCCGCAATAGAAAAGGAACTGCGCTACCTTAAGCTTTTATCCGACAAATTCACAAACATACAAGCTGCAAGTTCTGAGATAATTAACTTAGAAGCGATCTTAACACTACCAAAAGGAACCGAACATTTCCTGACAGACATTCACGCCGAATATGAGACCTTCAGCCACTTTCTGAGAAATGCATCAGGAGTTGTCAGACGGAAAATCGAGGATGTATTTGGAAGTCGTATAAGAGAATCTGAAAAACGTAGGCTTGCCACTTTGATCTACTATCCGGAAGAGAAACTTGAGCTACTTCTTAGGGATGAACAGAACACGGAAGAGTTCTATATGATTGCCCTTCAACGGTTAGTGGAGGTAGCCCGTTCGGCTTCAATAAAATACACCCGTTCCAAAGTTAGAAAGGCTTTACCCCCTGACTTTGCTTATATCATTGAAGAGCTTCTTAATGAGACAGGTCCGAATAAACAGGACTATGTCATAGGTATCTTAGAAAGTATCATACGCATTGACCGGGCAAAAGCTTTTGTGATAGCCCTCAGTCGTTTTATTCAACGGATGTTAATCGACAGATTACATATTATCGGGGATATATTCGATCGTGGGCCGGCGGCTGATAAAGTGATGGATGCCATCATGCACCACCATGAAGTGGATATCCAATGGGGGAACCATGATATTATCTGGATGGGAGCGGCAGCCGGATCAGATCTGCTAATTGCAACCGTTCTGCGAATCTCAGCCCGTTATGAGAACCTTGACACCATTGAGGATGCC
>JAJTBW010000201.1 GCA_021286705.1 Sphingobacteriia bacterium
ATCAAAAAGTATTTTTAGAACAACCCTGTTTTTGTAATTTTGCCGGACAACAATGCGAATGAATAGCAAATTCAAAGAAAAAGTAACCTTGGTAAAGGCTTGTGGTAAAATATTAAGCTGGCTCTGTTGAAAACAAAAAGAAGAGCTTAATTTATGATCACTTTTTTAACTGCTTTACATCCATCGTTAAAAACTACCTCAAGTAAATAGGCAGAAGGCGGGATATCTTTAATAACCACTTTAGCTTTTGTAAAAATATTACTATAGATCAACCTGCCATCCATTGACATCAGTTTAACCTGATATCCGTCGTTTACATTAGGTTTTAAAACATCGAGTTCAAAACCTTGGGTAGAAGAGGACGGATTAGGGAAAACACGAAGAGGTTCGGAGGTTAATGCATCACCTAATTGGATAGACCGGATTCCGAAGACGTTGCATGCAACGTCTCTACACGCCTGGTCATCCATTCGGAATTAAACGACATTATTTTCAGAGGTGCCCCCCGTAGAGACGTTGCATGCAACGTCTTCAATATGCAACGTCTTCAATATGCAACGTCTTCAATATGTAACGGCTTCAGAGAATCCGATAAACATTACGATTGAAAATATTCATCGTTAACCCATTTTGCAGGATTCTCTCCTATGTATTTTTGAATCATCTGATATGATCTATCATCTTTAATAATATGGTCATAAAACCGTGATTGCCATTCAAATTTGTAACCTAAACGATGAGCATATTTGGTTACAGCTGATTTATACGACCGAATAATAGTTGAAATCGAATCTGTTTTAGGCGAGATTGATCCCATAGATTTATTGGGTATAGTCTGTGTTGATAAAGACGAAATAACATCACTATGAAGATTCAAACCGTTCACAATTAAAATACCGTGTATATGATTTGGCATTACCACAAACGCATCCAATTCTATCTGTTTCGAATGACTGGATATTTCATACCACATAATACTAGCAATTACACCAACCTGCGATAATTGCATTTCACCATTTTCAATAGTCCCAAAATAATCCTCACGGTTTTGAGTACATATAGTAATAAAATATGCACCAATCCATCGATAATCCCAATCTTTTAGGCGGCAAGATGGGATTCGATATCTATCTTTGAATTTATCCACAAAAGCTTATTTTATTCCTTGGGTTCACATAACAATTATAAGAAGACAGGTCTGGTCATCCATTCGGAATTAAAGACATTATTTCCCTGGGTGCCCGTAGAGACGTTGCATGCAACGTCTTCGCATGCAACGTCTTTGCATGCATCGTCTTCGAGAATTCTCCTGAACACAACGTCACTACGAGATTAACAGTAAATTTGTCTAATCTCTTCGACAGCCAACTATTTACGTAAAGGCTCAAAAGTTTTATACGAGAAACTTTTAAAGGTTCCATTACCACATTTGTAGCTCGCCTCAACAATAATCATCACCTCGCTGCATTGTCCTGTATAGTTCCAGGTTAATTGGTAGACGCCTTTTAGCTGACCACTGATTATCATATAAAGGTTGTGTAAGTCTCCAATTCCCGGAGCATAATAAAACCGACCTCCAGTAGAGGAAGCAATCCTACTCAATAGAAGCGTATCGGCATCTCCAAAACCTAGTGTATAAATAGGGATTTGAGTTTGATTCGATAAACCTATCAAACTATAATCTGAATACTGTTCCGAACTATTGTCGTGTCCATCAGTAAATCCAATTACAGCACCGAGATAAGATTGAGTTGTGCTATTAAGAAAACTGTTCGCATCATTAATTCCAGCCCCTACCGCATCATAGAAAGCAGTTGAATGATCAGCAACCAACCCATCATATATTGCTGCATAGAGAAGGGTTGTATCTGACATAAATGGAAGTGTGTCATATACATTGGTATTGAATTTAATAATTTTAGCTAGATCGTCTTTCCCCTTGACCTTAACAAATGACGATACAGCTTGCTCCATCTCATCTGTATAACCCTCCATACTTCCTGAATAATCTAAAACAAGAGGGGTTAAAATCTTACCACCACTGGTGCTAAGATTTGTTACACCAAAGCTCCCTATTTCAGTTGTATCTGTTGTCCCAACACAAACCTGCTTTACTTTAAGATTTAACCGATTAAACTTCGTCAAGGCATAACCATCCTGATCAGTTATAGAAAGATAAAGTTTAATTTGAGTTGATTTAACTTTTGATAACTCAATACGAGGAATGGAACTTAATATTGAGGTTGTTGTCTTGTCCGACAAATTAGAATAAGCCACAGGTTCGGGAGTTTCCTCCTCATCATCACTACTGCAGCTGTTAAATATTGGTAAAACACCAATAACTAATAACATTAAAAAAAGAAAAGAAGTTAACTTAACCCACTTCGATTTAATAGTTGTTTTCATATAATATAAATTTAAAATTAAAGGTCTATTGATCATCTAACTATCTATACCCCTTTCCATTGCATGCTGGACATCTTGGATGAGAGCCATGTGAGGCTGACACCATCTTCTGACATACGTCACACCAATGCTCTGCTGAGGAGCCATAGCCGGGTACTGAATTTGCACTAGGACTGATCCCAGTGCCATTACAATATGAACATTTCTCTTGATCAATCTCATAACGCGGTGCCGAAACTTGATGATTTGGAACCTCAATCTGAGGATAAAGGGCAGCCATGAGTTCCAAACGTCTATCTGCCTGTTCATTTCCAAGTTCACTAGCCCTAATATAGAGATCCACCGCTTTAAGATCCGCCTTTGTCAGTTGAGACCTAGCCTCCTTAAGTTTAAGCTGATTTAATTGCATTTGAGAGGATGAAGAGTTCATTAATTGTTGAACAAATGCAGCGGGGTTGGTATTAAATAAGTCACCACCACACTCATCATTTACCTTTTTAAAATCCTCATTAGCTTTAGCCCTGATACAATCACCTTTCAGAATCATTGCATCTGAGTTATTCTTATCAACATAGTAATCAACATAATTAAGTGCTCGATTATATTGTTTATTATTATAGAAGTTTCCTAACTCCCGCAAACTATATATCTGAGCAATACCATCAATTTGAACAGATAGCGAAACGAGGACTAGTATAAATATCCTTAGCATAATTAGACTATTTAAAAAATGTTATCCAATTTCTCTTACAGGTAGATTCACATTAATCTCTACCCGAAACAATCAATTTCGAATAAAACACACCAGAAGGGCTTGTGATCTCAAGAAGATAGACTCCTGATGCGATTCCATGCACAGAGTAGTCTCCATTACTGTGAATAGCAAACTCTTTTACAATGGTACCTGTCAGATTTAAAAGCTTTAAGCCAGAAATGGGAACACTAGCTTTAACTATAAAGTGATCTATTGCCGGATTTGGTAAAATAACAAATGGAGTTCTTTTCTCGTCAGCTATTCCAATAGAACCAACTTTAAGCTTTAGTGGAACCTCTTGTTTCTGCAAAGATTTATAAAAAGAAAGGGTTGCATTATAGGTACCTTCAGGAAGACCATTTGTATTAAAAACCAACTGCACATAAGTTTCACCGTCAATATCCAAGGTAAAACTTGAAACAGGAACATCTACCCAACTACCTCCTCCTGATAAACTCATACTCCAGTTTTGTTTACTAAAATCTCTGTTCTTCACCCTAATACTAACCGTATCAACAGCATTCAATGGTAACTCTAGACTAATACTATTCGGCACTATCATCAATGATTGCGAAGTTCTCGCTAAGTGACCATTCCATCTGAGGATCCCATCATTCTCGGGAAGATCCTCATAATAACCACTAATTGTTCCAAACCAACCTACGCTATCAGATATAAACGCACCACCATAAGTTGCTAACTCGTTAACCCTATTGATTGTATTAAAGGTCTTTCCATCATCTGTGGTAAAATAGAGAGAATTACCTCTAGTGAAGTTTGTAGTTCCCCCCTCGGTTAACAAATAGGTATTAGTGCCAGGAATAGATATAATTTTTCCCGAGTAAATATTTGTTGAAGAAGATTGTGTAGATAAAGTAAACGTCTTCCCTCCATCAATGGTGAAATGCAGGTCATTACTAAAATCCGTTACAGCAAATTGGTCAATACTCTTAATTGCGATATTAGAAAGCGGAGTTTTATTTGATAAAACAGTGATAACTTTCCAATTCAAGCCTTTATCCGAAGAAATAAAAACCCGACCCTTACTAGTAGTGAACCCAATTATCCCCTCTTTAGTTGCAGAACACCGGTCAATACAACCTGTCTCATTAAGCAATAAGCCAACACCATTACCAATATTTGCAGAAGGAATACTCACCCAAGTTGCTCCTCCATCTTCAGTTCGGTAAATTTCGAAATACCCATTTCTGCCATCACCCATAGCAACTCCAACATTTTTATCCCAGAAATATACATTATTAGCAAATGATTGAGCTCCTGACAAAACGCTAACTGCTTCCCAGGTCGCTCCTTTATCAGTTGTTTTATAGACTCCACAATTTTCATCTTGATTTCCAACAAGACTATATTTAGTAATAAAGGCGGTGCTATCGCTTACTGCAGAAAGAGAACCAATTGAGTACTTTGCGGTATTTATAACCTTTCTTGTTGTCCATGCATGGCCTCCATCACTTGTTACAGTAATATAATTACTATTTCCTGATCCTAAAGCGGATCGACCAATTGCCCAACACACATCATTGCTTACAGGAGAGAAACCATAGGTTAACATATATGTATTTTGATAACCTGCGTTCTGGCGTTCAAAGAACATCTCTTCATCAACAGGATAGATACCAATAATCGCATATTGATCATCCCCTAGATATAATCCATTAGGTTTCAAATTATCAAGTTTAAAAAAGCCATTTGCATCACCTCCCCAGCACCAATTCATATGATACATATTATTACCTCCATCATATCCGTCCATCAACCAAAAGTGCCCTACACTTCCATTATTACCATAATATATAATGGGACGTAATGAATCAAGTTCATTCCTTAGTTTATTACCTGAGCTAAGTTCATAACCACTCAGGAGAGAGATATAATCATTAAACCCAAAGCTATTCTTCAATGAGAAATATAAGTCGTATAGATAACCAAGGGAGCCGGTTTCCGAATACAGCATATCCATAGAGACCCCAACATCATAAATCAAATCTGCAACATCCTTGTTTTCTCCTGACAGCTTATCGGGCATCTTAGAATAGTCATAATTTCTAGTACTAAAATCTGATTCTAAATAACCATACTTTTGAGTTTTATAACGGCGGTAACCATTCCCATGCGAAGGCCAATTATAGTACTTTAAAATAACAGCAATTGGAATAGCACCACAACCAGCCCAGACATGGTGACAAGATGAGGCGACGGTACTTGTTGGACAGGAACTATTATAATAACAGCCCTGATCCCATCGTTGCTTGATAAAAGGTGGGACAATCTGACCAACTGTAAAACAGCTCTTCTCCTGTCCCTTTTGCCATAACTTAATTGTTTCTTCATCTGGTCTGTCCGTATCAAGATTAGCTTTTACTCTTAAACCTAGATTACCAATAAACATCTTTGCTGCATCATTTAACCCGTCCAACTGAAACGATCCTTCAGTACTATAGCCTATAACAGGAATAATGCAATCATCGGCCGAGGTGATAACCCAACCGCCAGATTGAAAATTATAAATATAAAACACCGGAATACCAGTGCTCTCCCAAACAAGACAAGAAACTTGACTCGTATCAACTGCCTCTACATTCATGACACTAGAATAAAAGTTAATAGCAACCTTCCTAGCTGTTTTCTTGTCTACCGGAGCTCCCATCAATAACAAGGGAACAACCATAAGAATAAGTAATGATAACTTTTTCATAATAAAACTGAATTAAACATTATAAACTCCTTTAACCTACTTTAAAAACTACTATCAATGATTTATAATCACCAAAATGACTTAATTTATTTACCAATAAGTGATATCTCGCTTATATAAATAGTAGTAACCAAAGTTATCCACAACAATGCATTGAGTCCAATTTCCATACTTATCATATGACATATAATGAAAATATTGGCTAATTTCAAGAGGGGTATAACAATGACTAGACATATCCTCATTCGAATCGTAGAGAAAGCGTGTAAAACTATCATTTACACCATTATAAATGGATCTATCCTCAGATATCATTAGAAAGGGCTTTGATGGGAAAAAAGATACTTGGGTGAGTGCAATTGTATCATTTGAAATTGTATCATGATCTCGGTAAAAAAAATGCCTAATAGACCCTACCATTCCATTGGATTGAAATTTAGTAAAATAACCCTCCGCGTAATCTTCTTTAGGAGATCTAGCTTCATAACAAGTAGACAATATAGGAAAACCATTTTTAAATTTCCACTTAAGGTACTGTTTGTTACCGTAACCATTTGACTTGGTACAATAGGCACTATCTCCAGCAAAATTAATATTACTATTAAAATGAAGATCACCTTTAGTCGTTTTCAAGGCAACATCAACGTTTACTAAGCCTTTGTAATACATAATAATTGGGTAAAAGTAGCTATAGTTTATCATTTCCCGTTGCCACCAGTAAATACTTGGTGAAGATATAGCCACTTCTTCAAAGTCACTTAAAAAATCAACATTAATATAATTATCATGGTTACCATATGAATACTTAACTGTTGAATAGTTTGTTTCATAATCTCCATGATTTACAAGGTCGACTCCAAACTTTTTAATCAATCGATTCTGGTTATCATACTCATAATAAGTTGTATATGCTGGAATTTCAGTATCCCTAGGACACTGCTTTATTAGAAATCCATGAGAATTAAAATCTAAAGAAAGATAATTGGGAAAAATATCCATATAAGAATATTTTATTACCATACGTTTCACTTTACCCCTCAAATGAAAGAGGCGCCAATGAGTATCA
>JAJTBW010000202.1 GCA_021286705.1 Sphingobacteriia bacterium
CAGAAATTAGCAAAGCCCATGAAAGGTTTTCTCCTGATTGAGATGATATAACAGCATCAGGAGTTGTCAGCGCATCATTAATGTATTGAAAAGGGATTTTTATCTGATTTTCGGCTCCAATAGTTTTAAATGGCGCTAATACTCCTATTAACAAGATAATTAAAGATGTAAGAGTTTTCTTCTTAAGATTCATCTTGTCTCTACTTTGTTACAAAGGTAATATTCATAAGATAACTATTGGGTTGGAATGGCTAATTTGTAAATTTGCCATGTAATTCAACCTTACTTGAATAAATTATACTCTAAGATAGTTGTTTTAATCCTCCTTTCCTTGCCGTGTTTAACCAAAGGTCAAGAGAATGATGTGTCTCAGTCTGTTACTGGTGCATTTAGGTATCATTATGGGTTTATTTTGGATCATCATCCTGAAATGGCAGTTCTGAGCAAGTCTCATATCTCTGTCTTTGAGGTCGATTTAATGAAATCTACTATCGGTAAAAAACAATGGGAAAAGCTTTATCACTATCCGAATCTAGGATTAGGCTACATGTATTCGTCTCTTGGAAATTCTGAGATTCTTGGCAAGTTACATGGATTATATCCCTTTGTTGATCTTCCTCTTCTGAATCGAACGATTTACTCCACGGTTAGACTTGGACTCGGTCTTTCTTATGTTACTGAAATTTTTAATCTGGATAATAACTTCAGGAATACCGCAATTAGCCGACATTTTAATGCCCTGATCGTTCTAGGTCTTAATACAGGTGTTAAAATTAATAGTGATACAAAATTCGAAATCGGGCTATCATTTATCCACTTCTCAAATGGAGGTACGCGCATGCCTAACTATGGTGTGAATCTCCCTACTGCAAACGCCTCGATAATTCAACGATTCTCTGAGAAAAAAGTGATAAGAGGTGATTATCTTGATAATCCACTAAGTACAAGGTGGGTGGTACGCGCACTTATTTCTTGTGGTTCTAAAGAGATATTTCCTGTTAATGGCCCTAATTATTTTGTTTCTTCTGCCTCTTTGCAAGGTTTCTATAAAGTGTGGAAGGGAGGTATGATCGGGTTATCTTTTGATCTTGGTTATGATGCTTCAGATATAGAATTGCTTAATCGAAAGGATATCTATCCTGATTCTAAACTTTCGATTCTTAAACCAGGGGTGTCTCTTGGCTATGCAATCTTACTCGGAGATCTCTCCTTAAGCCTTCACGCCGGTTCTTATCTTTATGAACCAGAAAAGAGTGATGGAAATATCTATGATCAACTGGTGCTCAATTATAAAATCTGGAAAGGATTACACGCCAACCTTACACTAAAGACGCATTTTGCTAAGGCTGATTTTGTTGGCTTAGGACTAGGATATCAAATTGAATTCAAATAGATCTGCATGAATAGAAAATTGGTCTTCTTTGTTTTGGCTTTCTTGCTAGTGTCAGGCCTCTTAGGATGCAGTGATGATAAATGCTTCCATGCAACCGGTGATTATTATGTAGAGAATAGACCTCTTACTGATTCTGTTCGGCGAGTAGTTGTTGATGGTGAATTCGATATCTATTTAACAAGTGGGTCTAAATCATCTCTTACGTTAAAAGCAGGTAGGAGTGTTTTACCTTTTATTGAATCGTCGATAAATCAGGGCGTTCTCAAGATTACGGATGCGAATCAATGTGAGTTCTTCAGGGATATGGGAGCTCCCCTTGAAATATATCTTACTTTACCCGATCTGCATGAGCTAGAGTTCAGTTCATCTGGAAAGGTGATGTCAAAAGGAGTTCTTACCTGGGATACTTTACGATTAAATTGTCTGAATGGTGCTGGGTTGATAGACGTGTCGTATAAATCAAAAGTAACCTCAGTCCAGGTTCATTCCGGTGCTGAGGAGGTGAGACTTCATGGATCATCCAATCAATTATACTGTTATGTTGTTGGTTATGGTCCGCTTGATGCAGCGCTGGCTCCTGCCGGTTATGTGCATGTTGTACATTTGGGGAGTAATAAAGCAAAGGTGGCAGTTACTAGCAATGGCCTATTGATTGCTGATATACGATATACAGGTGATGTCTTTTACCAGGGCACTCCATCTGAGATAAATCTGATCAAAAGTGGATCGGGTGAATTGATTAAACTGAAATAGAAGGTTAATACCTTTATGGTTGTTGCGTCAGATACTTTAATCTGTCAATACTTTCACTCGGTTCAGATGCTTTAGAAATGCGATAAATTGTTTGAAAAATATTGATTATGGATAACCCTTTTGCCGTTTTTGTTCCTCAGTCGAATGTCTCTCTATTAGAGTATAATACTTTTCATGTTGATGCAAAGGCTGAATGGTTTGCCTCGATTGATTTTGAGTATCAAATTCCTACTATGCTGGATTGGGTAGATGAGCATGATGTTGATCTTCATCTAATCGGTGGTGGTAGTAATATCTTATTGACTAAAGATGTAAGTGGGCTTGTCGTAAGAATTGCTATTGATGGATTAGAATGCGATGTTGAGACCTTCTCTGATAAAGTTCTTCTTACTGCTGGTGCTGGTATTCAATGGGAGCGGGTAGTGGAATGTGCAACGAGTCATGGCTGGTGGGGTATTGAGAATTTGACCTTAATACCTGGTGTCATGGGTAGCGCTCCTGTTCAAAATATTGGAGCTTATGGGGTCGAATTGGCAGATTTGTTCTATAGCCTTAGGGCATGGGATAGAATGAGGGGAGAGGTGGTTACTTTAGTTAAGGAGGATTGCCGGTTTGGATATCGACAAAGTGTTTTTAAAGAGTGGCCAAATAGATATATTATTTTATCTGTTTCACTGTTATTAAAGAAAGAGGGTAGCCCACGAATAGGTTATGGACAGATTGAGACTAAACTCAGAGAGAGTAGAATTGATTCTCCTTCTCCGGCAGATATAATGAATGTGATTAGATCTATAAGAGAAGAAAAGCTCCCTGATACAAAGAGGGTAGGATGTGCTGGTAGCTTCTTTAAGAATCCTGTGGTTTCCGCTGATTTCTTTAATTCTCTTAAAAGGCGTTTTCCTGAAATGCCCTCTTATGTAATTGATGAGAATTTTATTAAGATACCAGCAGGATGGCTTATTGAACAATGTGGGTGGAAGGGTTTTCGTAAGGATAATATCGGTGTTTGGCCTCACCAGGCTTTAGTCATTGTAAACTATGGAAATGCTACCGGAAAAGAGCTGCTATCGCTTGCTCATGATATAATTGACTCGGTCAGAACTAAGTTTGATGTGGTTCTATATCCAGAAGTTAATATCCTGTAAATAAGAAAGGGACTCAAATAATGAGTCCCCTTCTTGTTTTATACTATTTACCAGTTCAGATCTGAAGTGCCCCAATGAGGCTTGTTACATCTGAAATTCCATGTCTCTCCATGTAATCTTCTATTCCAGAAACCACTTTAGCCCCAATGGCCGGATCAATAAAGTTAGCAGTTCCAATTTGAATTGCAGATGCACCTGCAAGCATAAACTCAATAGCATCTGTAGCATTCATGATACCACCTAAACCTATAATTGGGATCTTCACAGCTTTGTAGGTTTGCCAAACCATACGAAGTGCTACAGGTTTCACTGCCGGACCACTAAGTCCACCAGTGACCGTGCTTAATATGGGTCTCCTTTTTTCGGCATCGATTGCCATCCCAAGTAGTGTGTTTATAAGAGATACTCCATCAGCACCGGCACCCTCTACCGCTTTAGCCATCTCCGCAATATCGGTTACATTGGGAGAAAGCTTTACTACCAGAGTCTTTTTATACACCTCTCTCACTGCTTTAGTGACTGCAATAGCAGAAGGACAGCTAGTACCAAAGGCCATGCCCCCCTCTTTTACATTAGGACAAGAGATATTAAGCTCGATTCCAGGGATGTGCTCAAGTGCATTTATCTTCTCAGCAACTTCGATGTATTCTTCAACGGTTGATCCGCTTACATTGACAAGAATAGCCGTGTTGTAATGTTTAATCTTAGGATAGATATCATTGATAAAGCCATCTACCCCTTTATTCTGAAGACCAACCGCATTAAGCATCCCTGAGGGAGTCTCAGCCATCCTGGGGTATGGGTTTCCCTGTCTGGCTTTCCCGGTTGTTCCTTTGACTACAATGCCGCCAAGAATGTTGATGTCATAAAAATCTTCAAATTCTGGCCCATATCCAAAGGTGCCTGAAGCGGTCATGACCGGATTTTTCAGGTCTATTTGCCCAATTTTAATTTCTGTTTGTTTGCTCATGATGGTGGTTAGTCAATCCAGTTTTTTAACTCCTTATAATCAAATACTGGTCCGTCAGTACAAGTACAGAGGTGTCCTCTTTGGGTATCTACTATGCAGCAGAGGCACGCCCCAACACCACAAGCCATGGTTTGCTCGAGACTAACCTCGCAATTAATCTGGTATTTGTCAGCTAATTTTGAGATGGCTTTCATCATAGGATCTGGGCCACAGGTATAGATCCTGTCAAAGGAGGGTTTCGTATCCCACCAAATAGGGTGATGAATCACAAATCCTTTTTTGCCTACTGAACCATCCTCTGTGGTAATGAGTAGTTCCCCAAATTGACTATAATTTTCAGGTTCCATAATCATATCCTGCGATCTGGCACCCATCAGAGTTGTTACTTTTACTCCTTTAGCATGTAGTTCACGTGCTAAAAAGAGTAGAGGTGCAACACCACATCCACCACCTACAAGAAGAACAGATTCCCCCTCGGAAGCTTGGGTAAATGAGTTGCCAAGGGGTAAGACGATATTCAGGTTATCTCCTGGTTTTAAATCGGCTAGTTTACGAGTTCCATCACCTTTCTCCTGGATTAAGAGGAGGAGCTTATTCGATTTGTAATCCACGTCATGAATGGAGATCGGGCGACGAAGGAATGTTGTAGGAGATCCTTCTACCTTAACTTCTACAAATTGACCCGGAAGCATTGTAGGAAGAGGCAACTCACTCTGAAGCGTAAGAATAAAGTGCGTTGCATTCACTCTTTTGTTTCCTATGACCTTAAAGTCGATGATCTGTTTTTTCATCCTTAATTAGATTGTTTCTTAAGATCTTTTTACTTAGGTAAAGATAAAAAAAACGCTGCCTAAAAAGGCAGCGTATCTTTTATGATTCAGAAGAGGTTTCCTCGTCTTCTGTTTCAATGGTTTCTTCAGGAAGGTCGAGCAGCTCTTTCTCTGCCAGCTGGTTATACCAGTTTAAAACCTTCTTCATGTCACTTACATAAACTCTTTCACTGTCATAATCAGGAAGAACAGAGCCAAAGAACTCCTTGATGTCTTTATTTTCTTTTCCAACACCAGTGACGGGTTGGCTATTGTATTTCTCTTTAATTAATTCGAAGACCTCCTTTAGCGGTTTGTCTTCACTGGTGGTGTAGATACTGATCTCCTCAAGACTGCTGATGCGGTCGTTGAGGAAAGCAGGGAATCTCTTACCATCAGTTAATGATTCTACAATAACTCCACGCTTTGCTTGTGAAACAAGTTTAAACAGGCCACTCTTGCCTGAAATTGCCATTATCTGCTTTAGATTCATCTTGTTTTTTCTTTTCAGTTATCTAAACCGGGTCGCAAATATAAGAAAAAGGAGTGGTATTCTTGATGGTGGTATTCGTTTACCGCATTTATCTTTCTTTCTCCTTTTGCTGTTTAATCTAGTTTTATGGATCTGAAAATCTGTTGCCAAAAAATGCTAAAGTTTCGTTTCTTCTGGTAATTGCGTTATTTTGCAGTAGAAATTGATTTCAATGCAATTAATATCCGATATACTTAGCAAAAAGAGATTGTTCTTTCTGCTTTTGGGCTTATTTTTATTTCGCGTATTCTATGGTCTTACGTCTGAGTTTTGGTTCGAAGATGAACTTCAAATATATCTTATAGGCTTAAAGTCGTTCACTCAGCACCTCTGGCCTTATTATGGGCCGGATGTGGTTTATACGAATACTCAAATACCCGGTGCTGCTCAAGGTTTATTGGTCTCGCTACCGTTTTATCTTCTTCCAATACCCGAGTCACCAACGCTTTTCCTTAATATTCTGAGCTTCTTCTCTCTTCTGCTCTTTGCGAGATATATCTTGTTTAGAATAAAAGGGGTGCCTGCTTGGTTGGTTTACTTACTGGTTCTGGCTTCTCCAATGACTCTGTTTTTCTCAACGCGAGTGGTTAATCCCTCTTATGTGGTCACTTTTTCTTTTCTATTTTTTGTTGCGTGGTTCGAGTCTTTGGAGTTTTATAAGGAGAGATGGTTGAAGCCATGGGTCAGTTATCTGATCTTAGGAGTGACTGCCACTTTAATTATGCAGTTGCATTTGTCTTGGGTTTTATTGTTTCCACTCCTTGGCTTCTCCTTTTTTAGGCTTTTTACTCTCCATAGAGGATCGTTTTTAAGATTAACAGCCATTTGGGTAGCAGGAGCGTTAATCGGTTTAATTACACTATTCCCGACACTCTTAAATCCGGATGTTCATGCCGGGAATGTTAGCTCAAATATTGTATTTAACCTCAGTAACTTTGGAAAGATATTCACAGTTTTCTCACGATATGTTTTATTAGCGGGTTTTGATATTAACTACCTCTTAGGAGGAAGTACAGAAGCAAGACTAGCTGTCTTAAAGGAGTTTTGGTTCTTGATTCCTATCGCCCCATACCTGTTGATACTAGGCTTTGCTCAGGTTTTGTTATTTATAGCTGTATACTTCATGATTAAGGATGGAAATGACTGGAAATGGGTAAAGCGTATTAACCTTTTTGTTTTTCTAATGGTTTGGGTTAGCTTCTTCTTTTCAATCAAAGGTCCCTCTACTCATGCGTTCGTTATTGTTATGCCACTTCCGGTTTTTTACTCGATCTATGTCTACCGTTGGTTTATTTCGAGATGGAAATGGGGGTTCACT
>JAJTBW010000203.1 GCA_021286705.1 Sphingobacteriia bacterium
AATTTCTTTTGGCAAACCTTCGCTAATTGAAGTGGTGAGTATGTCAAATTTATCGAGGATAGAAACAATGCGGGCTTGTTCTTCGAGTGAAGGAATTGGAATTGGAAAATTTAAAAACATAGGTCTTCTCATTGAAGTAACGGAGGAATTAACTGAGGTTTTGAGAATATAATTATAAAACTTAGTGACAATGTAGTGATAAACATATCGAGAATTAACTGTACTATTGGGAACAATTCTATATGCTCTCTGGTGTAATGCATATTTTCCAACTGCCCAGTGAAACACCTTTCCAACACCAACTCCATCGCCTGCCGTAATTATGGCTGTTTCATCAAAATCAAAAGAATTAAGTTTTAATGGTGTTATACCTCTAGCGTAAAAAGTAAAAACTCCATTATCTA
Source organism: Sphingobacteriia bacterium (assembly GCA_021286705.1). GTDB lineage: Bacteria > Bacteroidota > Bacteroidia > Bacteroidales > TTA-H9 > JAJTBW01. The sequence continues at coordinate 405 of JAJTBW010000203.1, forward strand.
CAGCATCTTGTGTATTATGACTACCTGTGCCAACCTCACTCACCTCCCCCAACGTCTTCCATTCCACTAATCTGTGTTTATCTGTGTTTATCTGTGGTTCAAAATTCAACAGTTGCTCCCTATAGTAGTTATACTGTTTTTTACGAGCTGTAAGCTCTTCTGTAAGCTCTACTGTAAGCTCTGCTGTAAGCTCAGTAAATGTATCGAGTATGCGGACTATTTCCTTTTGAACGGCAAGCGGGGGGATGGGAATTTGAAATTTATCTGTATCAGGTGTTGCAATCTGAGGCATTTGCATTTTACTTCCTAAGTTTTGAAAATAAGTCTCATTTATCTTCAAAAAATAATACACAAACTTGATACTAATATTTTCATCGTTAGAATGATAAGACCACATTTCATTCTTATGTGAGAATGGTTTATCATAATATTCAAATTCAATAACTCCTCTTGATTTTACAATAATTGAAGGTTCTCTGTTTATGTCTTTTGAAGGAATGTCATTATAATTGAAAAATGCTATTGTTTTACCTCCTGCAAAGATTTTCAATGGGGCTCCATCTTTATGCAATTCTTTCATTTGACCAGCTGTAATATTTGTCCCCTTTGTACGACTAAGAGCTTCCCCCAAAGCTCTCCATTCAACCTCTACCCCTTGCAATAATTTATCTAAATAGCTCATGCCTCAATCTCCTTTACGATGGCATCAATATCCGCACGTAGTCTGTTTATTTTCTCCACGGTTTCGGAAATCTCCGCATTCAACTGAGTAATATCAACTATTTCACGGTTATCTTTTGCCTCTATATAAGAGCTTACCGATAAATTATAATCGTTCTTCGCAATTTCGCTGTTATCGATCATCTTAGCCACATGCACCACATCCGCTTTACTGTCGAACAGCTGCATAACCGCATCAATGTGCTCATCAAGGAGTATATTGTTGTTCGTGGCTTTTTTAAAGAAATCCTCACCACTGGCATCAATAAACTGAGTCTTGTTATCCGTCTTGTGTTTGGATAATACAAGGATGTTGACAGCGATGGAGGTTCCATAAAACAGATTCGGTGCTAGAGAGATAATGGTTTCAACAAAATTATTGTCCACCAGATACTTTCTGATTTTCTGTTCGGCACCACCACGGTAAAAGATGCCAGGGAAACAAACAATAGCCGCACGTCCTTTACTAGACAGATAACTAAGAGCATGCAACACAAAAGCGAAATCAGCCTTCGATTTGGGCGCTAATACACCCGCTGGCGCAAAACGGTCATCGTTAATCAGCGTTGGATCATCACTCCCGATCCAGTTGATAGAATAGGGCGGGTTTGAAACAATAGCATCAAAAGGTTTTTCATCACCATAGTGTGGGTTACGAAGCGTATCGCCAAGGGCAATGTTGAACTTATCATAGTTGATGTTGTGCAAAAACATATTCATACGAGCCAGGTTATAAGTCGTATGGTTCACTTCCTGCCCGTAGAAACCATCTTCGATAATATGGTTGTCAAAATGTTTTTTAGCTTGCAACAGTAAAGAGCCAGAGCCAGCCGCAGGGTCATAGATTTTATTTACAGCAGTCTGTTTATGCATGGCCAGTTGTGCAATAAGCTTTGATACATGTTGTGGAGTAAAAAACTCCCCACCCGATTTCCCGGCATTGGCAGCATAATTAGAAATCAGAAATTCATAAGCATCGCCAAAAAGGTCAATTTGATTGTCCTCGAAATTTCCAAAATTCAGTTCTTCCACCCCTTTCAGAACCGCAGCAAGACGAGAGTTCTTTCCTTCAACGGTGTTTCCCAAGCGCGTACTTGTTGTATCAAAATCGGCAAACAATCCTTTAATAGCCAATTCTGAAGGATAACCATTTGCAGAACTTTCAATAGCATCAAAAATAGCTTTTAAGTCAGTATTCAGATTGGGATTGGTGTTTGCAGTTTTTGCAACATTCACAAAAAGCTGACTGGGATAGATGAAATAACCTTTGGTTTTTATCGCATCGTCTTTTATTTCGGGGGTAATTTCTTTATCAGGGTAGTTAGCATAGTTTACACTTTCATCACCTCCTTCAATGTAGTTGGTAAAGTTCTCGCTGATAAAACGGTAGAATAGCGTTCCTAAGACAAACTGTTTAAAGTCCCAACCATCAACAGAGCCACGAACATCGTTGGCTATTTTCCAAATTTTAGCTTGCAATTCTTGTCTTTGTGCAATGCTTGTCATTTTTTATCCTTTATTAAATCTTGTGGTTTAACTCCTAAAATCTCAGCAATCTCGAATAGGATCTCAAGCTTAGGTTGCTGTCTGTTTTGCACATAGCCATTAACCATGTTATAGCTTTTACCGAGTTTTTCAGCTAGCCATTTTTGCTTGATTCCTTTTTCTTCTAATACTTCCTTAATCCTATTCATCGATCTTAGAATTGAAACCTTAAAAATAGATTTTTTATCTCGTTTTACAATACAAAAAGTATAGCCTCTGTTGTTAGTTTCTCTTGTTTAGCAAAATTGCGAGGGAAAAAATCGATTAGCTAGAACCGTACTTATACTCAGTAAAACCCCCTCAAGCCACCAACGGAGCTTTCATCCTATCACAGTATTTGTAGAATAGTAGTCCGTTCACTTATTTGATGAATAGCATATTTTGAGTCACTTACCAAGCCACATAAGAAACAGCTGCATATTACGAGATCCTAATACGCACATTAACAAGCATAAGTAATTATGATGGGAGAGCCGTCAAATTACTATACCTGTTTTAATCATATCCTTGTATCTCTTTGTCGATAAAGATTATTGTAGAATCATTTTTCAAATAATCAGGAATTTCAATATGGTTTGGATCAAACACTACGATGTCTCTTTTTTTACTTTTGATATCCAGATATTGCTCATAAGAGGGCACAAAATTATATGCAGGCAATCCAGTATAGAACATTGCTTCAATATAATGTCGTCCTTTTACATTAAACAATACACTAGTAGAAGATAAGTGCAAAGAATTAAAGATCTCTTTGTTATGAGATAACATTCTGGTATATTGATTATCCTCTTTCCAAAGTGTATGTTTTTCCTGTAGAAATTCTATATCAAACTTGATTAAAACAACAATAATTAGAGATAGGCTAAAAACTACAGGCTTTATGTTAACATTTCTAATAAACTGACTGATAGAGTTAATAATGTAATCAAACAGGGAGGCAAAGGCGATAAAAATAATCATCGAAACAATTACCGTGAAGGATGGCATTTTGGTAGATGCTAACGAAAAGAATAGATAGACAATAACTACCATACTTAAGAGCGAATTAATTAGTTTCTTATCCTTCCCCTTATTATAAAATAGGATAAAGGCAGGAATAACTAAAAAGGATGCTACTTTGCCATAGATGGTATTAAACATATCGAGATGATACCAGAAATCACCTCCATGACCTTCAAGAGGCGTAGAAAAGTGGATAGAATTAAATTTGTATGCACTCATTGCTTCTGCCGGATACCACAACAAAGTAAGAACTTGCCAAGGCAACGCAATTAAAACTGTAATAAACAAAGAAATCAAAATATCTTTATTTTCAACGAATTTGACTTTCTTTTGCATAATTCTCAACATGAACCAACCAAAGTAAACGAGTAACCCAACTAACCATTTACATAGAATAGCCATGCCTGAGAACAAACCAATAAGATATATCCATATCCTTTTCTTAGTATAGTAATATTCAATAAAAGACCAGATACTTAATGAAATATAAGCCAGAAAAGCGAAGTCATTATGTTCCAGTTCTTGTCTGCCAGCAATTAATTCTAAGAAGTATATCGTTGATATCATGAACAGACCTGAAACATAACCCACTTGCTTATTAACCAACAACTTTCCAGAACGATATGTTATTATAACTAAAATCGCTCCTAGTACAATATTTGGCAACCTCAAAGTAAATTCTGAAATCCCAAATAATTTGAAACTCAATGCTATTTGCCATAAGAATAGTGGTTGTTTATGCAGCCAAATATGATATCTATCCCATCGATCATAGTCCATACTAACTACGGGGTCATCATACAAGGTAGGCATTAATGGATGATGCATTAAGTTTTTAGCTACTAATGCATGAAATCGTTCATCCCAAAGATTTAAAAAGGGATCTAACAAAGCAGAAAAACTAAATATACAAACAGCGGTTAAGCCTAAAAAGAGAATTGTAAACCGCTCCTTGTTATTCAAATGCATAATTAGACTTAGCAGAAAAAACAAACTACCAAATAACAATAAGGTGATTTGAGTATTATTATAATAAGAGTGAAAAAAAGACATAATATATAATCTAAATTTAACTAATAGCTGTAGTAAAACGCTCAGATAATTTCAAGGTTCTCTTCTAACTCCTCCTTAATCCTATTCATCGATCTTAGAATTGAAGCCTTAAAAGAACTGTCATCACCGATATTATGTAGTTCTAATTTCTATTGGCACTTCAATAATACTCTTTACTGTTGTATATAATTGAACATCTTGCGCCGGTGTTTCTAGTGAAATAATTAACGAATATCTGGTTCTATTTTCAACCTTTCCTAAGTGTTCTCTTTCACGCCACCAGCCAATAACAGGATAAACCGCAATATGGTTACAGGTTGCTAATTCTGCTGCTGTCAATTCAATATAATCTGAATGAAGAGAGCCATTACTGCGATTATCCTTTCCAATTACCCAACGGCTGCTTCCAGAATTTATAGATATCTTTTCATTCTCTTCTCTTGCTGCAATGTTTATTCGTTTTCTAAAGATCTCTTCACTTTCATCAGTATTGTTTATATCAAAACGCAAACCGTGAGACTGGTAACGATATTTATCCTTCCAACCTATTTCACCTGCGCCTGGCTCAATAAAATAGGATAGAGTAATCCTCAATTTCACAGGTATTTGCCCCATGTCCAATAATAAATTGCTTGGCCATGGAAGATTGAAAAAGTGAATTTCGTTTGTTTCTGGCTGGCTTCTGCTTCCTTCTTTGTAATTAAACGGCTGAATAGTTTCCTGAGCGATAACTGTAAATGCACTTTCATAACTATATAACGCACGGTCTATTTGAGGGATTCCAAAACCAAAAACTCTCAAAAGGTTTCTAAAACTGGTTCTGTTACCTTTTTGGACCTTCATTTGAGATACCATTGCAGGATTCCAAATAGTTGAATGAACCATCAATCCCCTGATGGTTTCCGCCCAAGCATCAGGGTATTCATAAGCAATTTTTGCAGCAAACCACGAAGCCTGAGCCACCGCAGCACTTGTAGCATTAATAGTGTCAAAGGGTTTAATATTGAATGATTTTGAAGTTGATAACAATTCTAAATCTTCGTGTTGTACAACATTTTCATCAGGAGTTTTCATTAAGTTGCCTCCTTCAAATACTACATCGGGTTTTATTGGCCACTTTTTCTCCCAAGCTAAAGAGGTTGAACTGTATGGAGACAATTCCCCTTCATTGGCAACAGGTTTATATTCCTGATAGTTATCATCAATTACTCGAGTTTTTTCAGTATATGCTCCGACAACTATCGCATTCCATGATTGTGCAGGGTTTTGAACCGAGGAAGTGAAGTTTGAAGCAGGATAATTCCGCCATGATTCTTCATCGCAAATATTTCCTGCAGAAATTAGAATCAGTCGCTGATTTTCCCCTTCACCAAATGCCAAATTGTCAATTTCACCTGACCAAGAAGAGGGTCTTCCTTTATCAACACCCTTTAATGCAGTTACCGATAAACAATAAATCAGGGTGTGATTAATATTTTGAATTTCTGCTCTAGAAATTGCTTGATTTGTAATTGCACCCCAGTGCTCTTCTTTAGTTCCTTCCTGATTGGGACGTGGTAAAATTTTCACAGAGCACAACTTATGTGTGATTGAAAAAATATTTCTAGTAATTAGAGCTCCTTCAAGATTCCCATACCCTGCAATTCCAGCCATTAAAGTCCCATGTCCACCTCTCAAAGGTGAATGATCATTTGTTCCCCAAGCATTATCGACTGTTAAAGTATTTGCATCGTCAATTAAGGGTTGTAATAGTTGATGACCATTGTTTACCCCACTATCCAATAGGCAAATTTTTATATTAGAATCTACTATTTCAATACGTTGTAATAAATCGTCAACCCAGTTTTGTTGTTCTTTAGAGCTTTCATTCACCCAAAATCCTGCGAGTTCCTGTCCTGCCCTAAACTCTGCAAGCAAATCACTTTGCAACATTAGCTCAATAAGGTTTTTCCGATTTGCGTTTATAAGTAAAACGGCTCTTTCAGGAAAAATAATACTGTTATGCTTAACCTCAATACCTATTCTTTCAAGTGTTATAAGAAATTGCGAAATCTGTTCCTGCTCCAAATTTTCTTTTGTATTTACACTTAGTACATGACAAAAAATTAATCTAATGAAAATCAGTAAATTAAGGTAA
>JAJTBW010000204.1 GCA_021286705.1 Sphingobacteriia bacterium
CTATATAGGTAGAGGATATAGAGGGGATATTGAGGAGATGTTGAGGAGATGTTGAAAGAGACATGAACTGCTGGCTACTGGCCACTGGCTAAATTCAAAATTCAAGAATTCAACATTTAGCTGCTGGCGGCTAGCTGCTGGCCAGATGCCAGATGCCGATGCCAGATGCCGATGACAGATGCCAGATGCCAGATGTCGGTGCCAGTTGCCAGTTGCCAGATGCCAGATGCTAGATGCCAGATGCCAGATGCATGTAGATCATTTAAACCACGAAAGGCACGAAAATGAAAGTGTCGAAGTCAGGTGACGGGAGAGGGTTTGTTCTGCGTCTTCTCCTCTAAGAAGTGTTTTTATTGTCAGTTAATACTTCGTACGTTGAACGGAAATGATATTCCTCAAACTCCAAGCTGTTAACAACCAGTGTTTAGCTGCTTATATGTCTATCTTTTTTCTATAAAAAGGATTGACCCTGCATCAATGGGTGGACTATCTGATAAAGTGTGTATTTCAAATCCGGCTTTCTCAAGGCTTTGGTATAGGATGCCTCCGCCCCTGAGAATGGTTATGTCGCCAGTGAAGAAGAGGTGATTCTTCGCTATGCCTACAGTACCTCCTATAAACCCATGACGAAAGCCACTCAATAATATAGCCGACTGATCTTCAATATAAAAAGTCTTCAGATTCTCAGCTTCCAGGTGACGTTTTATTTGACTATCTCCGGTTAAAAAGCCACCATTAGTTAAAGGGAGAAGATTACATCGGGTATAGCCTTGGTTTATATGAATTGGCTTTCGGTTTTTAAACCTGGATAAAATAGTTGATTCAACGATTCGCTGATTGCAAATAAGGTGTTCTTTTGTTACTACTGCGTTATATCTTGCTGTCTCCGGATAACGTGTCCCAATGTGAGATGTCCCAATTACAATCTTTGCCGCTATCTTCTCTTTTAACTCTTTTACCATTTGAACTGGAAGATCAGGGGAGATAATAATCATCTCGTCAGACTGGCAAATGTATATGTCTGGATGGCCTGAGATAGCTTCATAACCGGAAAGTGCCGGAATCTCAAATAGTTCTCCGTATTCTTTGAGATTCTCCTTAATGGCCTTTGGGAGTCTTGAGTCAATGATGATTAAATAGTCATTCATATTCAAGAAGCAGAATTAACTATTACGGTAGTCTCAAACTCCCGACCGTTTAATGAGTTCTCTTTCTGGAATCTGACTTCATGAAACAGTTGAGCTAACTCTTTCTTATTTCTCCCTTCAAATCCTACTGCATGATTAATCACCGAAGGGTTAGCTTTGATGGTAATGTTATTCCCAATAAGTTTAGCCTCATAGTTAACGCTGTTGGTACCGTAAAACTCTTTAAGATGATTTTTTAATAAACCATTCCAGATTTCGGTCTCAACAAGCGCTTTGAAGCTGGGGTGAAACGGACCTGCTATCAACGCCTGATTGCCGGAGGAGGCATGTAATCCAATACGTAGTATGGGGATTGCACTGGCTTCATAGAGTAGGGTTAATTGAGCCGATAGAGTAACCGCTTCATCTAAAGTCAGTGGGGTAAATAGTTGTTTTAAATAGAGATCCTCGAGCTCAGAATCTTTATAAACAAGACATGGATATATTCTGACTCCATCGGGTTTAATCTTTACTACCTCTGCAGCTGTGCGGAGATCAGTTTGGCTGTCACTTGCTGGTAGTCCGATCATGGTTTGCATTATAAGATGCATACCAGCCGCCTTAATTGCATGACATGCTTCGATGGCTGTCTGACTTGTGTGGCCTCTTTTTGAGCTGGATAAGACGTGATCATTGAGTGATTGGATACCTAGCTCGACAACGTCAACAGAGTGCCTTGTGAGTCGTGTAATGACATCCTGGTTTATATAATCAGGACGAGTGCTCAGTCTTATTTGGTCAATTATATTCTCCTCTTTTAGTTTTAAAGCCTCTTTAAGATAGGCCTCCTGAGCCTTAACAGGGATGCCGGTAAAACTTCCTCCAAAAAAGGCGACTGAAATAACTTTATTTTGAGTGTTGCTTTTTTCTAACCAACTGTTCACAAACTGCCTAACCATATCAGGAGGAAGAGCAACATCATGATTGGTGATCGCTCTTTGATTACAAAAGACGCATTGATTAGGGCATCCCTCTTCGGGTATAAAAATAGGGATATTGATATGCCCTATGTTCGACGGAGGGTTATCTGATATCATCAGATTATTCATTCTTTATTAGCGATAAGCTTTATTTTCGCTCATTTGCTTCACGAAATCAACTCCCTGCGTAATGGTTTTCTCACAGATTATCGGAAGATATTTCCATTCTAATTGATGGATTTTATTTGCCAGACTTTCAGGAGTATCGTTGGTTTCAACGGAACAGTGGGCTTGAAAGAGAATCTCTCCGTGATCATAGTGGCCATCCACCAGATGAATCGTTATGCCACTATGGTTCTCTTTGGATTCAATAACGGCTTGGTGAACCCGAGCTCCATACATCCCCTTCCCTCCGTATGAAGGCAGCAGGGCAGGGTGGAGGTTGATGATGCGACCCCCCATGTGCTGAATCAGATATTCCGGAACCAGCCAAAGAAATCCCGCCAGAATGATCCAGTCACAATGATATTCATCTAATCTTTTTGTGAATTCAGGATCTTGAAACGCCTCTTTTGTGAAGTAAATGGCATCGATACCGGCATTTCTTGCTTTGTCGAGTACAGGGGCATTGGCCACATTTGAAAAGACTGCACGAACCGCAGCAGTTGGATGTCCGTCAAAGTGTTCAATGAGTTTAAGGGCATTTGATCCGGTTCCCGATGCAAATATGACTATATTCTTCATCTTTATTTCAGACCTTTTACGCTTGGTGGAGCAGCAATAAATTCTTTCATATAGTGTGGCTCAAAGTAGCTTACATCAACGAAGCTTCCATTGACAAATTCATGAATTGCCAGTGCCCCTACATATTGAGCAGAGGCTGAATATTCATCTAGTACAACGATATTTGATAACTCGCTGACTAATGGAATACACTTTTTTGCTCCTGTGCCCCCAAGTATTAAGACTTTATCGGGTGATTGATTTTTAAACCATTCATCATCTACAATAAGTGGTCCCTCGTTCATTTTGAGGCTTAAGGCGTGGTCATAAATCGCTGTATATAATTCCATTCTTCGAGCATCTATGGCTGGCATAAACAGATGGTTACTTTGTTCAGGATATCTGATAGATAGACCGTATGCCATTGCTTTTAAGGTGCTGATTCCGATAAGTGGAATGTTTAAGGAATAGCAAAGTCCTTTAGCCGCTGAGACTCCAATTCTTAATCCCGTGTAAGAACCAGGGCCAGCACTTACTGCTACCGCATTTAAGTTTTTTGGGTTTATGCACTCCTGTTTTAAGATATCCTGAATAAAAAGGGTAAGTTTTTGAGAGTGAGCATTGTTTTCAGTTGTCTCAATTAGTTGAACCAGTTCATTGCCTTTATGCAACGATACAGAGCATACTTGAGTAGCCGATTCAATGCTAAGAATGTAGGGTTTGTCCATAGATGCTTATTAATTGGGCAAATTTACGCATAAAAGAGAAACAGGTCTGTTTGGCAGACCTGTTTCTCTTTTAATTATAAAACCTAATGAGCTCTTATAATTGGTTATAAACTATGATGAACTTTTTGATTAGTCTTTTTTCTCGTAAAGTTTGTCTTTAGCAACTTTCTCAACTTTTTGTCCGTTTTTCAGGTCACGGCTTATTGCAAGATAAGGGGCAGAAACAACCTCTTCTCCATCTTTTAAACCCGAGACAATTTGAATCCAGTCGTTGTCTTGAATACCTGATTTGACCTGTCTGAGTTTAACCGACTCTTTGTCATAGACGAAGACATATTCAATAAATGTCTCTTGTTTCTGCTTTTCGTCACTTTGATCGAGGTTATTGGCGTTCTTTTGCTCCTCTTTCTCTTTTTTAGCCAAATGGCCGAAGCGAGAGCTGGTGTCGGCACGGGTGGTAACAGATTGAATTGGAACGGCAACTACATTAGCGACTGTATTTGTTCTAATATCAACGTTAGCTGACATCCCGGGTCTAAAAGGACTAAAGTCGGGTCTGTCGGCAGGGATAAGATCGGCATAAGATTCTTTAAGCAGATGAATACGAACCTCGAAGTTAGTGACCTGATCAAGGCTTGCACCTGATGTTGAGGAGCTATTAGCCGAGGTGGCTATTTGAGTCACAATGCCTTTGAATTTTCTGTTGAGATAGGCGTCAACTTCAACGAGAGCGGTGTCTCCAAGTTTCACTTTGACGATATCATTTTCATTTACCTCAACGCGAGCCTCCATCGCATTTAGATTTGCAATACGCATTATCTCTGTACCAGAAGAGAATTGGGATGCTCCTTGAACACGCTCTCCCTTTTCAACACTTAGCTTAGAAACTTTACCATCAGCAGGGGCGAAAACTGCAGTACGAGTGAGGTCGTCTTTTGATTTTTTAAGTGCGGCTTCCATACTGCTTACAGAATATTCAGCTCCTTTGATACTCTGTTTTGCAGCTTCGAGGTCAGCCTTAGCGACATCATAATTTGTCTTTGCCGTTTCAAAGTCCTGTTCAGAGATAACCTTTTGTTCGTAGAGTGATTTGTTACGGTTAAACTGGATCTCAGCGTTTTTGAATCGAGCCTCCACCTGAGCTTTTTGAGCTCTGGCATTAGCTAGATTAGCCTTCTGGCCGTTTAACTGAGCCTCGTTTTGTTGTAAGGTTGAGATGTAGATCTCTGGGTCGATCTTAGCTAACAGATCCCCTTTAGAGACCATATCGCCCTCTTTGACCGTGAGTTCTACCACCTCGCCTGATATATAGGGACTGATTTTTATATCGGTCTCAGGTTGTATCTTTCCATTGGCTGTAACAGTCTGCGTTATTGTACGCAGTGTTGCTTTCTCGGTTGATACGCGGGTAACCTCCTTATTGTTTTTTTTGATTATAACACCGGCAATCAGCAGTATGACAACTCCGATACCAATGTAGATGTACAACTTTTTCTTCTTTTTCATTTCAGCTCTGTTTCAATCTTCAAATCTATTCTGTTTTCTGTCGTTTTTGCTATTTAAGAGTTAACTCCTTGCCCATGTAAAAGTCCAGGACTTTAGTTTTAAAGATAAAATCAAATCTTGCCTGAAGTAAATCTGACTCAGCTTTAACCAGATTCTTTTTGCTTTCATTGTATTCATAGCTAGTCATCATTCCAACTGCAAATTTTTGTTCGGCGTAATGAAAACTCTCAGCAGACGCATTGACTTTTTTATTGGCAGCTTCATATTTTATTTGTGCTGCGAGGGCATCGGCATAAGCTTGTTGAACAACCTTCAGAAGGTTGTTTTTAGTGATCTCGAGATCAATCCTTGCAGATTCGAGGCCAATCTTAGCCTTCTGAATTGCTGTTCTTGATTGATAACCGTTAAAGATGGGAACGCGTAAGAAGAGCCCTGCTGATTTGTTCTCATTTTGTGTTAACTGATCACTAAAAGGAATGGTTTTAAATGTCCCAAAAGAAGATGATCCGGCAATAGTATCCAGTTTCTTTGCAGCACCAGAGTAACCTGTTCCCCAGCTGGCATTAAGACTTATTGTTGGATAAGCCGATCCTCTTGTACTTTTAAGTGATTGATCAGCACTGATAACACCTAGTTCAGCACCTTTTATCTCGGGTTGGTTTCCTAAAGCAAGCTGATATACCTGCATGGGTTCAGGAAGAGGCTGGCCTATGTCAAATCTGGAGAGATCAGGAATGGTAATTGAAAAGCCCGGGTTATCATTGACATCGAGTAGTTGTGCCAGTGTAAGATAGGAGATATTAAGGTTATTATTAGCCTCTGCTACTGCCTGCTCCTCAGTAGCAGCCTGAGCCTCAATATTAAATAGTTCACCTTGAGCAATTGAGCCAGCTTCGACCATCTTTCTGGTACGCTCAACCTGTTCACGGGTAACCTGTAATTGGGCTTCAGAAGTCTTTTTTAATTCGATATAAAATAGAACCTGTAAATAATAGGTTGCAACATTAAGAGAAATATCATTTACAGTCTTCTCTACTTGTAACTGACTAATCTGTAGGTTAGTCTGCATCATTTTTAAACGATTCAGTTTTTGAAAACCACTGAATAAATCTAAATCAGCCGAGAGATTGAAGTTGTTTGACCGTACCCGCTCTGTCGCAAACTGATTGGTGTACTGGTCGATGGTTTGCCCCCAGTTATAAACATGGGTCGCATTTGCATTTAAAGAAGGAAGAAATGAGGCCTTTGATTGTTTTAGATCCTCCCTGCTTAACTGGACCTGCAAGAACTGCTTCTTTACAGTTAGATTGTTTTCTCGGGCATAATCAATGCACTGCTCTAGTGACCATGGTGATTGACTCGCTGACTGAGCCTTTAAGACAAGAACATTTGTACTGAGCCCAACAACAAGTAATAGGCTAAAAAATCTGAATAAAGGCATTTGTTTCATCTTTTAGGTTATTTGCCGGCCTTTGCTCCGGGATGGTTTCTGTAACCTTACTCGTTGTTTAGACGAAAGAAAGTTACCTACGTTACAACAATTCTATTCCACTTTTGGATGTTTCTATCTATTCTAAAAATGTGCCATCTGGTAATATGTTTGTAATCTGCTAGTTGTGCGTTGTGCGCAACGTTTGTTTCCTCCCTTTTGGTCTCTTGTGAACATCTGTTTGTTCAGTTCCGTACAGTGGTGGCGTTGAAATGTCGGTTCTTGAAGACTACTTTCTTTCTATAGTTTTCTGAACTGTTTAGAATCTTTGATTTATTATTGAACTACTA
>JAJTBW010000205.1 GCA_021286705.1 Sphingobacteriia bacterium
TTACCGGAATCCGGCGGTTATTTTCTGTGGCACTTGCTGTCATCCTTTGGATGCCTTCCTGTTAGGAAGCAGAGCGCTCTGTGTTGTCCCGACTTTCCTCTCCTGCCCCCATCCGAGGGCAGCAGCGATAGATCGTCTCGATGCACAATTCTGACTATATATTTTCAAAGAACCTAAAATGGCTACTTCTCATGAGTAATCATCACATCTATAGCCCCTAACCCATATCGTCCGGATGAGGCTTGCTGATGCCATACCTGCTTATACTCCTTTAACTTCTGGATTATAGCACTCTTCAAAACACCATTCCCTATTCCGTGTATAAAGGTAACCTTATAATAGTTCTCTGCAATTGCACTCTCAAGACATTTTACAAAATAACTCACCTGCAAAGAGAGCATTGATGCAGGCTCCAACTCCTTATAATCACTTACCATCTTCTCAATATGCAGATCTACTTCGGCTTCCCTATGTGCGCTCTTATGTCTTGATATGAATGACTCAGGTTCTGCCTGTTTGGCCTCTACTTTTATATTCGTTTCTAATCCCGCCTTACCAGCAAACTCACCTAGGCTAAAGATGCTTTTCATCGAGCTTATTGGAAGTAGTTCATAAACAAACGCTTTGCCCTCAACAAACAAATACTCTTTATAGCTCTCATCTCGCATCAGTTTTGTGGTTTTTATAGTATACTCAACCGATGCCGGCGCTAAAATATCGATAGGCTTATCTATGTGCTGCATCAATTGAATAACCCCATCACACCATTGTGAAAGCTTATCTCTCGAGATTCGATCTACATGGATAGCAGCTAACGGCGGTATTACTCCGTAATCAACGCCTCTCCATCCACCTTTCTTCCCACGGATAAACCAATTATATAAGAAGTCATGATCTGAAAAATTAACTATCATTACATCAATGTCTCCTGTTATAAGCCACTTCTGATCAGAAGGTATAAAAGCAAGGTATACACCTGCAGGATTTGCAGCTCTTCTTGCTGATGAAGGTAATGGAATAATCCGATCATCTTCAAAAGCCTCCATCTCAGGCTCCTCTTCTATTGTCGTGGCAACAGAATTTATCCTTTTATTCTTACTGTTATCCGTATTTTCAGGGCCCTGATCAAAGAATCGACTTGCTGCTTTCCCATCTGGCTCTATCTTCACTAAGTCAGAAACTGCAGTCGGAATATCAAAACCATCATCTATCGCTACATTAACAATTGAAGGACTAACAATCTTAGTCACAACGCCCCCACCGGTGGAACTTAAAAAACGAACCCGGTCACCAACCTTGAACTTCATTATAGTTTTATTTAACCACAAAGGTAAAAAGAATGGCCGAGTTTATTGAATTACAATTTTGTTATACGTACTGACTTTATAAATATTCTTGGAAAATTATTTCATATCTTGCTTATCATTTTAAAAGATCTCTTTCAATCTTCTTTTCTAAGATAAATATCATAGACAACTTGGGTACAAACAAACCAAATTGACAGCATCTATAAAATCAAGACATCATAGACTATTCAGATAACAATCGACTAATATCATAACTAATGAAAAGTATACTCCTCACCCTCATCCTATTTTTGCAGATCACCATTACTCTAACTGCCCAATCATTGGAATCAAGAATTAATGAGATAGCCACGGAATTCGATCTTATGGGGTCAGCCGTTGTTGTCTTCTGTGATTCCGATTCCCTACACTATTACTTCACGGGCAAATCTGATCTGGCAAGAAATATTGATATAGCACAAAACACCAAGTTCAGAATTGCCAGCATTTCAAAATCCGTCACAGCTATCGCAATCATGCAGTTAGTTGAACAAAACCTTCTTGATCTTGACTCAGACATAGGAAACATCTTAGAATACAGCATTCGAAACCCAAACTATCCAAACCAGAGTATCACAACCAGAATGTTACTCTCACACAAATCGTCAATAGTTGATGGATCAACCTACAATAACTTCTTAACAGCTACTTATAACAACTATCCTATCCCAAATTTGAGTCAACTTCTGACTCCTTCTGGTGCCTATTATAATACCAGTCAGTTTATCAATCGAGCTCCGGGATCCTATTTTAACTACGCTAATATTAACTTCGTTATCCTTGGCACTATCATAGAGAAATTATCAAATCAAAGATTCGATACCTATTGCCGTGAACACATCTTTCAACCGCTCGGCATTGATGCCTCCTTTAATGTCAACGATATTGCAAATATTGACAGTATAGCCGTTCTTTACCGCAAGACAAACAACACATGGGAACCTCAAGCTGATAATTATCAAGGAGTCCAACCAGTCTTCACAAATCTTACAGATTATATTCCCGGAACCAATGGCGCTCGATTTAGTCCTCAGGGAGGATTAAGAATTTCGGCAATCGATTTAGCTAAAATCTTCCGAATTTTAGCTAACATTAACTCCTCCCCCGTCGCCATCCTAAACCAATCAAGTATCAATTCGATGCTGTCTGATCAATGGACATTCAACGGTACTAACGGAAATTATTATGGAGGACTATTCCTCAGCTGGGGATTAGGCATTCACCGAATTACCTCCACAGCAGGATATGATGTGGTTCTACCAGAAAGCAGTTCCATGCAAGGACATACAGGAGAAGCTTATGGATTAATTAGTGATGCTTTTTTCGATACCATTCGTCGTGTTGGACTTGTTTTCATAACTAATGGATGCGGGAAAGGATATACTATTGGCCCGACATCCGCATTTTACACCGTTGAAGAACAGATCTTCAACGCAATTGAAACTTATGGTAATATTGACAACTGCCTAACTGTTAACACAAAACCTCTTGAAAAAGATGAATCTGGGTTTTCAATCTACCCTAATCCTGCAGAAAACAGTTTAGAATTATCCATTTCAAATCCTGCTAATCCGTCTTTGCTGAAAATATTCACCATTGATGGTAGACTACTTCAGGAAAACAGATTATCAACTAAAAACTCCACACTCGACATCTCCACTCTAAACAAAGGCATCTATTTGTTGAAAATTGACAATTCAGTAAAACAACTAATCAAACAATAACTTCCAAATTAGCTGTGTAAATATCAATAAACAGTTATCTGGTTTATCATTTGGAATAGTTGTGACCGCAGGTTGAACTTAATCAAAAATCCTTTGTTTTTTTAGATACTTTACAAAATATCATAGAAAAGGGCACGTACTTTGTGGCATCCTTTTTCTGTAATCAACAGTCGTTTTCAACACTCATCGCTAATAACAAAGTGAATTTCACCAAGCTCCATATATCTTCTATAACCGTAATACTGCTCATTCTTCTCAATGCGAATAACCTCTTTGCCATTGACCCACCAAAGCTTTTCGGAATAGTTAAAAATGAAAAAGGAGAACTCTTAGCCGAGGCACATATTGCTATCTCACCCGGAAACATAAAAAGAGCCACTGATAAGCAAGGAAGATTTTCAGTGATATTACCAGATACCGGGGTATATACATTCCATATAAGCTTCCTTGGTTATCGCTGTATTCTACCAAGTCCTCATCATATTACAAAAGACACCACAATAGTGTTCCCGATGACTCTGGTTGAAATACCTTACCAGAGACAACTATCTCTTCAAGTAACCTTAGTAACCGGGAAGATCGACGCTCTATCACCTCAATCCTTTTAAACGACGATCAATTAAAATCAAAAGCAGGTGCAACCTTTATAGAGCGGCTTACTGCTATCCCGGGAGTAAAACAAATTGCAATAGGCCAAGGTGCTGCGAAACCTGTTATCAGAGGCTTAGCTTTTAATCGAGTCGTTGTGGCAGATCAGGATATTAAACAGGAAGGTCAACAATGGGGAGCAGACCATGGCTTAGAAATAGATCCTTTTGAGGTCGAACAAACTGAAATTATTAAGGGACCGGCCTCATTGACCTATGGCTCAGATGCGATTGGTGGAGTAATAAGAATATTACCATCGCCAATACCAGGAGTTAACGAATTAAAAGCCAATGGACAGGTTTTATATAGAAGTGTTAATGAATCATTTTCGCAATCAGTTGCAGTAACCGGAAGAGGACAGAAGTGGCACTTTCGTGCTCGCTTGAGTAACTCTGACTTTGGAGACTATAAAGTTCCTGCTGATAAATTCTACTACAATAACTGGTGGTTACCAATCTATAACCAAAAACTCAAGAACACAGCCGGAAAGGAACAATCACTCTCACTTCAACTTGGCTATATCGGAACCCATAGTCAGCTACTTTTTACCTATAGCGTTTTTCATAATAAAACCGGTTTCTTTGCCGGAGCCCATGGTATTCCAACTATTTCCTCAATGAATGACGATGGAGATGATCGTAACATTGATCTACCCTACCAGCAAGTTACCCATCATAAACTTTTGATGCGATACCTTAAGATCTATGAACATGCTCTTCTAACCATTAACACCGGTCTCCAGTACAACCTTCGTGAAGAACACTCTTCGCCGCACAGCCACGGACTACAACCTCTACCCGAAGGGACACTTGAACTAGCCATGAAGCTAGCAACGGTTCAAAATACCATTAAATACTCAATACACCCCGGCTCAAATAATGAATGGAATTTTGGAACCGACATAAGTTACCAAGACAATCAACGTGGTGGATACTACTTCCTTCTACCCGCTTTTAATAGAACCACTGGTGCTCTTTTCGCAACCTACCAAAGGAAAACCTCAAATAACACAACCATCTCTATGGGCATTCGAGCTGACTTAGCCAGCTACGCAATAAAAGCATACAGAGATCACTATATCTACCAAATCATAAAAGATACGGTCAAAGCTCAGGGATATGCTCAAAGAAGCCAAGGAGTAGACCGATTTTTCGGTGATGTATCTTGGAGTATCGGTTTAAGTAAGCCCTTTTTGGATCACTGGATCTTAAGAGCGAATCTCTCCAGAAGTTTCCGTTTACCATCAGCTATAGAGTTATCATCTAATGGTATTCATCATGGCTCTTTCAGACATGAATTGGGCAATAAAGATTTACCTACAGAGAAAAGCTATCAATTAGATTTTGCCCTTGAATACTCTAATGAAGCAATTACCTGCTCCTTCTCACCTTTCTTTAGCTACCATCCTGATTTTATCTTCCTCAATCCTTCCGGAGAATGGTCATATCTTCCCGATGCCGGCCAAGTATGGAATTATACAGCTGAAGAAGCGATCAGATCAGGTGTAGAGTGGCAATTTAACTGGAAACTTAATAATTTTATAGCATTTGACTTTTCAGGAGACTACGTTTACTCCTATAGTCTCAGCAGCCACTATCCGATTCCTTTAACTCCCCCATTATCATCCTCATTAACGGTTCACTCTGATCTGGTTAAGAAAGCCTGGTTGAGTAAACCACTCTCTTTTGCAGCAACATTAAATGCAACCTCTTCCCAGAATAATGTTGCTCGAAATGAACTAAAAACCCCCGGCTATCTAACAGTAGATGCAAGGCTATCATCGGCAATTCAAATTAATAAAGGAAAGAAAAGCAGCCTAAATGTTTATCTTAGCGTAACGAATTTACTTAATAACAAATACTATAATCATTTAAGCTATTACCGCTTTTTGGAACTCCCTGAACCAGCCCGCAACTTCCAAATTGGTTTAGAATTCAATTATCGATAAACAAGAATGACAAAAGAATTAAAGGCTAAAAATATTGCTTTTATTTTATTCTTAGTAATAATTGCACCAATTATTGCTCAGGTTAGTCATATTCTTTTTCATCATCACGAACATCTACATTTTGAACACCATAGCACTTCATCTACTATTCAAAATCATGAAGAACAGTGTCCAATATGTAAATATGAATTCGCAAAATACACCAAAACAGAATCAATAGGTGAGCTAAATCCTCGAAGTATTATTTACGCCATTTTAGGAGAATTTGCTGTTTTCATAAAACTGGAAACAGAATTTCTCCATAATTATATCCGAGGGCCACCTTCAAGAAACTAATTTCAATTAATCCAGACTATTTCAATTCTTATCTTCATGGCTATTATCAACCAAGTGTATAATTAAGGATACTCTTGGAAGTCAACATCTATGCTATTGATTAACAAACCAATAGAAATCAATAACTCAGATATTGAATAAAAGAGTCATGTCTACTAAGAATTTATTAAAATTTTACAAAGTTTCAAATAAAAAAAACCTAAGACATGAATAAAAAATTCATTTTCTCGATATTAATCAGTCTTGCATTTGCTTCACTTTTCTTCAGCAGTTGTTCAAAAGATGAAGATAATACCCAACCAGTTATTCAAGTCGCTGAACCAGAAGAAGGAGACACCTTACTTCCCGGATCAACTCTTCATTTTGAAGCCGATTTTAGCGATGACACAGAACTAAAATCCTACAAAATTGACATCCATGGTAACTTTGATAATCATTCACATAAAGCAGCCACAGCTGATAGTGCTATATGGAGCTACCAAAACTCTTGGAATCTGGAGTCTGGTATGAAGCAATCGCATGTACATCAACATGATATCACGATTCCCGAAACAATTGATGGATTACCCATTCGTCAAG
The DNA here is from genome assembly GCA_021286705.1 of Sphingobacteriia bacterium. Taxonomy (GTDB): domain Bacteria; phylum Bacteroidota; class Bacteroidia; order Bacteroidales; family TTA-H9; genus JAJTBW01. Next base: position 6,582 of record JAJTBW010000205.1, read on the forward strand.
GAAACTATCATTTCATGATTTATCTAGCAGATAAAGCCGGTAATGAATCATGGTTAGTGATTCCTGTTGTAATCAATGAGAACGGAACTGTTCATCCCGAATAGTTTCTTTTACCTAGTAAAGAGCACCAATTATTTAGGTGCTCTTTTTTATAATCTATAGAGAACTTTTCCC
>JAJTBW010000206.1 GCA_021286705.1 Sphingobacteriia bacterium
ATCTCTTGAATCTTGAATCTCTTGAATCTTGAATCACTTGAATCTTGAATCTCTTAAATTTTTCCACCCCGCTTTCCCTGCTCCCCTGCCTTCCCCGCTCCCCTGCCTTCCCCGCTCCCCCGCTCCCCTGCCTTCCCCGCTGTTCCCCGCTCCCCAAAAATCATATCGTTTGGTAGAATAATGGTCTAAGGCTTCTTAAGGATGGTTGTTTTTGTTATTTTTGAAATAATTTAAGAACACACTTTACACCAATTTAATTTACACACCATGAATAGTAAGAAGTTGTTAATGACCTCATTTCTTGTTTTCTGGAGCATGATTGTATCTGTTTTTACCTTTGCCCAGACCTCCAGGATGATTATGACACCAGAGCCACCGAGGCCTGAGGGGCAACGGGATGCACTTGAACTCGCATGTGAGCCGATACCTACCGTTAGAGTTGGTTTTGTTGGTTTAGGAATGAGAGGGTCTGATGCTGTTAGGCGATTTATGTATCTAGAGGGTATTGAGGTAACAGCCTTATGCGATATAGTTCCTGAGCGGGTTGCTGAAAGTCAGAACGTCTTAAAGGAGAATGGGAAGCCTGCCGCAGCAGAGTATACCGGCGAAGAGGGCTGGAAGAAACTTTGTGAAAGCAATAATGTTGACTTGGTTTATGTCTGTACCCACTGGCAATTGCATACTCCGATTGCTGTGTATGCCATGGAGCATGGAAAGCATGCCGCTATTGAGGTGCCTGCTGCAATCTCAATAGACGAATGTTGGCAGCTGGTTAACACCGTTGAGAAGACCCGTCGCCACTGTATGATGCTTGAGAACTGCTGTTATGACTTCTTTGAAATGGCTACCTTAAATATGGCTCAGAAGGGCGTTTTCGGGGAAGTGGTTCATTGTGAGGCAGCCTATATACATGATCTTAGATGGTTGAATTTTGATGAGAAGACCGGCTATTGGGATATGTGGCGTCTGAAATATAACACTGAACACACAGGAAATCCTTATCCTACACATGGCTTAGGACCTGTAGCACAGATCCTCAATATTCATAGAGGCGATAAGATGGATTATCTGGTAAGTGTCTCTTCTGATCAGTTCGGAATGTCTGAGTATGCAAAAGAGAAGTTTGGTGAAAATTCTAACTATGGTAAGACCGATTATGCTCTGGGCGATATGAACACTACCTTAATAAGGACCCATAAAGGCAAAACTATCATGGTGCAACATGATGTCACTAGTCCCCGTCCTTATAGCCGAATTCATATGGTCAGTGGTACTAAAGGATTTGCTCAGAAATACCCTATTCAGGCAATTGCACTTGAGCCCAATGCTCACCACTTCTTAGGTAAGACAGCCATGGATTCTTTACTTAAGGTCTATGAGCATCCATTCTCAAAAGAGATTGGTGAGCTAGCACGGAAAGTGGGCGGTCACGGTGGAATGGATTTTATTATGGATTATCGTCTTATTTATTGCCTTCGTAATGGATTGCCCCTGGATGAGGATGTATATGATGCTGCTGAGTGGTCTTGCATTGTCGAACTCTCTGAGAAAAGTGTTCGTAATGGAGGAGTACCTGTTCAAATCCCAGATTTTACACGTGGCGCATGGGATAAGTTAAAAGGACTTGAATTCAAGAAGTAGCTCGAATCTTGAATGTTGAATACAGAATCTTGAATATAGAATTTTGAATACAGAATCTTGAATACAGAATCTTGAATACAGAATCTTGAATACAGAATCTTGAATTCGGAATCTTGAATCTTTTCTACCTGTAGCATGCCTTCTTTGGTAAGCTACAGGTTTTTTGTTTAAAGTTAGCTGACTAAACCATGATTGCCCCTAACGTGGGTATTCAATTCGGAGGTGGTATATGTGAAGCAGTTGGTTCTTCAGGATTCGATTGGCCTTTGCAATATCACGAAGCGTTATCGGTGAGTTGTTGAATTGTCCATCACGCACCTGGCTTTCAAAGATCCTATCGACCAAATTAGAGATAGATTCCACATCGGGTTTATTAAGACTTCTTGACGCAGCTTCAATTGAGTCGCACATCATTAGTACAGCTGTCTCTCTAGAGAAAGGAATAGGTCCTCTGTAGGTAAAGACATCGGCATCTACGTGTCCTCCTCCTGCTTCATCTACCGATTTCTTATAAAAATATTCCGCACGTCTGGTACCATGGTGTGTCCTGATGAAATCAATAATGGGCTCTGGAATACCTTGTTTTCTTGCTTTTTCAACTCCTTTGACAACATGGCTGACAATGATAGCAGCACTCTCCTCTGATGTTAGCTCACTGTGTGGATTGAACCCGGTAACCTGATTTTCTATAAAGTATTGTGGCATTTCAATCTTTCCAATGTCGTGATAGAGAGCGCCAGCTCTTACCAATAGCGGATTTCCACCAATCTCTCTGATGACCTCTTCAGCCAGATTGGCAACTTGGAGTGAGTGCTGGAAGGTGCCAGGCGCTTTCTTCGCAAGTTCACGCAGTAGAGGCATATTGGTGTCAGAAATCTCAAGTAGAGTTACCTCGGTAATATATCCGGAGGTCTTTTCAAAAATGTAGATAAGAGGGTAAGCCAATAACATTAGAAATGCATTGCCCCCATATAGTCCCACTCTTAGGATTTCAAAGTGATTAAGATCGCCATCTTGAACCAGAAGATTGCCAATATAGATAAGGTTGTAGACAATAAAGATCATGAATGCAGAGAAGACAAACTGGCTCCTTCGTTGAAAATTCACCACACTAAAGATGGTGATTATACCAGCAATAAACTGTTGAAAGATGAATTCAAAGCCGTTTGGTGCCATGAATCCTATCAGAATGATGGTAATGATATGTACGTACAATGCCAATCTGGAGTCAAAAAAGACCCTCATTATTATAGGCACCAGGCATATAGGAACAATGTAGAGCAGGTCTGGTCTTGTCCTGAGCAGCAGTGAGGTTAAACCAACAGCTAGTAGTATCAGGATGAGAATTAGACTAGATCGTTTGTGATCGCGGAACACCTCTCTCCTGAAGAAGTAAAGAAAAAATACAAGCACAAGGGTAGAAATACCCGCCAATATAATCTGCCCGATAAGAACCCCTGCAAATCGAGCCGATAGTCCTAACTTCTCTTCGTAATCTTTTTTTAGAGACTCAATGATTCTATATTTCTCATCCGTTATAAGTTCTCCACGTGAGATAATTCTCTCACCTTGCTGAATCATTCCATTGGTCTTTGGAATGGCATTTACCTTCTCCTCAATATCTATCTTTGTTAGGTTCTCATTAAAACGGACATTGCGTTCCAGTGTTCCCTCCATGAACTTCATAAACTGCACCGAGCCATCAAGAGATGTCTTTGAAGCCTGCTTTTTTAAGTATTGATATGCTGATTGCAAGGTGAAAAAATGAGAAAAAGGGTAGACCACCACTGTATTCCCAACGATTAGATTTAATGTCCTTCCATTTTTCTCCTGACCGGCAGGACTTTCTATAATGCCTCGAACGAATAAGGTGTCATAAATAGCCAGAGCCTCTTCGCGGGCGATCTTGTTGAATATTTGTTCTGAACCAGTGAGACTCTTATTCTCAGGGAATAGTTTGTCCAGCTCAATTAGAAAAGACTCCCGCTTCTTTGACTCCGCAAGCGTGTCACGTTGGTAATATGGACTGGAGCTAAGAATAATTGATTGCTTTTCCCGCTGTATCTGGTCATCGTCTTTATAGATCCCGAAATCATAAGGAGCGACCATGTCTTCATGCATCCACGGTTTACCCTTTCTAAACTCATATTTGAACTTGCCCTCCCTTGGAAACATCATGACTATTAATGCCATTAGTGAAAGGTACATGATGATACGTGTATAAAGAGGCAAATGATCTCTTAGTCGGGTAAAAAAAGCCATATTTCTATTGTTTTTACTAAGATAAGCTTTAGTGTGCCTTTGTGCCCAATTTAGTGTTAAAAAACCAGCCGTTTAATGCAAGAAAGTGCCGATAATGATACTGTAATTAGGAATCGACAAGACTATAACTCTTCGTCAAAGAATAACTGATAGTAGTGCTTCTGCGTTACCTCGTCATATCCTTTGGTAATCAGATGACGATCTCCATGAATGTAAATATGGAAGTTTTTATCAAGCTTGATGACTGTCTTTAATCCTTTAGCCTGCTTTTTTACCGCCTGATCAGAAATTTCAAATTGATCGGGCAGCTCTATCTGGTTTTCATCTTCAAATTTCTCGCGGTATGAGTTAAATGATTCAATCAGCTCAGGTTGAGCAATGACCTGATCGGTAAACTCTTCCAGAATAAATGAGTCATTTTCCTTGAAGAAGCTAAGCGAACGATTCATAAGGTCGGCTTGATCGGCTTTATTTACCTCAAAGGTCTGCGGAAACTCGGCATTGATATAGTTTTGACAGACCCGCATCATCTCCGCTGTATGGCTATAGCTGGTGCCTCTTTGGAGCACTTTTAGGAAACCATCTTTCCAGTAAACGGCATCATTACCTCTGTTAAGATTGTCAACCACCGTTACTATAAATCCATTCTCTACTTCTGTGTTAAAGATAAGACAACCCTTGTCCAGCTTTCGAAGATTAATCCCGTCATCGGTATTGATATCGAAACTGCCGGCCATTGGTTTTACCTTAAGGTAAGTCTCTTTGTTTTCGGATTTAAAGAGTGCGATAGCATTGCATGTTTGGCCGTTGATGTGGCAATCATTTAGTGTCGCAATATAGAACTCACCGCCTTTGATGCGGGGATGTGATGATTGTTCATATAGATGACGAGCCAGATGCCTGGACTGCTCAACAAAGGTCTCGGGGTAATCGAATATTTGTTTAACAAAACTAAACACTGCATTGAGGGTTAACTCAGATTCATGAAAGAAGCGATATTGGTCATCAGATTTGAAAGAGGAGTTGAAAAAACGGTTGAATTGTTCTTCCACTTCATCGCTGAGATTTATAAGTTGATCTGAAAGATAGATGCCTTCCTCTAAGCCCGAGTTGCCCACTGAATGAACAATGAACTTCTCTATTTTGGTGTTTTCGTTTAGGTACATATTAGTTAAAATTGATTCAAAGATAAGCCAATTAAACAGAACAATCAGTGAGGATAAGTTTGTGAAAGTCGGCAAAAAAGTTGGGTGCCGAAGAAAGCTTCTGATTTCTCATGAAGCAAACTTCGGCACCCGGGTTTTGGCTTTAATGGTTTTCTGTTTCTGCGATGAAAGGCTGCTTTATCTTAACAGAGAACCAAATAAGCCCTGATGGCTAGTTGAGTGTTACCGTTCCACCGAACACAGAAGGGGATATTCTGTGTCTACCCGTGATTGTGTCCTTTGTTGGAGAGCAGGTGTAGGCGTAGAGGTGGATGATGCCTGTGCCTAGATACTCAGGAAGCATTTGGATGGAGGTTTGAGCTGATCGGGTTTCAGTTAACTCATGTCTCCACACCTTTTTGGTTTGACTGTTAAGGGCGATAAAGATCACCTTGTCATTCTGAGTAATGTCATCATAATGATCGTCACATTCCCAATTAAGGGTTACCTCACGTGTGTTTGGAGTGACAGTTCCTGAAAATCCATCCATGATGGTACCTGTACCATTGCTAAAGGCAATTTTAGCAAAGTTGATTGATACCGATGGGTAGGTGCCTTCAGTGGCATTCTTAATGATTGCACCCTTTGATTGGGCATACCAAAACCAGGGTGATTCTGAGTCGGAGTATCCAGCTCTAAGCAAACCGGAGATTGATTTCATCAGATCACCAACCATACTGAACTTGCTCCGTACGGTTAGAGCCGGGATGCTCTTTGATACTCTAATGGTTCTTCTGTACAGTCGCATAAAGGCTTTACCATTTCTGACGGTGCCAACTACTGTGCCGACCTTTCCTTGAAATCCACCAAGGATTCCACTTTCAATTTTACCCATGATTAGTTTGTTTTTAGGGTTTAAAAATCTGTTAATTACTACAGCTCTTTTTTTTTTGGAGCTGATGACCCTAGTTCTCCAAATAATGAGCATAAACCCTTTTTTCATTTCATCACCTCGAAAATGAAATAGAATGAAAAACAGCATGACAAAAAGTCCGAAAAATGAAAAACGTGGCAGGTTTCTGAAAAACGTGTCATGTTTTTGAAAAAAACCGTTTCATGTCAGTTGGTGACAGGATGGCAGGGGGGGGCTCTAATGGGAATTTCCCTTGAGTAGGACTTACATAATTATCGTAGAGCACACAGTCTCCTGTGTGTAAAAGCTTCTCCTCCTTGTCTTTTAGAAGTGTGAATCCATAGCCATTGGTAGACCATTGGTGGTGATCAGATAATACTTACAGTAGTCTTTGTTACCAAAGACATCCAACTTCATGATTCAGACATCATAACATAGATAATCCGAATATTGGTCAATGGCTGAGGCAGAACCAATTAATATACAATCGCCGTCCTGAGTAGGGGTAAAGTCGATTAGGTAACGACCGTGTTAGATAGTTATCTATTTCTTGAAAAACTTAGCGCTGTAGTTTAAGTTATCACTGTAATGTAACGAAAGGATATAGTAGCCGGAAGCTAAGTCAGCTATGTTTAACGAAG